>NZ_CP025198.1:624158-936237 GCF_003325455.1 Acidipropionibacterium virtanenii
CGGCTCGAGAGGCACCAGCTCGACGGTCTCGTCCGCGTCCAGATACAACGTCCTGACGTCGCCGGGGCCGGTGGCCTGCTGGGGTGCGTGGAACAGTCTCACCAGGGAGACGACGCGGCCGGCGGCGTCGTCGAAGGTGAGCGCGATGCCGCTCCAGGTGGCTCCGGTGCGCAGATAGGCCGTGGTCACCTGGCCGGTGGACTCGTCGACGTCGCGGCGGTGGGCGCCGCGCACATAGCTGAGGACCGACCGCGAGCGGTCCCCCTGGCCGCCCTGCTGGGCGGCGGCGTTGAAGGCCAGCCAGCGGGGCTGGACCATCACCGCGGCGATGGCGTCGAGCAGCGAGGACTTCCCCGATCCGGAGGCGCCGGTGACCAGGACCCCTCTGCGGGGCACAGCGATGTCGGTGGCGCCGTTGAAGGTGCCCCAGTTCACCAGCTGGATGCGCGACAGCCGGAACTGGCCGGGGAACTCGGGGGTCATCGGGCCTCCGCTCTGGTGTCGTCGGTCTCGTCCAGCAGCCGCTCGATGGCGTCGCGGACGGTGGCGACCTCGTCGGCGTCGAAGATGAGGGCCAGCACGGGGGAGATCTCGAAGCGGTCCTCCTCGGCGGTGGGCAGCAGCACCGAGTTCGACTTGAACCGTTCCACCGAGGAGTTGACGCGGCGCTCGAATCCGGCCCTGTCGGTGCTGGTTGCCGGGCGGTACACCGACAGCGCGTCGTCGATTTCCGCCCGGTCGATGAAGGCGCGGGTGTCCTGGGTCTCGGTGCGCAGCAGGGCGTCGCGCAGCAGTAGCACCAGGCCGGTGTCGATGAGGCTCAGCGGGGTGGAGCGGGTCACCTTGGGGATCTCGTCGGCCTGGGCCGGTTCGGCGTTGCGGATGAACGCGACGCCGCGCTCCGTGTCGACGACCAGGGCCAGGAAGAGATCGGCCAGCCGCGAGCGCAGCATCTCCTCGTCGCGGATCACCACGGGCCACAGCTTGGGATGGCGGTCCCGGTGGATGTAGGGGCCGCGCAGCAACTGCAGCAGGACCCGACGGGTCGCCTCGGTCAGAGTGCCGGTGTCGCCGGGGAACAGGCCCGGTGCGGCGGCCTCCGCCTCAGTCCCTCCTTCGATGGCGTGCGGCTCGCCGTCGATGTGCGGACCGGACGCGGCGGTCTCAGGCGATCGGGGCACGGCGGCTCCACTCCTTCGGGATCTCGGAGATGATGTAGCGCGGCAGGCTCATCGAGCGCCGGCCGCCACGCGACGTCTGCCAGCCGAGGTTCTCCACCGCGGTGCTGCGGGTGCAGCGTCCGGGCCCGCGGACCAGGCCCTCCGCCAGCACCAGCAGGCCGACGATACTGGCCAGCCCCTGATCGGCGGGGAACCGTTCGAGCACCTCGGCCAGGCTGAACACCGGCTTGTCGGCCGCCGTGAGGGAGATGGCCCGGCGCAGCGCGTCGAAGTCGATCTCGGAGGCCCGCACCTGTTCGCGCAGCGCCTCGAGATCCAGCTCGCCTGGGGCGATCTCGACGACCGGGGTCATGGTGCGGTTGTCGTCGGGATTGTGGAGCTTCCAGGAGGCGATGGTCGAGATCGGCAGTGACGTCGCGGGCAGCTCGTAGCCGGTGGGCGCGGTGGCCCGGTGCTCGGCGGCGACCGTTGAGAGGCGCGACCGGGTGGTGGTCAGCTCTGCGGCCAGGCGACGGTGCTCGCGGTACTCGTGGGTCTCGACGAAACGGTGGAGGCTGCGGGAGAACCCCGTCATCACCTGACGCACCTCCTGGGAGTCGTCCTGGAGGACGCCCAGCAGACCGCGCAGGAACTCCCGGTCGCGGTGGAGGACCGTGTGCGACCAGGGGCGGTCGAGGATCTGGTCGACCGACTCGTCAAGTGCCTCGGACCGCTGGACGTCGGTGAGCAGCTGGTGGAATGCGGTGAAGGTGCGGCCGGCCTCGGAGGACTCGATGACGTCGACGCCGGCGAAGACGTCGTCCAGGACGTCGCCCCGGGATCCGGATCCGGAGACGATCTGGGTACGAAGATCGTGATTGAGCCGTTCGAGATCCGCCGAGATCTTCGTGAAATCGGCGGGGATCTGGCCGGCCAGGCGCAGCACCTCCGCCAGTCTCTCGGCCGCGGTGACGTCATCCAGCACGCTGATCCGACCCGCCTCCACCGCGGCGATCTCGGCGTCGATGGCGTCGCGGCGGGCGTGCAGATCGGCCAGCCGGGTCCGGCGGGAGGGATCGGTGTCGCGGGCCAGGGAGCGCAGCAGCCCGGTGACCGTCGCCAACCGGGAGGAGGTCACCGTCGACTGCGGATGCTCCAGACGTCGCAGGAAGTCCATGGCGTCCAGGGCGGCCGGTGACAGGCGGACGGTCTCGGTGCGACCGGGGCCGGGGGAGCGCACCACCAGACCCTGGTGAATCCAGCCGATGAGGTACTCCTGGCCGCCCTGTGGCGCATCGACCCCCAGATCGCGGATCTGGTCGAGGGCATCCTCAGCGCGTTCCAGGAACTCCGAGGTGTCCATGGTGACCGGAGGTTCGTCGAGGATGGTGCCCAGTACGGCGGCGGAGACCGGAAGCAGGTCGGCGCGCAGCAGCGCCAACGCCGGGCTGTCGGCGACCAGGCGGCGCAGCGCCTCGGCGCGCGCGGACGGCGATCCGGCCATGATCACCTCCCCTGGCGTGCGACCGGGGAGGTCAACTCCCCATGTCCCGACCACGATAGAGGAGGGCGGCGACAGTCCGTCAACGGCCAGTGGTCGCGGCGGCGCCTCAACGTGGGCGGGCCGGAACCTGCCGGTTCGGTGAGCTGGCGCGGGTATCGAACCGAGTGCTGGCCAGCCGTCGTTCCGTTGCGGTGATGAGATCGAGGACGTCGGGGGCCCAGTACGCGCGGCGGCGCCGTCCCGCCGATCCCGACTTGAGGATTCCGGCCTCCTCGAGTTCGCCCAGCGCACGTCCAGCAGCCATGGCCGAGACGCCGTGGATCCGCTCGACCGTGGCCGCCGTCAGCACCGGTGTGCCCGGAAGATCCTCGAGCACACGCGCAGTGGCGGAGTCGGCGCGGAGGCGACGCTGGCCTTGCGACGATCGGAAGGTGCTGAGGCGATGCTCCCAGTCCTCCCGGACGGCTGTGACATCCTCGCGGAGTGTCTCCGCCTGCTCGGTCGCTTTCAGTACTGCCCCGGCGAATTCGACCAGCCAGATCTGCCTGCCCGTGATACCGGCCGTGGACCCGGCGTCGCCCACATAGCGGTACCCGGACAGCCCTCGAACGTACTCGTCGCTGAACGTCGCCAGAACGAGGCTGACAGGCAGCACTGAGGCTGAGGTGAGGCCCCGACGGGTGAGGGTGGTGTGGATGAGGGCTCGGCCGACACGACCGTTGCCGTCGGTGAACGGGTGAATCGTCTCGAACTGGGCGTGGACCAGTCCGGCCTGGACAACCGGTGCATGCGCGGCACCGTTGAGGTACTGGACGAGATCTGTCATGAGGTCCCCGACGAGGTCGGGCGCCGGCGGGACGAAGTCGGCGTCGATCGGATGCTGGTAGGAGCCTCCGATCCAGTTCTGGAGAGTTCGCAGTCCGAGGTGATGCCGATCGTCGGCGAGCAGGGCGTCATGGACGGCCACGACGTCCTCGACTGAGATCCGATCGGCTGCGGCGAGCCGAGTGGTGGCGTCTCGCACCAGAGTCATGTTCCTGGCCACCAGCTCGGCCTGTGCCGAGAAGCCTTCCAGGTCTTCCTCCTGGGCCAGCTCGGCCAGTGCGACCTGGCGGGCCGACGGGGCGATGCCCTCGATTCTGGAGGAGGCGATCGCCTCTGACCGGATCAGGAACCGGGACAGATGTGCAAGATCGTTGGCGCCAGGCCCGCTGTTGAGGCTGACCACGGCGCGTTCGGCCCGGCTGAGAAGTTCGTCGAGATCCGGACCAGTGGTGAGTGGCGATCCCGTCAGCCGGTCCGGGACGTAGTACTGGTACGGCCCCGAACGCCTGTCGCGCCGTGGGACACCGGAGGCGACGTCGGAGTGCCAGTAGGCGCCTTCCCAGTGGGCCATGGTCGCCCCTTAAGTGGTGGTGAAGCAGTGGTTGCTTAAACTTTAAGTGCTTAAAGTTTAGCCAACTGCCCGTTCCTCACCGGACAGCGGCTTTCCGTGCCGGCAGAGCCATGGCGTCGACCAGCCAGTCGAGGGTGACGCCGGCGTCGGCGATCTCGGCGACCAGGATCCGTGCGCAGGCCAGGGCGTCGGCGTCCGCCCGGTGGTGGGAGAAGGTCTCACCGGGGAAGTAGTGGCGGAAGACCTGGTCGAGCTTCATCGTTCCGCGTTGCCAGCCCAGCAGCCGCTGTGCGGTGCGATAGGTACACAGCCGCGGGCCGTCGAGGGTGGGGGTGCCGAGGGTGGCGGCCAGCGCGTTCCAGACACTGAAGTCGAAGGCCATGTTGTGGGCCACCACCGGGCCGTCGCCGATCATCTCCAGATACTCGTCGACGACGTCCTCCCAGCCCGGGGCGTCGGCCACCTCGACAGGGAGGATGCCGTGGATGGAGATGTTCATCGGGTGGAAGGAGTCCTTGCCGGCCGGCGGATGGAGGAGATGGGCCTTCTCCTCGATGACCCGGCCCTCCTCGTCCATCGTCACCGCCGCTATCGAACAGGCCGAGGCGCGCTCACGGTTGGCGGTCTCGAAGTCGATGGCGGTGAATGTGGTCATGGGGCCTCCTTGCGCCCAAGTCTGCCCTGACGGCCCGACATCCGTCGCATCGGGGGACGGCGGCGACAGGTTCGGGCCGGTCTGGGCGAGACGAGAATCCCGCTCAACGGCCCTTCTCAGCGGCAGGTTCAGGGGTTCAGTGCAACACCCGGGAGTGAGAGGTGTTGTGATGAGTCGTTGGCCACAGTTGGGTGAGTGGGTGCGGTTGCAGGTCCTGGACCTGGTGGGCCAGGGCATGTCGGCAATCGCCGCCTGTCGGCGTGCCGGGGTGTCCCAGGATCTGGGCGGTCGATGGATCCGTGAGGCCGGTATCAGTCTGGCTCGGGGCCACAATGGCGGGATGACAGGTGCCTATGTCGCCCAGGCTGTCGAGTTCCCCCAGGTCCGTCCCTCTCATGGGGCCCGGCTGGACCTGGCCGACCGGACCCTGATCCATGTCTACTGGTCCCAGGGACGGTCAATGCGCCAGATCGCCGCCGAGCTCGGGGTCGCGCCCTCCACGATCTGTCGGGAGATCGCCCGGGGATCGACGGCGGTGGGTTACCGGGCCCCGACCGCCCAGGAGCGGGCCGACCGGATGCGGGCCCGGCCCAAGCCCCGGAAACTGGATGCCGATCCGCTGCTGCGCGCCCGGGTCATCGAGGGCCTGAACGCCGGCTGGTCACCCGAGCAGGTCTCCGGACGCCTGGAACGCTGGTGGGGTAAAGAGGCTGCGGTGAGCCACGAGACGATCTATCAGGCCCTCTACGTCCAGGGCGCCGGGTCACTGCGTCACGAACTGGAGGTGGCCTCCGCCCTGCGCAGTGGGCGGAAGGGCCGTAAACCCCGTTCCAAGCTGCCCGCCCGCGGCAACCGGCCCTGGGTCACCGGCCACGAGATCACCACCCGTCCCCCACAAGCCGATGACCGGGCGGTGCCCGGCCACTGGGAGGGGGACCTGATCATCGGGGCCGGCGGGGCCAACGCGGTCATCACCCTGGTCGAACGCCGGTCCAGGACCCTGTTGATGTCCCGGCTGCCGACAGACCACGACTCGGCGACCGTCGCCGAGGCGCTGGCCGGCCTGATCGCCGGGCTGCCCGACCAGGTCCAGATCACGACACTGACCTGGGACCAGGGCACCGAGATGGCCCAGAGTCCCGGGTTCGCCATGGCCAGCCATATCGACGTGTTCTTCTGCGATCCGCACTCGCCCTGGCAGCGACCCACCAATGAGAACACCAACGGTCTGATCCGTCAGTACTTCCCCAAGGGCACCGACTTCTCCCAGATCACCGACGAGCAGATCGCCCAGGTCCAGGACCTCCTCAACGACCGACCCCGCAAAGTCCTGGGATACGCCACTCCCCGCGAGATACTCTTCGAACAGTTCACTGTTGCACTCACCGATTGAATCCGCCAGCCCGATCGGGACGAGAACCCCGGTTGAGCGGGAAATCCGGGACGTGAATGCCGGTTCAGTCGCGCTCCATCTGCAGGATCTTTCCCGTGGCCATGTCCACCTTCACCTCGATGCGGCCTTGATCGCTGCCCTCGATCTCGACCTCCCAGGCCTCGGTGCCGCGGTAGTGGTCACGTTCGACGCTGATCACCCGGCCGCCGTATTTGTCGGTGGCGATGCGCCCGGCCTCGTCGGTGCCGATCCTCGCCGACGGAGTGCTGGTGGCGATCGTGGAACCCGACGGCTGGGCGGATGCGGAGGGCTGGGCCGTGCCGGTCGACGGCGCCGAGGATTCGGCCGGGGCCCCGGAGGCCGATGCAGACGAGGGCTGGGAGGGGGTCGACGGGGACTCTCCCTCCGACGAACATCCCGCGACTGCGAGCAGGGCTGCGATGGCCAGCGTGCAGGAGATGCGTGTCGTATTCATACCCCGACCATAGGTACGGATCGCGGCGCCGGCCAGAGGTCGACGAGATGGCAGGACGGGTGTGGGAGGATCTGGCCATGGATGATCTCGCGTCCGTGCTGGCCGGGGCCCGCAGGGCGGTCTTCTTCGGCGGTGCCGGGGTCTCGACCGAATCGGGAATCCCCGATTTCCGGTCGGCGGGAGGGCTCTACACCACGGCTCACGACCTTCCCCACCCGGCCGAGTACATGCTCAGCCACGAGTGCTTCGTCGAGGAGCCGGAGACCTTCATGGACTTCTACCGGCACTATCTCGTACATCCTGATGCCCGGCCCAACCGTGCCCACCGGGGGCTGGCGGCGATGGAGGAGCAGGGCCGGCTGGCGGCCGTCGTCACGCAGAATATCGACGGCCTGCACCAGGACGCCGGCTCCTCCAGAGTGATCGAGCTGCACGGCTCGGTGCACCGCAACTACTGCCTGGGGTGTGGCCGCCATTACGGCCTGGAGGCCATCATGCGGGGCACGGGGATCACCCGCTGCCAGGCCTGCGGGCAGATGATCCGCCCCGACGTCGTGCTTTACGACGAGATTCTGGACCGGGCCGTCATCGACGACGCCCTGGCCACCATCCAGGCCGCTGACGTGCTGGTTGTCGGTGGGACCTCGCTCAATGTGTACCCGGCCGCCGGCATGATCCGCTTCTTCAACGGCACATGCTTGGTGCTCATCAACCTTGAGGCGACGCCCTTCGACGACGAGGCTGACATCGTCATCCACGAACCGATCGGCGAGTCGCTCGGACGGGCCCTCGGCGTCGAGTAGCCACGGGGCCCGCGCCAGCGGACCCGGCAGAGATTGTGACGTTGTGGGGCGAACTCGCCTCACACAATCACAATGATCAGGACCTGTGACGGCTCAGACCCCGATGCCGAGCCGCTCGGCCACCTCGGCCCCGCCCGCGGAGGCGATGAGACGCGGATCGCCCACCACCACGAGCAGATCCGTGGCCCTCGACATGCCCACGTAGAGGCGCTCGGCCGCACGTTCGCTCACCGACGACTCGTTGACGCACAGCACCACCACGCGCCGCTCCAGGCCCTTGAACCCCAGCACGTGGCCGTAGAAGACGTCGTCCTCGTCCAAGGTCTCCCAGTAGTCGCGCGCTCCCAGCTCGTCCTGCCGCTCCTTCTGGACGGGGTGGCGCCGCCCGGTGGTGAGCAGCGCGATGTCCCCGGCCTGCCAGCCGTCGGCGAACAGGGCCTCGACGGCGTCGTCGGCTGATCCGATGGCGTCGTCGCCGGCTGCCGGGATGAACTCGACCTCCGGCCCCTCACCGCCGCGCGCCGACAGCCCGGTGGGGGCCAGAGGCTCGAAACAGCGGGCGATCTGCCGGGTGTTGCGCAGATTGTGGTCCAGCACCAGCGGCACCAGGCGAACAGGCGGGCGGCCGTAACGGGGGAAGACGCGCTGCTGCTCGTCGGAGTAGACGTAGAGGCCGCCTGCCTCCTCGTCGCGCAGGGCCCGCAGTATCGGCGTCCACCAGTTCTCGGCGAAGTCCTGGGCCTCGTCGACGATCACGGCGTCGAACTTCTTCCCGTCGGTCAGCCCGAGGGCCGCCTCCGCCATCTCCTCGGGAAGACGGCGCTCCCAGAAGTCGGAGTCGTCGCGTCCGGCGGCCTCGATCCCCCAGGACCGCCCGAGGTCCTCGAAGGTACCGACGAAGGCCGGCTGCTTCTTGCGCGGTCCGGTGAGCAGGCTCTTGCGCAGATGGGCGGCCAGACCGTAGGAGTAGCACAGCACGGCGATGCGTTCCGCCTTGCCATAGCGGCCGGAGGCGAGATCGCGGGCCTGGCGGACGGCCATCACGGTCTTGCCGGATCCGGCTCCGCCGCGCACCTCGACGCGGGGGATGAGCCGGGTCACCGACAACAGCGTCGCCTGCTCCTCGGTGAGATGGTCGGAGAGTCGCCGGCGGTCTCCGGCCAGGGCGCGGACGTCTCTGTCCGGGAGGTTGCGGCCGCACAGGATCGCCTCGATGGTGGCGACGTCGTGCGCGTCGGGGATTGCGGCGTCGGCGGCGTGAAGGCTCGTGGTGTCCCAGATCCGCTCGCCGACATCGGGCAGGTCGGCGCGTCCGGAGATCTGCCAGCGTGGGCATTCGGGCAGGCTGAAGTCGGCCTTGACGTCGGTGTAGGGCAGGACGACGTGGTGGGAGAACCGCAGTCGGCGTCCAGGTCGGCGAGGGTCGGCGGACAGGTAGCGGCGCAGGGCGTGGTCGGCGAGCATCGCCTGGTTGACGGGGTCGATGGCGGCGGTGGTGCCGCCGCGGTTGATGAGCCACGACTCGCCGTCGTGCCAGACGTGTGAGCCCTTGACCTCGATGGTGACGACGCCGGAGCCCGGCATCAGCGCGATCAGATCGGCCTCGTGATCCTTGTGCTCATCGGAGATGCGCTGGTTGGTGAGCAGCACGCAGTCGTCGGGCAGCTGGCGGGCCAACCGTTGCCAGACGTCCCGCTCCGAATCGGTGACGAAGGTGGGCCGGTCCGGGACTGTGCGCGCCGTCATGGGGTCACCGTAGCGGGTCGATGCTGGCAGTATGAGCGGATTTCCGAGCCGGGCATGCGTCCACGGGTGGCTGGGGCACGGGTGAATAAGGCGATGACAACGCTATATGGATGCTGAGGAAGAACTGTCAGAGGCCCTCTCTAGAGTGAGGGCCGTCGACGATGCAGGTCGACGCCGCGAGGAAGCAGGAGGACGGCGATGAGACGCCCGGCATTGGGGACGATCGGGGGTCTGGGTTCGCACCCGCTCAACAAGTTGCCGTGCCGCGAGCCGATGCTGCCGTTCGAGGCGGGTGGAGTTGTTGAAACGGGTTCCGCCGAGACCGATGACGCGGTCACCGATGGCCCCGGGGCCCCAGAGGCGAGGGAAAACACCGATCCTCCCGCGCTCGAGGAACTCGAGTACGAACCCGAGACGGAACCGGACGGCGACGACCAGATGGGGTACGTCGGCGGTACCGCGTCGCGGGCCTTGCCGGTCGATGACGATGATGTTGATGATGTCGATCTTCCCGAGCTGACCGACGATCCCTGGACGATGAAGCCCGGTACGAGACTGTGGGCCTGGCAGCGCGACGCAGTCGATGCCTGGAACACCGGCGACCACGTTGGCATCGTGCAGGCCGTCACCGGAACCGGCAAGACCATGGTCGGCGTCGTGGCCATTGCACAGGCCTTGAGGACCGGCCGGAGATGCGTGGTCCTGGTGCCGAGCGATCACCTGGTCAAGCAGTGGGTCCGTGCCCTGAGGCTGCTCCTTCCGAACGCGATTCTGGCCGAGAAGGCTGAGGAGAAGCCGATCTGGGATGTCCGCGTCTCCACCGTCCAGACGGCCATGAGCCACACCTTCCTGATGCGCCGCGAGGCGGGCATGGTGGTTGCCGATGAGTGCCACCGCTACGGCGCACCGGCCTACTCGGTGGCGCTGCGGCCCGGATACGACTGGCGGCTCGGGTTGAGCGCCACGGTCGAAAGGGAGGATGACGGGGACGAGATCCTGAAGGCCTACTTCCGTCGCGTCTCCTTCGATCTCGGGTATCAGAGAGCGGTGGAGGACAACCTCATCGCCCCCTACGACATCGCCCTGGTGGGGGTTCCGCTGGAGGCCTCCGAGAACGCCGAGTACCGACGGCTCACCGATGAGATGAGTGCGAAGGCGACGCAACTCAAGGACATCGCCGGCGTCCCGTCCGAACCCGTCTCCGTGTTCATGGCGCAGGTGAGTGAACTGGCGAGGGACCATTCCTCGATGTGGCACGGGCTGGCGAGCGCCTATCTCGCCCGATTCGCTGGGCGCAAGGACCTGCTCGCCGGTACACGGATGAAGCAGAAGGTACTGCGAATCCTGGCTCCGGTTGTCAGCAGGTCGCACGGTTCGCTGGTGTTCACCCAGACCAAGGAGTCCGCGCGGTCGGCGGCCGAACTTCTGGGGAGAGAGGGCATCTCGTCGGGGGCAGTCCATTCGGGGCAGGGCGCCGACGAGCGCGAGGAGAGCATATTCGAGTTCGCGGCGGGAGTGACGCAGGCGCTCGCCGCGCCCCGGGTGCTCGATGAGGGAGTCGACGTGCCCGGCGCCGACCTCGGAGTGGTCGTCGCATCGAACAGGTCACGACGACAGATGATCCAGCGGATGGGCCGCGTGCTGCGCCGCAAGAACGGCGATCGCCCTGCCCGGTTCGTCGTCATGTACGCCATTGACACCGTCGAGGATCCGCATCACTTCGGTGAGATGCCGGCCTTCTTCAAGGAGTCGTTGCCCTGGGCCAGACAGTGGGAGGAGTTCGACCTCGGCGTCGCAGGGGAGTCGGTGCGACTGCTGGAGTTCCTCGGTGTCACCCAGGAGCAGCCCGAATGGGAGTCGGAGCGGGAGGGGCTCATCGGTCGCGGTCCTGGCATCGAGGGCGGACCGGAGCCGGGCGGGCCGGTCGGGACGACGCCGGTCGAGGTCACAACGACCCGTCCCGGAACGGGCCGGAATCGTGACACGGACGATCAGTCGCCGCAGCCGGTGGGGGAGAACGACGAGCCGACTGTCACCATCGCGGCTCCGGCCACAGATGACGCCGCCGGTTGGGAGGATGCGGACTGGGATGACGACGAGGAGCTTCTGGGCGGGATCCGGATCAGCGACGACATCGTCCGCGACTATCTGCGTCAGATCGGCCGGTACCGGCTTCTCCGCGGGGGCAAGGAGGAGGCCGCCCTCGCGCGTCGGATCGAGTGTGGTGTGTACGCCTCACATCTGCTCGACATCGGAGCCTGGGATGCCGCCGCGACTCGTGCCGATTTGGAACTCCTGGCCGGTCAAGGCACGGTTGCGTTCGAGCAGATGGTGACGGCGAATCTGCGTCTGGTGGTGTCGGTCGTGAAGAGGACGGTGGGCACCGGATTGGAATTCATCGACCGTATCCAGGAAGGGAATGTCGGTCTGATCCATGCGGTGCAGAAATTCGACTACAGCAAGGGATACAAATTCTCCACCTATGCCACCTGGTGGATCAAGCAGGCCGTGACCAGGGCGACAGCGGCTCAGGGGTCGACTATCCGCATCCCCGTGCACTTCGGCGAGCGGATCAACAAGGCCAGGAACTGGCTGAGGGATCACGATCTCGAGTGGGGGGACTGTTCAAAATCCTGCACCGATGGAATACCGGAACTCGAGATCTCCTACGACGAACTGGTGCGCATGAGCCGGATGGCGCGCCCGCTGGTGAGCATCGAGTCCCTGTACGAACTCGTATCCGATTCGGTGGAGATGACGCCGATCCACGGTGACGGCCCTGTGGTGCCGGGTCTCCATGGTGACCCGAACACGCCTTTCGTGTGGAAGGCGATGGAGATCCTCCAGTTCGAGGATCCGCGAGAGGCGCGGATCCTCATGCTGCGGTGGGGATTCGAGACCGGGGAGCCGGAGACGCTGGATGCGATCGGAGGAGTCTTCGGGGTGACCCGTGAGCGGATCCGGCAGCTGGAGAAGCTGGGGATCGAAAGGGTTCGGGACATCGTTCGGGAGAATGCTGCAGGCCAGATACCGGAGAACCGCCCCACCTCTGCAATTCCAGTGCACGATAAGAGGCAGGGTCTCCATTCACGAATCAAGGCGCACGGTAAGAGTCAACGTCGAAAATCGGCAAAGGTGGGTTCCTGATTCGTCTGATGAATTCTGCCGCTGGCCAGCGTCGCCGCCCAAGCAGGCCCGTAGCTGATAGGCACCGGATCACACCCTCACCACGGCGTCCGCCCTGGATCTGGTGGAGCGGATCAGGGTGGCATTGCGCTCGTCCGGGCCACCGGCCCAGGCGACCGCGGCGTCATGGGGTTTGCCGAACTGCTCGTGGCGGGACACCAGACGCTGCATCCGCACGTCCTCGTCCACATCGATGAACCATGTCTCGGTCAGCAGTCCGGGAAGCAGATTCCACGGCTCCTCGTCAACGAGCAGGTAATTCCCCTCGACGATCACCAGCGGCACATCCCGCGGCACCGCGATCGCCCCGGCGACCCCGTTGTGGAGATCCCGCCGGTACTCCGGGGCATAGGTGATCGGCTCGGCGGCCTCGGCCAGGCGTCTCGCCAGGGCCACGAAACCCCACGCGTCGAAGGTGTCGGGGGCTCCCTTTCGGTCCGCCCTGCCCAACTCCTCCAGCCGGGTCTGCGCCAGGTGGAACCCGTCCATCGGCACAACCGCAGCCCGATCACCGAGGACGCCGCGGATCCGCGCGGACAGCGTCGACTTCCCGGCCCCCGGCTCCCCGGTGATCCCCACAAGATGCCGCGTTCCGGAAGCGGCGAGCGATACCGCTCGGGCGATCGCCTGGTCGGTGGTCAACTTCACGAAGCTCAACTCCACGAATCCCGACTCCACGGTGCCTCCTCGTCGATGATGCACGAGTCAGCCTTGCACACCGGCCTCTCCCGCTCGACCCCTCCGAATCCCCGATGCCCCCGAGCGCCGGGCTAGTACTGTGTCTCCAACGTGTCAGCCGACTTCCCACAGCTGCGAAGCCAAATCCGTGATCGGGGCCCTGAACCGATCGCCCCTCGAAGGAGAGACGCCATGATCGACGACGGACCATACCTGCTGGGCATCGACTACGGCACCGAGTCGTGCCGGGTCGCGATCTTCGATCTTCAGGGACACCCGTTGGCGTTCGCGGCGACGCCCTACCAGACGAGGTTCCCGCACCCGGCCTGGGCCGAGCAGGACCCCGACGAGTGGTGGCTCGCCCTCCAGGCCTCCGCCCACCGGGCCATCGCGGCCGCCGGCATCTCGCCGGCGGCGATCGCGGGCATCTCCTACGACGCCACCACCTTCACCCTGGTCTCGATGGACGCCAAGGGCGAATCCATCCGTCCGGCCATCATGTGGATGGACAACCGCGCCACCGCCCAGGCCGCCCGCGCAGAGCAGTCCGACTCTGCGGCCCGCCTGGTCAACAATGGCGGCAAGGGCGCGGCCCCCGCCGAGGCCTTCCCCTTCAAGGCCGCCTGGCTGCGTGAGAACGAGCCCGACAACTACGTCCGCGCCGCCCACCTCGTCGACGCCGCGGACTGGCTGACCTACAAACTCACCGGCGAGTGGACCACCAACATCCACTCCAACTCGCTGCGGGGCTACTACGACCGGGCCCGCGGCGGCTGGCCCGCCGACTTCTTCGCCGCGGTGGGCGCCGACGACCTGCTCGACAAGGTCCCCGAGCGCGTCCTCAACGTCGGCGACCAGGTCGGCACGCTGGCCTCGATCCCCGCCCAGCTGCTGGGTCTTCGCCCCGGCATCCCGGTCGCCCAGGGACTGTGCGACGCCGGTGCGGGCCAGATCGGCCTGGGCGTCGTGGCGCCCGGCGACATGGCGCTGATCACCGGCTCCTCCCACGTCCTCTACGGCCAGATGACCTCCGAGATCCACGGCGAGGGCTTCTGGGGCTCCTACACCGACGCCGTGGTGCCCGGCCAGTACACCGTGGAGGGTTCGGGGGTCTCCACCGGATCGGTGCTCAAGTGGTTCAAGGACAACTTCGCCTCCGACATCGCCTCGGCCGCCGAGAAGGTCGGACTCAACCCCTACGACGTCCTCAACACCCAGTCCGCCGACATCCCGATCGGCTCCGACGGGCTGATCGTCAACGAGTACTTCCAGGGCAACCGCACCCCCTACACCGACTCCAAGGCCCGCGGCATCATGTGGGGACTGTCGCTGGCCCACACCCCGGCCCACGTCTACCACGCCATCCAGGAGGCCATCGCCTTCGGCACCGCCAACAGCCTGATCGCCATGACCGACGCCGGCTTCGGCCCCACCAAGATGGTGGCCTGCGGCGGTGCGACCAAGAGCCGGGCCTGGATGCAGATGCACTCCGACGTCACCGGGGTGCCGATCGCACTGACCGAGGTCGGCGACGCCGTCGTGCTGGGTACCTGCATGGTCGCCGCCGTGGGCGCGGGCCTGTACACAGATCTCGGCGAGGCCGCCGCCAACATGGTCCACCAGATCGACATCCTCGAGCCCGACGCCGACCGTCACCAGGAGTACGGCTTCTACCTCGACCGGTACCGCCGCTCCTTCCCACTCATGCAGAGGCTCATCCACGAGGTCGTCGACCACGAGGCCGCCAAACACTGAGATCCGGTATCACGTGTCGGTGCGATCGGCTGAGGGCTGCGGATCTCCCGAACGTGATACCGGGCGGTGACAGGGGGGGGCACCGGCTCTGTCGAGTTGATGCGCAATGACGGACATCAACTCGACAGAGCTTCGAGGGCCCTTCCCTCGAATCGCGTTGGCCCTGGACCGCGCCGGCCCTAGATCACGCTGACCAGGTCGCAGACGAAGACGAGCGTCTCCTTGGGGGCGATGACGCCGGGGATGCCCTGGGCTCCGTACGCCTGGTCGAAGGGGATGACGAGCCTGCGGCGTCCACCCACCTTCATGCCCTGAACCCCCTTGTCCCAGCCGGGAATCACCTGGCCGACGCCGAGCTGGAAGGTGAGCGGCTCGCCACGGTTGTAGGAGGCGTCGAACTCGCGCCCGTTGCTCAGCGCGACGCCGACGTAGTGCACCTCGACGAGATTTCCGGCCGCCGCCTCGTCGCCGTCGCCGACGGTGATGTCCTCGATCACCAGGTCGGCAGGAGCGGAATCGGGCAGGGTCACTTCAGGCTTCTGCATGGCGCCCAGACTACGGGGTCGCCCCGACCCGGGAAGATGCCGTCCGAGCCGGCGCACAGCTGGTCGCATAGTGGTCGCCCGTTGAAGATTGCGGACGGGGCGTCCCCCGGGAATAGATATTGATGAGAGGCGTTCTCAATACCGTGGGTGGCGGAGATCGTCACCGGAGAAGGAGACGAACATGAAGAGCACGATCCATCCCGAGTACCGCCCGGTGGTCTTCCGCGATGTCTCGACGGGCGACAGCATGCTGACCCGCTCCACCGCGGCCACCGACCGGACCATGACGTGGCGCGACGGCAACACCTATCCGCTGGTGGAGACCGAGACCTCGTCGGCCAGCCACCCCTTCTACACGGGGCGCGCCACTATCGTCGACACCGCCGGACGGGTGGAGAAGTTCAACCGGCGTTACGGTCGCAGCTCGGCCCGGTGAGGCGCTGATCGGCCCCGTCCGACGACGGGCACCGACGGTCAGCCGAGATTGCGGAAGACCGGCACCGCACCGGTCGACGCCTCGGGGGCGTACCGGTAACCGCCCAGATCGAATCGCGTGACCGCCCGCGCAGAGCGCGCCCGCTCGCGCACCAGCCAGCCGGCCATCAGCCCCCGGGCGCGCTTGGCCGAGAAGGAGATCACCTTCCACCGCCCGGACTGGTCGCGGTCCTCGAAACGGGGCGAGATCACCTTGGCGCCCAACTCCGGGACGCTACGGTTGCCCTCCTCGAAGAGGCGCGACAGGCCGTCCAGATCCACTGCGGCCGAGTACTCGGCGGAAGCGAGGTTGACGATCACCTTCGCGCCGGGGGAGTCCGCCAGATCCTCGGCGACAGACCTCGTCAGACGCGGTTTCCAGAATGAGTAGAGATCGGTGCCGCGGTTGTTGGCGACTTTCACGCCCATCTCCAGGCGGTAGGGCTGGATGAGGTCCAGCGGCCGCAGGATCCCGTAGAGACCCGAGAGGATCCGCAACGTCTTGCCGGCCTCCGTCCAGTCCCGGGCGTCGAAGGTGCGCGGTTCCATGCCCTGGTAGACCGCGCCGTTGAAGGTGAGCGCAGCCGGACGGGCGTTTCGAGGGGTGAACGGCGTCGAGAAGTCGCGGTAGCGCTCGGCGTTGAGCACCGCCAGCTCCTCGGAGATCCCCATCAGTCCCCGCAGCTCGGCGATGGACTTGCCGCGCATCACCTCGATGAGCCTCTCCGACTGGTCCAGATAGCGGGGCAGGGTGGACCGGCGAGTGGTCGGGCGCGAGTCCAGGTCGAGTGATTTGGCAGGGGAGACGAGGGTCAGCACGCACCGAACCTTAGCCAACACCGCATGGCTGGCACCGGATGGCTCTACCGTCGAGGCATGCCTCGTCTCGTCGCCAAGCCGTTGCGGCTTCTGCTCGCCATGATGCTGGTCGCCACCGGGCTGGGGCTGGCTCCGGCATCGACGGCGGTGGCCTGCGCCTGCGGCGGCATCGCCACCGACCCCGCCTCGAACGCCAAGGTGGACGACGAGGCCGCGGTGATCTGGAGCGACGGTCGCACGGAGCGCATCGACATGACGCTGTCGATGACCGGGGACGCAAAGTCCGCCGCATGGTTGATGCCTGCCCCTGACGGCACGAAGCTGTCGCTGGGCGCCACCGGCGTGATGGCGCGGCTGGACGCCGCCGCGGCGCCGAAGGTCGTGACGCGCAAGAAGTACCGGCTCGCCGTCGGGTTCGGGGAGTCGAGCGGCAAGCCGGACGGCGTCCCCGCGGGTGCCGCCACCGTGGAGTCCCACGTCAGGATCGGGCCCTTCGATGTGACAACCCTGTCCGGCACGAAGGCCACCGCCATCAACGACTGGTTGAGGGCCAATGGCTTCGGCTCCCGCAATGAGCTGCTGCCGATGTTCCAGAGCTATCTGGACCAGGGTTGGAGGATCAACGCCGTCAAGCTCGTCCCCGAAGGAGCCACGAGCCTCGGCCGCACGCTTCCACCACTACGGATGACCTTCCCCGCCGAGAGGGTCGTCTACCCGATGAAGCTCTCGGGGGCAGCCACCGTCTCCCAGCGGGTGCGCATCCACCTGCTGGCGACCCGGCGGATGGAGATCGCCACCCAGGCCGCCCCGAGCAACCCTCTGAGCCTCGATTTCTCCGGCCCGATCCCGGCGGCGACGGCCGGCCTGGAGCGCGGCCTGATGGACGGCCGTGACGACCGGGTCTGGTTGACCTCCTGGTCGGGTGTGCTGGCTCCGCGCACGATCACCGACGATTACGACTTCAAGGTGGCGGCGTCCAACACCGGGTATCAGCGCCAGATCACGCAGACGCGGTATGTCGACATATCCATTCTCGAGATCATGCTGGGACTGGTCCCGGTCGGGATTCTTGTGGCCGTCGGCCTGACCCTCCTCTACTTCCGACAGAAGAAGAGGCTGGGGTGAGTCCGGGGCCGGATCAGCCGTGCTGGTCGGCCCCGGTGATCTCCTCGGCCGCCTGCGAGAAGAGCTCGGCGAAGATGCATGCCGAGTCGTGGCCGCCGGCGCCGTCATCACGGCGGATCAGCTCCGGATCGGTGGTGGCGCACTCGGGCTGAGCCCGCCAGCACCGGGTGTGGAAGCGGCACCCCGACGGCGGATTCGCCGGGGAGGGCACATCGCCCTGCAGGACGATGAGTTCCCGCGTCTCGCGGGCCTGCGGGTCGGGCACCGGCACCGCCGACATGAGCGCCTGGGTGTAGGGGTGTGTCGACCGGTCGTAGATCTGTTCCTCGTCTCCCATCTCCATGAACCTGCCCAGGTACATCACACCCACCCGGTCGGAGATGTGGCGCACCACCGACAGGTCGTGGGCGATGAACACATAGGCCAGATCGAGCTCATGCTGCAGCTTGACCAGCAGGTTCACCACCTGCGCCTGCACCGAGACGTCCAGCGCCGAGACGGGCTCGTCGCACACCAGCACCTTCGGGTTCAGGGCGATGCCACGGGCGATGCCGATGCGCTGGCGCTGACCACCGGAGAACTCGTGGGGGTACCGGTTGATGTGCTCGGGGTTGAGGCCCACCAGGTCGAGCAGCTCCTTGACCCGGTCCCGGCGCCGACCGGCCGGCACGACCTCCGGATGGATCTTGAACGGTTCGGCGATGATGTCGCCGACCGTCTTGCGGGGATCCAGGGAGGTGTACGGATCCTGGAAGACGATCTGGATGTCACGACGGAGCTTGCGCATGGCCGAGCCCTTGAGATTGGTGATCTCCTGGCCCTGGAACCTGATCGACCCGGTGGTCGGCGCCTCCAGGCTCACCAGCAGGCGCCCCAGGGTCGACTTGCCGCATCCGGACTCGCCGACGATCCCCAGCGTCTCACCGGGGAAGAGGTCGAAGGAGACCCCGTCGACTGCCTTGACATGGCCCACCGTGTGACGGATGACGCCACTGGTCAGCGGGTAGTACCTGGTGACGTCGCGCACCGACAGGATGGGCTCGACGCCCTGGTGACGGGCCGCGCGGCTCGGGGCACCGGTCAGGGTCATGGCCGGCTGCGGGGTCTCGGCCACACCCGCCTGCGGGCCGTGTTCAGACACGCTCACGATTGAGTACCTCCTGTGCGTGGTAGCAGGCCGCATAGCGGCCTGCCTCCACCTCGGTGAACGGGGGAGCGCCGTTGACCAGGCACTCGTCGGTGGCGAACCGGCAGCGAGGGTTGAACGAGCACCCCTCGGGCAGGTGCGTCAGGGAGGGCGGCAGACCGCCGATGGCGAAGAGCTGCTCGCCCTTCTGGTCGAGCCGGGGGATCGAATCGATGAGACCCACGGTGTAGGGGTGCGCCGGGTTGGCGTAGAGCCGGTGGACGTCGCAGTGCTCGACGAAGCGGCCGCAGTACATCACCGCGATGTCGTCGGCGACGTCGGCCACCACCCCCAGGTCGTGGGTGATGAGGATCAACCCCATCCCCGACTCCTCCTGGAGTTCCTTGAGCAGAGTCATGATCTGCGCCTGGACGGTGACGTCCAGAGCCGTGGTGGGCTCGTCGGCGATCAGCACCCACGGGTTCAGGGCGATCGCCATGGCGATCATGATGCGCTGGCGCATACCGCCGGAGAACTGGTGCGGATAGTTGCCCGCACGTTCCCTGGCGGCCGGTATGCGCACCCTCTCCATCAGTCTGACGGCCTGGTCCTGGGCGTCCGACCGGTTCATGCCCCGGTGCTGGCGGAACATCTCGGCGATCTGCCAGCCGACCGGGAAGACCGGGTTCAGCGAGCTGAGGGCGTCCTGGAAGATCATCGCGATGTGATCTCCGCGGACTTTCCTCATATCCTTCTCGGGCATCTTGAGCAGATCGACGCCGCAGTACTTCACCTGGCCGCCGGTGACATAGGCCGGCGGGGTGTCGAGGATGCCCATGATCGCCTGGGCGGTCACCGACTTCCCCGATCCCGACTCGCCGAGGATCGCGAGGGTCTCGCGTTCGGACAGTGAGAAATTGACGCCGTTGATGGCCTTGGCGATGCCGTCGCGGGTGCGGAACTCGACGTGGAGGTCGTCGACCTCCAGCAGCTTGCCGTCGATCGGCTTGAGGTCGAGACGTCTCGACTTTTGTGACATTCGCGCGCTCCTTCCGATCAGTGGCGCTTGGGGTCGAAGGCGCCCTGCGCGGCCTCACCCAGGAATATGAAGGCCAGCACCGCCAGCGACAGGAACATGGACGGGAACAACAGCATGAACGGCGCAGACATCACATACCCCAGCCCGGAGGCGTCCGAGATGGACACCCCCCAGGAGATGGCAGGTTCCTGCAGCCCGATGCCCAGGTAGCTCAGCGTCGCCTCGATGGCGATATAGGTGCCCAGGTTGATGGTGGCGACCACCAGCACCGGGGCCATCGCATTGGGCAGCACGTGATTGACGATGATCCGTCCCGGCTTCGCGCCCAGGGCCCTGGCGGCCTGGATGTAGTCGTGGGGCATCACCTGCAGCACCGAGGAGCGCATCAACCGGGCGATCGAGGGCCAGCCGAGCAGCGCCAGAGCACCCACCACCTTGAGCACGATCACGATGTAGGGAGTGTTCGTGTCGTTGGGGAAGGTGTAGAGGATGATGATGCCGCCGAGCAGCAGCGGGATGGCGTAGAAGACGTCGCCGATCCGGCTGAGCAGGGCGTCGAGCCAGCCGCCGCGGAAGCCTGCCACGAGGCCGACGATCGACCCGATGACGGTCGTGGCGAGGGTGGCCAGCAGGCCGACCAGGATGGACGACCGGGCGCCGTAGATGGTGCGGGAGTAGACGTCGCAGCCCTGGATGTCGGTGCCGAACCAGTGCACATTCGAGGGAATGTGACGGGCCGATCCCAGATCGCAGCTGCCGGGATCTTTGCTCGTGAACAGGCCTGGGGCGACGGCCATCGCGATGAAGAGGACGATGAGCACCCCGGAGATCCAGAACAGCGGGTTGCGCCGCAGGTCGTACCAGGCGTCGGTCCACAGGGAGCGCGGCCTGGTGCCGACCACCGGGCCGCCGGTGGTGGCGTCGATACCGGTGAGATCCTCGGCGACGGCCGATCCGGCCAGTTCTGCTCCGGAGGCGCCGATGGTGGCCTGTTCGGCCTGGTTCTTGGTGTCAGTCATGGCTGATCCTCGGGTCGAGCACCCCGTACAGCAGGTCGACGAGGAGGTTGGCGAGCAGATACACCAGCACCAGGCAGGTCACCGCGCCGACCACCGAGACGCCGTCTCGCTGATTGATGGAGCGGAAGATGAAGTTGCCGACGCCGTTGATGTTGAAGATGCGCTCGGTGACGATCGCGCCGCCCATCAGCGATCCGAAGTCGTACCCGATGTAGGTGATCACCGGGATCAGGGAATTGCGCAGGGTGTGCACCGTCACTGTCCGGAAGCTCGACAGGCCCTTCGCCTTGGCGGTGCGGACGTAGTCGGCGCGCTGGTTCTCGATGAGGTTCGCGCGGGTCAGCCGTGCGACGTAGGCCACCGACAACGAGCCCAGGACGAACCCTGGTAACAGGAGCTGGCTCCACGACCCGTCGCCGGAGGTGACCGGGAACCAGTGGAGCTTGAGCCCGAATGTCAACTGTGCCAAGGATCCGATGACGAAGGTCGGGATAGAGATGATGACCAGTGACGAGACCAGGATGAGGTAGTCGAGGAAGCGGCCGTGGGTGACGCCGGCGATGACCCCGGCGATGATGCCGACGATGATCTCGACGAGCAGCGCGATGACGGCGAGCTTGACGGTGGTCGGGTAGCGCGCAGCGAGTTCGCTGACGACGGTGTTGTCGTAGAAATTGGTGCCCAGGTCGCCGTGCAGCAGTTTGCCAAGGTAGAGGGCGTACTGCACGAGCAGCGGCTCGTCGAGGTGGTACTCGGCCCGGAAGGCCGCGACATAGGCCGGGGGGCAGGGCCGCTCACCGCAGCGGCCGGCGGTGGCGTCGCCCGGCAGGGCGAAGACGAGATAGAAGATGATGAAGGTCGCACCCAGGACGACCGGGATCATCTGCAGCAGGCGTCTGATGATGTATTTCAGCAATGGAGGCTCCTCACAACCGCGGACGGTCCGCCGGACATGAGTCCGGCGGACCGTCCCAGGTCACGCCAGGCGGCGCTGATGCGAAATCACTTGACGCTGACCGAGGTCAGGTCGTAGGCGCCGAAGGGGGTGAGCTTGACGTTCGCCACCTTGTCCGACCACCCGAACGGGGTCGAAGCGGCCCACAACGGGATGACCGGCAGGTCGGTGGCGAGCACCTTCTCCGCTGCCTGGTACTCCTTGTTCGCCTCGTCCTCGGAGGTGGCCGCGGCGGCGGACTTCAGCTTGGCGTCGAAGTCCTTGCTGGAGTAGTCGCCGTCATTGGAGGAGGCCCCTGTGGCGTACAGCGGGGTGAGGAAGTTCTCGATCGAGGGGTAGTCCATCTGCCATCCGGTACGGAAGAATCCGGACAGCTCGCGCTTGGTCACCTGATCGCGCAGGGTCTTGAAGTCGGGGGTCACCTTGAGCTGGCACTTGAGGCCGAGGTCCTTCTTCCAGCCGTTGCACACGGCCTGCGACCAGCCCTTGTGGTCGCCGTCGCCGTTCACCGCGATGGTGAGGGTGCCCTTGTAACCGCCGGCCTTGTCGTAGAGGGCCTTGGCCTTGGACTTGTCGTAGCTGCACCACTGGCCGCACTGGTTCTTCTTGTACCCGTCGACGACGGGGGAGACCCAGCCGTCGGAGGGGGTGCGGGAGCCCGCGAAGATCTGCTTGGTGATGGTGGCGCGGTCGATGTCCATCGACAGGGCCTTGCGCAGATCCAGATTCTTGAGCTGGGTGTCCTTGGTGCCCGGGGTGATCGTCTGGGTGATGCCGGACTCGCGGATGCCCCAGCGGTTCGACAGCGACTGCTTCCACTGATCATTGGTGAGCTGATCGGTGGGGATCAGATCGGTGATGTCCAGGTTGTTGGCGACCGTGTCGTTGAAGGCCGGGGCGGCGTCGTTGTAGATCTTGAAAGTGACCTTGTCGACGTGGGGCTTGTTCTTGCCCCCGTAGTACTTGTTCTTCTCGAGGGTGATCGCGGTGGCCGTGTTCCCGGTGACGGCGAACGGGCCGGCGCCGATCGGCATCTTCTTCCACTTGGCGTTCGTCGGATCCTTGAGGAAGGCGTCCGGCAGCGGGGAGAAGGCCGTGTATCCCAGGCGCACCTTGAGGTTGGAGACCTTCTCGGTGGTCTTGATGGTGAAGGTGGTGTCGTCGACCACCTTGAGACCGCTCATCTTGTCGGTCTTCGGCTTGGACTTGCACTCCTCGTCGGCGCACTGCAGGTCGGTGTAGCCGGCGATGGGCTCGAAGAAGTAGGCGTTCTGCTGGGCGTTGGGGCCGTAGGCGTCCCAGTTCCAGGCGTCGACGAAGTTGCCGGCCTTGACCTCGGTGCCGTCGGAGAACTTGTAGCCGGGGTTGAGCTTGATGGTGAAGTTCTGGTTGTCGGTGGTCTCGATCGACTTGGCGATGTCCAGCTCGGGGGCGGCCGTGTCGGAGTTGTAGTGGACCAGCTTGGCGGTCACGGCGTCGAGGACGTTGCCTCCGCAGGTCTCATTGGTGTTGGCCGGAATGAGCGGGTTCTGCGGGGTGCAACCACGCACGGTGATCGAGCCGCCGTCCTTGGCGGGCTCGGACGACGTGCTGGAGTTGCCGGTGCTTCCGGTCGAGGGGTTGTCGGCCGCGACGTCCTGTCCACAGGCCGAGAGCAGCAGCACCCCCGACAAGGACAGCGCCACGAGTGGCGTGATTCGACGCATCAATGTCTCCTCAGAGCTGTGGGACCACGCTGAGGGTGGGTCCGCGAAAAAACGTCACCCGCGTGATCTCGGTCTGGACGGCGCCCATGTGACGTCGTCGACCGCCCGGGGCCAGGGCAGCCGGGCCCGGGGCAGTTGGCAGGAGTCTGCACCGTGAACCGCGGAATGTGCAGCTCGTTAGCGTCGATGAAACAGCATCGTTAGCATTTCGCAACCAAATTGCGGCAGCCATCGAATTGCGGAACTCTGGCGTTGTGAAAATCGGGACGGCTGTGACGTCGCTAAATGTGACGAATATCACAATGCAACGTACTGTGCGCTCAGAAGAAGTCGGTCAGGTCGGGTCTGGTGTCGATCTTGTCGGCCTTGAGATTCCTGATGATCACCGAGCCGATGACGACGGCTCGCAGCCGGACGGGCAGGTCCGGGGCCAGGTCGAGCCGCTGACGTGTCGGAGCAACGGAGATCCTGGTGGTCAGACGCGCGGCGACCCGTCCGTCCTGGGCCCAGGTCACCGTCTGTGTTGGGGCCTCGCCTCTGCCGCTGATGGCGTTGAGAGCAGTGCGGGCACTGAGGCCTTCGGTGGTCTGCGAGGTCGTCAGCACCTCGCCGTTCACCTTGACGATCTGGTCGCGGGACCGGTATTTGACGGCGACGACGGCCGCCCTGGCGCCCGAGGGGTCGAGAACCTCGAAACGGTCGCGACCCGGATTGCGAGGATCGGTGACGGTGAGGACGAGGGTGTCGGCCACAACGACGCGCCAGTTGCGCTGTGCCAGGAGGCGGTGTTGTCTGGCGGGCCGGATGTCGGCGACCGGGCGGCCGGTGGGGTCGTAGATCCGCCCCCCGGCAGAATGCCGGTCCTTGATCTCATCGATGTACAGGGCGTCGGCGCCGAGCAGACCCATGGCGTCCATCATCGCTCAGGAACCACTGCTGGAGGCGGCCGCAGCCTCCTTGGCGCGGATGAGGTCGATGGCGATGACGGTGCCGATGGTCGCCCCACGGCATGACGGCGGGAGACTGGGATCCATCGAGAGCGCGTAGCGGTCGTGGCCCATGAGAGCCTCGGCAACGCCGGACAGCCGGCGTTCGATCCGCGCGGCGACCGCATCGCCGCGGCTGATGGTGAAGCTCCGGGCGAACAGGGAGCCGGTACACAGAAGCACGGTTCCGTCATTGAGGTCGGCCTGGATCTTCTTGGTGGCGAAGGTGAAGAGCTTGGTGAGGGTCGCCAGCGTCGCCCCGGAGCCGTCGGCCACGGTGTAGGAGTCCCGGGAGAAGACGTTCACCTCATCGGTGATCCGCAGCACCGGTCGGCCGTTCTCCAGGACCGCCAGTTCGCGATTGCCCCGGAACATCCGTGACAGGGCGGAGCCCTCGGTGTGGATGGTGGCCACCGGGGAGCCCCCGGCGTCGAGGATGTCGAAGTCGTTGGCGAGGAAGGACTTCACCTGCTGCAGGACGAGGAGATTCTGGTCGACGAGAGACATGGTTCCATCGTGGTCCATCCAGGAG
The DNA here is from genome assembly GCF_003325455.1 of Acidipropionibacterium virtanenii. NCBI lineage: Bacteria > Bacillati > Actinomycetota > Actinomycetes > Propionibacteriales > Propionibacteriaceae > Acidipropionibacterium > Acidipropionibacterium virtanenii. The sequence continues at coordinate 649,236 of NZ_CP025198.1, forward strand.
CGGTCGCAAAGGCGCTACCGGGCTCTCCGGGGGAACCGGCTCGGGGAGAACCGGTCAGGACAGCAGGTCCGACAGGTGGCTCTTGTGCTGGAGCATCTGCGCGATGACGGCTGTTCCAAGGATGGCGCCGCGATACAGCGGCGGAAGGCTGGGGGCGAAACGGATCACCTGCCGCTCCGGCTCGGCGTCCTCGCCGGGGTTGATCACCTCCGCCGCCTTGCGATCGTCGTGAAAGAACAGGGTCGCAGCTCCGAAGCCGGCCGCCGTTGAAGTCTTGAGGCGGAATCCGTCGGCCACCTCCACGATGAGCGCGTAGGTCCCGATGGTCAGCGTGACCTTGGCGAGGCGGTGGCCTGATGCGTCCTCGATGACGAATTTGTCGCGGCCGAGGTGCCGCGGATCCCTGATGGTCATCACGGTCCGCCCGTTCTCGACGAGGCGCCAGGCCTTCGGCCCCCAGTTGATGATGTTCCTCCGGCTGGCCGCCTCGGCGACGGCGACCGGTCGCCCCGATGGCGTCCAGATGGTCAGTGGATCCCGGCTGAACGATTCCAGGCGATCGATCTGGAGAGCGTCGTGGTCGAAGAGGCTCATGCGGTCACGCTTTCTCTCGGGTGCGGGTCCGGCGCCAGTGCTGGATGACGAGATAACCGGCCGTCAGGCCGAAGGTGAGCAGCAGGATCCCGCAGATCCCGCTGGACAGGCGGTAGGGCCATGGAAGGTGGTCGGGAAGAGGCAGCATCCGCAGGACGAAGGGCTCCAGGATCGCTCCGGCCGGGATGAGGAGCCGGGCGATGAGTCCGGGGACGTCGCGGCGTCTGGCCATCGAACCGAGCATGCCCAGCGGTGCGCCGAGGATGACGGCTCCGATGAACCAGCTCTTGTTCTCCCACCAGATGGAGGAGCCCATCTGGCCGACGGCGATGCCAAGGCTGTAGTGGACCGCCAGGGCCAGCTCGCAGCTGAGGACCGCTGCAACGGCTGACCGGAGCGGCCGACGCAGACACCACCCAGCGGCGATCGCCAGGCCCGCCCAGGCGGTGCCGGAGTTGAAGACGTTGCTCACCGTCAACCGGATCGCCAGGACGGCATTCGACCGGCCGTCGATCTGGGCCCGGGTCGTGAGGTTGCTCAGCAGGGAGCAGATCGCCAGCAGGAGGCCGAGCCCCAGGGCCCTGGTCCACGCGGAGGCCAGGACCGCTCTGAGGGTCCGTGGCCTGGTGCGCTCCATGGCCCTGAATCTAGCCGACCTCCGGGCGCGCGGATGTGGCTGCCTCAAGGAGTCTGAGTCAGGTACTTGACAATTCTGAATCCGAGACGCACTCTGGGTATACGTCAGGTACCTGACAGTACATGGGAACGGAACATCACCTGGAAGGAACGAATGATGAGCGAGTACAACGAGAACGAGAATGTTGAGGACGTCGATGACGGCGAGGACGTTGAAGGCGTCGATGATGGCGAGAGCGATGAGAACGACGCCCGCCGGCTGGCTGCGGAGCGGCTGGCCTATCTGGCAGTGCTGCAGTTCCAGCACCGGCGTCGTGGCGGTCGCGGCGAGCCCTGGCGCGACCCGCGACACGGTCAGGGCAGGGTGCTGGCCCTGCTGAAGCTCAAGCCCGAGATGGCCCAGCGCGAACTCACCTACCTGATGGGGATGTCGCGCCAGTCGATCGCCGAGCTGCTGGGCAAGCTGGAGAAGCAGGGCCTCGTCGAGCGCGAGCCCTCACCCGAGAACCGGCGCAGCGTCATCGTGAGGCTCACCGAGAAGGGGCAGGCCGCATCCCAGGAGGACGCGCCTGGGCCCCCCGGGATCTCGGGTGTCCTGGAGTGCCTCAGCGACGACGAGGTGGCCGCTCTGGCCGACTATCTCGGCCGTATCATCGAGCGCCTCGAGGAGGAGTCCGGTGCGGAGATGGGTCCCCGACGCGAGATGATCGAGCGATTCTGGCGCGAACGGAGCGAGGATCCCCGCTGGCGGGGAGGACCGGGCTTCGGCCCCGGGTTCGGAGGATTCGCTCCCGGTTTCGGGCCCGGGCCCGGATTCGGGCCGGACTTCGGGCCCGGACCGGATGAGCCCGGGCGGGAGGGGCCGCACGGTCCCCATGGGCACGGACCGCACGGTCCCGGCCATCATGGCCCGGGGCCCCATGGGCCGGGACACCACGGTCCTCACGGGCCGGGCGGCCCGCACGGCGGCCCCGTGCCCCCGGTGCCGCCCACCCCTCCCGGCCCGCCGGCCGGACAGGAGTGAGGCCTCCAGCCACGAAGGCGTGTAGGAAGTGCGGGCGTCATTTCCCGCACTTCCTACACAACTGAACGGGCTCGGGTCCGATCTGCACGGGCCCGGACCGAGAATGGACGCCGCCGGCCCGCATCCGGTGCCACCGTAGGCTGTCCGCCATGAATCCACCCACCGATCTGTTCGCCGCCGCGAAGCAGAGCGTCGTCGTCCTCGACGGCGGGCTCGGCACCCTTCTGGAGGCCCGGGGCAACGACATCACCGGGCAGCTGTGGTCGGCGCAGATTCTGCGTGACCGGCCCGAGGAGGTGCTCGCGGCCCATCTGGACTTCTTCGCCGCCGGGGCCCGGATCGCCACCACGGCGTCCTACGAGGTGACCTACGAGGGGCTCGCGGCGATCGGCGGCGGGCGGGACGAGGCCGACGAGCTGCTGAGGCGCAGCGTCGAGGTGGCCCGGCGAGCCGTTGACGAGGCTGCCGCCCAGGATGGCGAGGATGACGTCGACCGCTGGGTCGCCGCCTCCATCGGCCCTTACGGCGCAGGCCCGGGCAGAGGCACCGAGTACGACGGGGACTACGGACTGACCGTCGCGGAGCTCGCCGCCTGGCATCGTCCGCGGATCGAGGTGCTCGCATCCACCGACGCCGACGTCCTGCTCGCCGAGACCACCCCCAGCATCCTGGAGGTCGAGGCCCTGGCGGAGGGCCTGGCGGACGCCGCGCTCCCGGCCATGCTCAGCGTCACCGTCGCCGACGGGAAACTGCGGGACGGCACCGACTTGTCAGAGGTCACGCGAGTCCTGGCCGGAGTGCGCAACATCGGCGCGCTCGGCGTCAACTGCTGCCAGGCCGAGGACGCCCTGGCCGCCGTGCGGATTCTCGCCGAGGGCACCGACCTGCCGCTGATGGCCTACCCCAACAGCGGGGAGCGGTGGGACCATATCGCCCGTACCTGGGAGCCACGCGAGAAGGGCGAACTCACACCGCTCGGTGCCGTGCCAGACCTGCTCGAGGCGGGGGTGCGGTTCATCGGCGGATGCTGCCGGGTCACTCCGCGCGAGATCGAGGCGATGACCGGACTGGTCGGAAAGCAGGAGAGCAATGGCTGAACAGGTCGTCGTGGAGCCGCCGCAGGCCGCCGTCGAGCCGCAGAACTCCTCGCTGCAGCGGTCCATGAGATCGCGCCACCTGGTGATGATCGCCCTGGGCGGGGTGATCGGTTCCGGACTGTTCGTCTCCTCGGGCTACACCATCTCCCAGGCCGGGCCGCTGGGCGCCGTGCTGTCCTACGGCATCGGCGCCGTCGTCGCCTACCTGGTGATGGCCTGCCTGGGGGAGCTGGCCGTCGTCTACCCCGTCTCCGGCGGATTCCACGTCTACGCGACCCGCAATCTCGGCGCGGCCTGGGGATTCACCACCGCCTGGCTGTACTGGATGTGCTGGGCGGTGGCCTTGGGCAGCGAGTTGACGGCGTCGGGGATCCTCATGAAGCGCTGGTTCCCCGGGGTGCCCGTATGGGTGTGGTGCCTGGTGTTCGGGGCACTGCTGTTCACGATCAACGCGATCTCCTCCCGGGTCTTCGGGGAGACCGAGTTCTGGCTGTCGCTGATCAAGGTGGTCGCCGTGCTGGCGGTCATCGTCGTGGGTGCTGCCACCATCATCGGGGTCAACCCGGCCGCCGGCGTCCCGGCCGCCGGGCTGGGCAATTTCGTCACCGATCAGGGGCTTTTCCCGAAGGGCCTCACCGGCGTGCTCATCACCGTCCTCGCCGTGTTCTACGCCTTCAGCGGCACGGAATTGATCGGGGTGGCTGCGGGCGAGGCCGAAGATCCGCAACACACCATCCCCAGGGCGATCCACACCGCGGTGATCAGGCTCACGGTGTTCTTCATCGGTGCCATCGCGGTGATCGCCGCCATCGTGCCGTTCAAGAGCGCCGGCCTGGACGAGAGCCCCTTCGTCACGGTCTTCGACCGGGCGGGGCTGCCTGCGGCCGCCGACATCATGAACTTCGTCGTCATCTCCGCGCTGCTGTCGGCGGGCAACTCCGGGCTCTTCTCCTGCGCCCGGATGCTGCACTCCCTGGCGGCCGAGGGACAGGGGCCGAGGATCTTCGCCCGCACCACCCGCAGGGGCATTCCGCTGGTGGCGCTCAGCGTCTCCATGATCGGTGGGGTGGCTTCTCTGCTGTCGAGTGTGGTCGCGCCGGGAAGCCTCTTCCTGGCGATGGTCTCGATCGCCGGCTTCGCGGTGGTGGCGGTCTGGATCTCGATCGTCGCCTCGCAGCTCTCCTTCCGGATCCGGCTGGTGCGGGGAGGGGGAGACGCCGGGGCGCTGGCCTACCACGCCCCGGCCTTCCCGGTGGTGCCGGTGGTCGCCCTGGTGCTGCTGGTGGCCTCGCTGATCGGGGTGGCTCTCGACCCGGAGCAGCAGGCCTCGCTGTGGTTCGGGATCCCGTTCACGGTGGCCTGCCTGGCGTACTACAGGATCAGGCACGGGGCTGGGGTGTTCAGCCCGCACAACGACCCCGTCCAGGACGCCGCGCAGGGGGCGGCGGAGGCTGGCCCGGGCGACGCCGACGTCAGGAACTGAAGGCCGTCTGGGCCAGTACAGGTTCATTCGACCGGAGTATGGCCGTCGCCGTCCTCCGGGGTGACCTCCTGTTCTCTGCGGACAAGCGAGCCGAACGCCCCCTTGATCGCCGACCCGGCCTCTTCGGCCCTGACGCGGGCCCGAGGCCTGTCCGGGATACCGTCCCCATCGATGTCAACTGATCGGAATGCGTCGAAGAGCGGTGTCGCGGGTTTCTTGCCAGATTCGGGAAGAGGTGCGGGGGCGAGCCCTTCCTTCTCCAGATGGGTCAGTGCGCGGTCCACCGTGTCCAGTTTGCGCTCCAGCTCTTTCAACCCCGGGGCGGAGTCGTCCGAGAAGACTGAGAGTCGGGTGTGCTCGCGCTGGAGTTCGATCCGCGTCTCGGTGAAACTGCTCCATGTCGAAGGGTCCTGCTCGAGGCCTTGAAGGCGCCTCAGAAGAGCGGCGGCCAGCTGGGACGAGACGACGGCTTCGACGGTCTCAGCGGCGGTCGCCGGACTGGTGAGACCGATGGCGACACCACCGCCCCCGGCGCTGACGAGCGCTCCCGCCGTGAGCAGGCCGCCGACCATCCCGCCCGGACCGAAGGTCGCCAGTGCGCTGGTGAGGACCGCCGCACCCGCCACCCCGGGGGCCGCAGCCAGGGCGAGGCCGCCCGTGGCGGCGACAAGAGCGGCGGCGCCGACGCCGAGAGCGGCCCATTTGATCCAATTGGCCCTGCTTCCCAGAAGTTCCTTTCGGGCGGAGTCGACGGCGGCGATGACGTCTCGGCCGAACTGTCGTCCCAGTCCCAACTCGATGCTCAGGTCCTCGAGAGCCTCCTGCAGGGTATCCGGACTCACGCTGATCTCGAAGGGCCGAATAGTGTTGGTGGTGGCGAGGCTCACCAGCACGACGACGGCGTCCTCGTGCGAGATGGTCGCAAGGCGCTCCGGCTCAGCTGCGACCGAGTCCGGGTCCGACAGGTCGACCGCGAGGTCGGCGATCGCGGCCGGGAGCGGCCGTCCCTCCTGGTGACTCCGCTCGCTGACCCGACTGAAGGTCTCCGCCTGCACGTGTCGGAGCGCCCCGGAGAAGCGGTCCTGCATGTCGCCCTCGAGTTTCGCCGCGATGAGGTGCCCGTAGCGCAGAGCCATGAGCACCCAGTTCTCCAACGAATTGAGTGGGATGTCAACACCTTTGTCGATGCGGGCCAAGTCTCTCCCCAGCGATCCGTGCAGTCCGTACCCGATGGCTCTGGCTACGGCTTCGCTACTGAGGTAGCGCGTCGCATCGTGGACGTGAACATCCACCCGTGAGTCGACGCGGACGTCGATCATCCAGGGGAAGACCGAGGAGATGCCGCGGCCGGCCGCCACCGGATCGGCGGGATTCCAGAAGTTCACCCACCAGCCCAGGTTCGTCGGTGGGCTCTTGAGGACTCCACCGAGGCCGTCGACCTGGAACTCTTCATTGCCCAGCGGGCTGCCGATCGTCACCATGCCCACGACGTCGAGCCTCGCCGGAAGTCGACGTACAAGATCTGCGGCGATCACCGATCCCAGGCTGTGCCCGACCAGAACCAGCTTCCCGGAGGTCGGTACGACTTCGAGGATTCTGGTCAGGACATGTGCGCGGATGCGGGGCTCTCGAAGGTAGTTCGTCGCCTGGATGAACTGGGGAAGGTTCAGAGCGCCGTCCACGACGGCGTCTCCTGAGAATCGGCTCTTTCCGCGGTCGGTCCGGCCGAGCACGGCTTCGAGCGCAGCCTCCCGGCGTTCGAAAGCTCGACGATTCCTGCTGGCCGCCCCGCCGGTCGGTGCCTGGACGGTCAGTTCGGGGAGCGGGATGTCGTCATCGACACCGCGCAGGCTGTGCGGATACTTCGGTGCGATGATCGGTATCCCGTCCAGGCCAGGATGACCGAGCCCGGTGAGTGTCTCGGTCAGGGGCGCCTTCCAGCCGTTCTCCCGGTCTCCAGACCCGATGCCGTGAAGGAACAGCAGCGTGGGGGATTCGGACATCATCGGCTCCTCGGTGTCAGTGCTTCCGGAACGATGGTCCGTGTCCTCGGACTGTCGTTTCCGCGGGGGGCTTCAGAGCCCCAGGATCTTGCTCTTCTTCGAATCGAACTCGTCCTGCGTGAGGATCCCGGCGTCGAGCAGCTCCTTCAACTTCTTGACCGCATCGACCTGCTCGTTGAGCGATGGTGAAGCCGTGGAGGCCGCCTCAAGAGCACCGATCTGAGGTCGATGCGACCGGCCTGGATCGATCCCTGGAACAGGGTCATCGTCACTATCGACACGGTGATTCCTCATGTTCTGGGCGATTCGGTGCTGAGAAGCGATACTCGACACTCGACGAGAAATTCCTTCGAGAAGTGCGAGGTTCATGCTCTTCTTCGAGTACCTCTTCACTATCTCCCGAGACTCCGGCGAGAACTCGATGCTCTCGATGGCTACCTGGACGACGTCGAGGCCGAACCGCTCGATCCATGCGCCGAGGGCTGCGCTGTCGTCTGCGATCGCTCGGGAGATCTCTTCAGAATGCGAGGGCAGCTCCGAGATTCGATAGACTGATGACAGTGAGTTGATGGCACTGACGAACGCCTGTATGAATTCTGCCGAGATCTGCCGACGGGCTTCTGGGCTGGCAAATGTGTAGTGGCGGCAGTTCGGGGGAAGGAATTTCTGAACGAATGCGACGGGATTGACGACCTGAAGTGAGAAAGTTCCATGGGAGAGGATCTCGAGGTCGGCATCGTAGAACTGATCGTGGTAAAGCATCGGTGCCGGCGTCCCGAACTTGATGCCACGAATCTCCCGAAGATTGATGAACTCCACGTACCTCTGCTCCGGTGCCTGACCGCGGTAGCGGAGTCGTTGGGTCGTCTGACTCGTCATGGATCGCCAGACGTCATCGCCATTGAAGACGCTCGGCATCCCGTTCTGGTACACATACCCTCCGGGGGTCCAGATCACATCCTCGATGCCCGACTGGCCGAAGATGAACGCAGCCGTGCCTTCGGGGATGAAGATCCTCGATCCGTCCGAGATGATGTCGGCGGAGCCTCGGACACTGGATCCGCGACCGTTGGTTGCCTGCTGGAGGACTCCGGGTCCGACCACGGTGTGCTCATCGAATCGGCCGGCGGTGATGATCTCCTGCCACTGATCGGCGAACGTCCCGCCCAGCGCTCCGGCGAATGCTTGGACAACACCCATGATGAACTCCTTCCGTGCGGCTCAGAGCTGCTGCGTCGAACCGCAGTACTCGCAAGCGACTGACGTTCCTCGGGCACCCGATACCGGAGCGCCGCAGGACGAGCATTTGACTGAGATCTGGACATGGGAGGCGAACTTGGACTTGAAGACGTCGAATGTGTCCTTGAGTGCTCCGGCGACGAGTTCAGCGCCTGGAAGCGCATTATTGGTCTTCTGGCTGCTGAGATTCTCCGGATGTGTAACGGCATCGTTGATCGCGACAACCCATTTCTTTAGCTTCTTCTTGCCGCCGGCCTGGAATATGAACCTTTCCTGTCCGTTCAGGAGGTACACGTCGAGCGTCGTCGATCCGTTGCTCGCCTCCCCGATTATCGCCTGCGCCCGACCCTGGTAGACCTTGATCTGATCGAGGGGAAGGATGAGGAAGCCTTTGGGTTTGCCAAATGTGCCCCTCTTGAGCAGGACTAAGTTGTGGTTCGTCAGGGTCAATTCGTCCGCGTAGGCTGGCCAGATTCCGTCGTGCATCACGTGCTCATCCTTGAGCAGCACCACCTCATTCGGCTGCAGGCTGTAACTCGCCGTCATCAGCGGTCCCCTCTCCTCTGGTCCTCGGGATTGACAGCGCCAACGAGTCTATCAATCCATGCCCTCCGGTAGCATGCACCGGGTTTTCTGTCCTGGCCCTCTCTCTGTGGGGGGCCGTGAACCGGCCGCGCACCGGGTTGCCTCCGTTCCCGCGGTCGGGTGCGCCGGCGAACCGTCCCACGAGACGGCATCGGACGGTGGTGCGCACGGGAAGATCGGGCCTCACCGAGCTGGTGGGTCTGCTTGGCGGCCCTGCTCGTCCTGTCAGAGCCTGGTCCCGGCAACCGGGCCGGGAAGGGCCGCCTGGTCGACCTGAACCCGGGCAAAGTGCTCACCGATGTCTTCCGGTGTGCCGGACTGCGGCCGATCCTGGGCGGCATGGCTCTGATCGTAAGAATATATAATTCCAGTTATATTAACTGGAGTTATATATCATGAGCAGACATGAGGCCAGCAGACTTGTTCGACCGTGACGCGGAGTGGTCCGACCTGGAGGGATTCGCCGCGATGTCCTCGCCCGGCGTGCATCTGGGCATCCTCTATGGACGCCGCCGCACGGGGAAGAGCTTCATGCTGCGCAGACTCGCCGCGCAGCGCAACGGCATCTACCACATGGCCCTCGAGGAGGAACCGGGCCCGGCCCTGCAGCGATTCACGGACCTGCTGGGATCACGTCGAGGACTCTCACGCGGCCAGTTACGCGTCGCGGACTGGAACGAGGCCCTGCGCCTGGCGCTCAGCAGCCCCGAGGACCTGCTCATCATCGACGAGCTGCCGTATCTCATGGCCGGTGCTCCAGGAAGAGCGATCCCCTCGGTGCTGCAGTCCCTCATCGATGCGAGCCACGATCAGGCGACTGCGGGCGACTCACTCGGGGGCGACGACCCGCGGGGGACATGCCTCGATCACGGCACGTCATCGTCTGCGGATCCTCCCTGTCGGTGATGGCCGAGCTGCTCTCCGGCACGAAGGCGCTACGTGGGCGGGCCGAACTGGACCTCCGGCTGGGGCCCTTCGACTACCGGCAGACCGCGGGCTACTACGGCATCGAGGACCCTCTGGTTGCACTGCACCTGTACGCCATCCTGGGCGGAACCCCGGGATACCGTGATCTCATCGGGACCGCCTCGCCGCAGTCGTCCGGAGATCTGCGGGAGCTGCTCCTGCAGACGGTGGCGAATCCGAGCCACGCCCTGTTCTCGGAGGCCGAGTACTTGCTCCGAGAGGATCCGCGGATCGTGGAGCGCTCGCTCTACCACTCGATACTCGGCGCGGTCGCCGACGGTGCCCACACCCCCACCGCGATCGCGGCGCGCGTCGGGCGGCAGGTCACCGCTCTCTCCCATGCTCTCAGTGTTCTCCGGACGGCAGGATTCCTGCGACGTCGCGAGGATGTGTTGCGGCGGCGCAGACCCGTCCTGGAGGTCGCCGACCCGATCGTCCGGTTCACCGACCTGGTGATCGACCCGTACCGTGCCGTCTACGAGGACCGCCGAGGTCGACGAGCACTCGAGCAGGCCGAGCCGACCCTGCGCAGCCAGATCTACGGCCCCGCCTTCGAACAAGTCGCCCGCGAGTGGGTGGCGCGGTATGCCGCGACCGAGACTCTCGGCGGCCCGGCCGGGCAGGTCGGGACCACTGTCGTCAACGACGCCAGGGGCAGGTCCCAGTACGAGGTCGACGTCGTGGCGCTGCCCGTCGATCAGGCTCTGCACGACCCCCACGCCCGAATCCTGGCCCTCGGGGAGGCCAAGGACTCCGACTCGCCGCGCAAGGTCGTCGATCTGCACAGGCTGGAGAGGATCCGCGATCTGCTGATCGGACGCGGTTACAGGGCTGGTGACGCCCGGCTCCTGGTCTTCGGGCGTTCGGGCTTCGACGCCGAACTCGCCGATGCGGCGCGGCGACGCTCCGACGTCGAGCTGGTCGACCTGGAACGGCTCGGATCAGGGCAGTGACCTGATCGGGATCGACGGAGGAGCGGTGAACGACCGGGGGCGAAACCAAGGGCCCGCACAGCGGCGGGCCCTTGACCATCTGTCGGGGTGACAGGATTTGAACCTGCGACCTCTTCGTCCCGAACGAAGCGCGCTACCAAACTGCGCCACACCCCGATGGACTCCAGAGCTGCTTGCAGCCCTCAAGACCGAGAGTCAGCTTAGACCAGTTGACCCCTCAGGCACCAATCGCGGGACCAGCGTCACCAGGCTCGCCTCGGGCCGGCAGAACGTCCGGTAAGGGGCGAAGGGAGAGGTGCCCAGCCCCGCAGAAACGTGCAGCCACGCCGACCTGCCGCCGGCCTCGTGGGCCGACAGGCCCTTGACCCGCGCCGGATCGATGTCGCAGTTGGTGATGATGGCCCCCTTGAACGGCAGGCACACCTGACCGCCGTGGGTGTGGCCGGCGAAGATCATGTCCATCCCGTCGGCGGTCATCGCGTCGAGCAGCCGCAGATAGGGCGCATGGGTGACGCCGATGTTCAGATCGGCGTCCTCGGCCGGCCCGGCCACCTTCTCGTAGTGGTCGCGGTGATGGTGGGCGTCGTCGGTGCCGCGGAACGCGATGGTGCGCCCCGCCACCTCCAGGCGTCCCCGCCGGTCGTTGAGATCCAGCCAACCGGCCGCCGTGAGGGCCCCGCGCAGCCCCTCGTGGTCGAGCTCGGGGGGCGAGTCCTCCTCGGAGTGCACCGAGCGGCCGTGCACCAGGTAGCCGAGCGGGTTCCTGAAGTACGGCTTGAGATAGTCGTTCGACCCGAAGATGAAGGCCCCTGGCCTCTCCAGAAGCCCGCCCAGGGAGTCGAGCAGAGGTGCGAGGGCGTCGTCGGAGCAGAAATTGTCGCCGGTGTTGATCACCAGGTCGGGATCCAGATCCGCCAGTCGCGACACCCACTCCTGCTTGCGGCGCTGCCTGGACAGCAGGTGGATGTCGGAGATGTGCAGCACCCGGATCGGGTCGGCCCCGGCCGGAAGCACCGGAACCTCGACCCGTCTCAGGGTGAACAGGTGGGCCTCCGTCACCCCCCAGGCCAACCCCGCCGCAGCCACCGCGGCGCCCGCCAGTGCCGTCCGGCCGAGCACGGAGCCGAGTCTGCGCGACGGTCCCGCCGCGGCGTCAACGCCCCTCACGGCGTCAGCGCCCGCCGGTGGAGCCGCCGCTGCCACCCCGCTGGCTCGGCTTCTTGGTCGCCGACGGCTTCTTGGTCGCCGTGGGCTTCGGCTCCGGCGCGGGTCCGGCCGAGATCCGCAGTTCGATCGTCGTGCCCATGCTCACCGTGCCGCTGCTCGGGTAGGCCCCGAGGAAGGTGCCTTCCGGGTAGTCCGAGTACACGCGGGAGGTGGACGTCCCGAAGCCCGCCTTCGTGAGAGCCGCCTTCGCCTCGTCGAAGGACATGCCGCTGGTGTCGGGAACACTCACCTGCTTGCCGTTGACGATGGTGTTGCTCGGATCCGTGAAAGAGGTCTTCGGTTTGTTGCGCAGCACCGATGCCATCGCCGTCCGGTAGATCTGACCGGCGTCGCCGCCTCCGGAGCCCTGCAGATACTGGCCGGTGCTCAGGTACAGCCCCTTGATCGACTTGTACTCGCGTCCCCGGTACCGGGAGTTCGTCTTGTCCGCCGCGATGACGGCGACCCCGGCGGCCTGAGGCGTGTACCCGGCGAACCAGACGGCCTCGTTGGAGTCCGTGGTGCCGGTCTTGCCGGCCTGCGGGTATCCGCCCGGGATGGTCGCGGGGGCGCCGGTGCCGTTCATGACTCCCTGCAGCACCGAGTTGACGCCGTCGGCCACCGACTGGGAGACGACCCGCTTGCAGCCGGCACTGGGCACCGTCAGCGACTTGCCATCACGGTTGACGACCGACTTCAGGATCACCGGGTCGCAGTGGTTGCCGCGAGCGGCGAAGGTGGCGTAGGCGGTTGCCATCGACAGCGGGGTGACCTCGGCGGTGCCCAGGGTGAAGGAGGGGATGTACTGGTACTCCTTGACGATGTCCTTGCCGTTGGCGAGCTGGACGCCGGCCTTCTTGGCCATGTTGGTCACATTGCACAGCCCGGTGTCGCGCTCCAGCTGCACGAAGTAGGTGTTCACCGAGTAGGCGGCGGCCTCGTACAGATCGATATTCGTGGAGTGCCCGACCGAGTTGCTCACTTCGAAGTCACCCGCCTTGAACCCCCCGAGCAGCTCGTGAAGGTGTCGCCGGTGAAGTCCATGGGAGAGGACGCCGTGTACCGGGTGCGGATCGGGAAGCCCTTCTGCAGTGCAGCGGCCATGGTGAACGTCTTGAAGGTCGAACCCGCCTGGTAGCCCTCGGCCCCGCCCATGCCGGTGGAGGCCATGTAGTTGTAGTAGGTCTCGCCGGCTCCGGTGCCCATCTCGGGGCGGGACTGGGCCATGGCCATGATGAGGCCGGTTCCCGGCTGGACGATCGCGGTGCCTCCGATCACCGGGTCGGTGGGCCCCACCATGTTGGCCACCGCTCGTTCCGCGGAGGCCTGCGCCTTGGGATCGATGAGGGTGCGGATCGTCAGCCCGCCGCGGTTGAGCAGCGTCTGCCGCTCCTCCCTCGTCTTCCCGAGGGCGGGCATGTTGAGCAGGGCGTGCTTGGCGTAATCGCAGACGAAGGGGTATTTCGAGGCGATGCAGTCCTTCTTGGCGCGGACCACCTTGGACTTGTCGAAGGCCACCTTCTTGGCCTGCTCGGCCTCGTCGGTGGTGATGATCTTGAGCTGGGCCATCCGGCTGAGCACCGTGTTGCGGCGGGTGATCGCCGCCTCGGGATTGTTCACCGGATCGGTGGCGGTCGGGTTCTGGACCAGCCCGGCCAGCAGGGCCGCCTGAGGCAGTGTGAGCTTGGCCGCGGTGGTGTTGAAGTAGTGTTTGGCGGCCGCCTCGACGCCGTAGGCCCCGTCGCCGTAGTAGGCGATGTTGAGGTACTTCTCCAGGATCTGCTTCTTGGAGTACTTCTTCTCCACGGCCACGGCGTACCGCAGCTCCTGGATCTTGCGGGAGAGGGTCTGCTCCTGGGCGTCCTGGACGCCGGCCTTGTCGCCCTTGGCCTCGGCCGCCTCGATGCGGACCTGTTTGACGAACTGCTGGGTGAGGGTCGAGCCGCCCTGGGTGGAGCCTCCGGCGACATTCGACATCAGCGCCCTCGAGGTGCCGCGGAAGTCGATGGGGCCGTGCTCGAAGAACCGGTTGTCCTCGATGGCCACCTGTGCCTTCTGCATGATCGGAGCCACCTGCCCCAGCGACACATCCACCCGGTTCTCGGCGTAGAAGGTCGCCAGCACGGTCCCGTCGGCCATCAGGAGTTGGGAGCGCTGCGCCTGTTGGCCGATGTCCATATCGGTGGGGAGATCCTCCAGTGCGTCGGCGCCCGCCCGTGCCACGGCGCCGGTCATCGCCGCGCCGGGGACCACGAAGCCGGCCATCAACAGACCCGCCAGGACACTGACGACTCCGAACATGGCCAACGAGTAGAGCGTGCCTGACTTCGGGGAACCCATGGGCCCAAGGGTACGCGAGGATACTGGGAACATCGCTCAGCGGTGGTGCCGGGTCCCGAATCCGCTTGTCACCCGGGGAAGGGACGCGTCGAGGAAAGGCGTGGTCGCACCGGGTCCGCGGCTCCCCGACTTCCTACTGATCCGACAGTGCTTCCACAGTGTCTGGCAATGAGCCTTGTCATTGGGAGGGCGTTCAGCGTAGCGTGTGTCACGTGACAGGCGACGATGATGACGACTGGACGTTACTCGCGAACTGTCGCGGAATGGCGGATGCTCTTTTCCCCGACGGCAAGGAGCAACGCAGGGCGCGACGGATCTGCGTGGACTGCCGTGTGCGTGCCCGCTGCCTCGCTGAGGCCCTGGACAACAGGATCGAGTGGGGCGTGTGGGGCGGTATGACCGAGCGGGAGAGACGCCGCCTGCTGCGCGAGCGGCCGGGCGTGACCTGCTGGCGCGACGTCCTCGAGTCGGAGTTCCCCGACGGTGAGGACTCGGTCTCCAGACAGCAGGCCGTCGCGGAGTGAGCGATCCGGACTGAGGGGCGGTCATGGCGCAGCGAGGCCCTCGCCATCGGCGTGCCCCGCTCGCTACTGTGACGTCATGACTCGATGGGAATACTTCACCGCGCCGATCCTGGTGCACATGTCGCAGCAGATCCTCAACAACTTCGGGGCCGACGGCTGGGAGCTCGTCCAGGTGGTGCCGGGCCCGAATCCCGAGTCCCTGGTGGGTTACTTCAAGCGCCCGGTGCCCCCGGCCGGCCAGGATCAGCGATGAGCGCCTCCGAGACACTCGCCGGGCTCGGCATCGAGCTGCCGCAGGTGGCCGCACCGGTCGCCGATTACGTCCCCGCCATCCGCAGCGGCCATCAGATCGTGACCGCGGGACAGCTGCCCTTCGTCAACGGCGAACTGTCGGCCACCGGGCATGTCGGGGCCGAGGTGAGCGCCGGGGACGCGACCGCCCAGGCGCGCCTCGCGGCCCTCAACGCGGTGGCCGCGGCCGCCTCAGTGGCCGGTGGCGTCGACGCCATCACGAGAGTCGTCAAGCTGATCGTCTTCGTCAGCAGCGCACCCGGCTTCACCGGCCAGGCCGGCGTCGCCAACGGGGCGTCGGCCCTGCTGGGCGAGATCTTCGGGGATGCGGGCAGACATGCCCGTAGCGCAGTCGGCGTGGCCGTGCTGCCCCTGGGGTCCCCGGTGGAGGTGGAGCTGACCGTCGAGGTCTGAGCCGCGACCCGCCCTCAGCTGGTGCGCAGCCTCAGACCTTCCAGATCCAGGATCGTCACGGTCCGGGGTCTGGCCGTGATCCAGCCGTGCTGGGTGAAGTCGGTGAGCGCCTTGTTGACGGTCTCCCGGGAGGAGCCGACCGCCTGCGCCAGTTCCTGCTGGGTGAGATCGTGGCGCACGACGATATGACCGGTCGACGGATCGTGCCTGCCGAACCGCTCGGCCAGGTCGGTGAGGATGTAGGCGAGCCTGCTGGGGACGTCGCCCACCACGAAGTGGGCGGTGGTGTTGTCGGAGCGGCGCAGTCGTTCGCTCATCCTGCCCAGCAGCGCCAGGGCGACGTCGTGGCGCGACTCCACGAGGTCTTCCAGATCCCGGCCGGGAACCCGGAGCAGGCTGGCCCGGGTGAGCGTGGTCGCGGTCGTGGAGCGGGTCCCGCCGTCGACCAGGGAGAGTTCCCCGAACATGTCGCCCGGCCCCATCAGCCACAGCAGCGACTCGCGATGCGGGCTGGCGATGCCGCTCGTGGGCCGGGTGAGCTTCACCTTGCCCTCGACGACCAGGTAGAGATCTGCGGCCGGATCGCCGGCCTCGAAGAGCACCGAGCCACGGGAGCACACGATCACCTCGGACAGCGAGATGATCCGGGCGGTCGAGTTCGCATCGAGCATCGACAAGAAGGGCTGCGTCGCAGCCGTGGCCACTACGTTCGTCATGCATGTCCTTCCGGCATCGGGGGCACAGTCCGGAATCGCTCCGGTGAACCGCCCCCTATTGTGGCAGTTGTCACAATTCTTGCCGTCATCGGCCCACTCACTGCATCGTGTCCGGGGTTCCGCCGCCTCATCCGCGGACGCCGGACCGTGCGGGTTGCCCGCACCGGGCGACGAAGGCATCGCGTTGGCGCGATCTCCTAGTCTTGGCGGCATGGCAGCACCCACCTCGACCGGCACGATCACCCGCCGGCGGGCCCATCAGATGTACCAGAAGCTGAGCGTCTGCTACCCCGACGCCCGATGCGAGCTGGACTTCGACGGCCCCTTCCAGCTGCTGGTCGCCACGGTGCTCTCGGCGCAGACCACCGACCGCCGGGTCAACCAGGTGACGCCGGTGCTCTTCGGACTCTGGCCCGATCCGGCCGCGCTGGCCCGGGCGGCTGTCGCCGACGTCGAGCAGGTGATCCGGCCGCTCGGCTTCTTCCACACCAAGGCGGCCGCGATCGTCGGGCTGTCGGCCGATCTGGTGGAGCGCTTCGACGCCCGGGTGCCGGGAGATCTCGGCAGCCTCGTGACGCTGCCCGGGGTGGGTCGCAAGACGGCCAATGTGGTGCTGGGCAATGCCTTCGGGGTGCCGGGGATCACCCCCGACACCCACCTCATGCGCGTCTCCCGGCGGATGGGGTGGACGACGTCGACGACCCCCGGCGGGGTGGAGACCGATGTCGGCGCCCTCTTCGATCCGGACGACTGGGTGATGGTGTGCCATCGGGTCATCTGGCACGGACGGCGTCGCTGTCACGCCCGACGCCCCGCATGCGGGGCCTGCCCGGTGGCGGCCCTGTGCCCCTCCTTCGGGGAGGGGCCCACCGATCCCGGGGCGGCGGCCCTGTTGGTGAGGGAGCCGCGCCGATGAGAAGCGGCCGGGCGATGGCGGCGGTGGTGGCCGGCTGCTGCCTGCTGAGCGGCTGCGTCGAGGCGGGGCAGACGCGATCCGACGACAGGGGCGCGGGGGCCGGCGCCGCTGAGGCCAGTGCCGCCCGGGCCTCGGCCGGGCTGGCCTCCTGCGACGTCCCCGCCGGATCCTCCGCCAGCGCGTCGAGCAGTGCCGAGTCGAGCGGTGCCGCAAGGGGCCGGGCCGTCGCAGGATCCCGGCTGCCGGCGCTCACCCTGGCCTGTATCGGCGGCGCCCCGCAGGTCTCGGTGAGTGGAGAGCTGGACGGGCATCCGCACGTCATCACCATGTGGGCCAGCTGGTGCCGGCCCTGTCGCGCCGAGGCGCCCATGATGGCGACGGTGAGCCGCGAACTCGACGGGAAGGTCGGCTTCCTCGGCATCGATTACGGGGAGCGGAGTTCGGATGACGGCATCGGGTTCGCCGCCGCGGCCGGCTGGACCTATCCCCAGCTGGAGGACCGGGACGCCGTCACGAAGTCCGCGTGGGGAATCACCGGGCTCCCCGTGACGCTACTGGTAAGGGCGGACGGCACGGTTGCCCGGCGGCTGGACGGCGCATGGACGTCCGCCGACCAGCTGAGGCGGGCCGTCCGCGAGGACCTGGAGGTGTCATGAGTGCAGAACCGGTCGGCGAGGTCGCCGGCTCCGATCTCGGATCCCTGCGCACTCTGGTGCGCTCGATCCGGACCACCGGCCACGACGCGGGGCCGATCCAGGGACGCCGCGCCGGAGGCGGACGCCCCTCGGCGGTGTTGGCGCTGATCAGCGACTCCACCCGGCCCGACATCGTTCTCACCAGGAGGAATGCGACGCTCAGGTATCACGCCGGTCAGGTCTCGCTGCCCGGCGGGAGGGCCGAGACCGGAGACACCACACTCGTCGAGACGGCGCTGCGCGAGGCCCACGAGGAGGTCGGGGTGGACGTCGGGGGAGTCCGGGTGGTCGGCACCATGCCCACCTCGCACATCGCGGTGAGCTCCGCCGACGTCACCACCGTGGTGGCCAGCTGGGACGGGTCGGGGCCGCTCGGCGTCGTCGACCCGGCCGAGGTGGCGTCGGTCCGGCGCGTACCGATGGTCGATCTGGCCGATCCGGCGAACCGGGCGCGGGCGCGGCATCCCTCCGGGTTCACCGGGCCCGCCTTCCTCATCCCCGACCTGTTCGTCTGGGGATTCACCGCCCAGCTGCTCGACCGCCTGCTGGTCCGGGGAGGATGGTCGCGCCAGTGGAACCGCAGCCGGACAGTGGAGATCCCCGACGACTATCTCGGCGGTCTGCGCGGCTGAGTCCCGGCGGCGAGTCCGGCACCGGGGGCAGCACGGGACGGGAGCACCGCCCCTGCGAGCAGGGACGGTGCTTCAGATCGAGGTCGGGCGGAACTCAGGATCGGCTGTGGACCGCGTCCTTGTGCTCCTTCTCGGCCAGAGCCGCCGAGGTGGCGTTGTACTTGCCGTGCTGGAACGCCGACTTCAGCGAGGCGACGCTCTGCTTGGCCTCGAGGACGGTCTGGCGGGGCGGCTCGACCTTGGAGATCTGCGACTTGCCGACCAGGACGAGGATGCCGGCCAGCACCAGCAGGATGACGCCACCGGCGCCGAAGCCCGCCACCAGGCACAGCAGAAGATCCCATTCCCAGAGGTACTGCGCCCACAGGCTCAGGGCGAAGCTGCCGCACAGGTAGAGCAGCGTCGCGGCGTTGATCGCGAAGTATCCCGCGCCGCCGAACATTCCACCCCCGATCCCGGCATGGATCGCGGCGGGCTTGAGTTCAGCCTTCGCCAACGCGATGTTGTCCTGAATCAGCGACTGTCCGTCGCTCTTGAGCGTGGCGACGATTTCGCCGAGCTGGCGCGTTTCTGCCATGGGTGCCTCCGGATCAGCGGTCTGGTGGGCCCAGCCTATTCCACTTCAATCCTCGACGAGTCACAGGGAGATGGTGAGTCCCGAGTCGTCGACGTCGATGGAGGCGGTGAGTTCGTCGTGGCTCACCCATGCCCGCCAGCACTCCAGCTGATAGGGCAGCCTCAGCCCACCGGGGCCCGCGGAGTCGTCATGGAGGGCCCCGACCTGGCTCAGCAGCTCCGCCCGATGCTCCCGGGGCAGGGCCTTGACCGCCGGCAGCGAGGCCGCCATGTCCACCAGCCTCTGCCGGGTGGCCGGCACCCAGACGCGGTACTGGGTGCGCTCGGCGGTGGGGAAGTACTTGCTCGACAGCAGTGACTCCACCGCCTCGGTACCGTACCCGCCCGACATCGCCCCGGGGTCGACGGCGCGCAGCAGGGCGGCCAGCCGGCGCACCCACGGCACCGTGTCGTCGCGGGTCATCCACGACACCCCGACGCAGCATCCCGGCGTGAGCACCCGCGCCATCTCCGAGAGCACCAGCCCGGGAGCCATGTGCTGGAAGGCCTGGTGGATCAGTACGGCGTCGAAGGTGCAGGGATCCAGCGGCAGCGACTCGGCCAGCGCGCAGATGCCCGTCGTGTGCTCCATCCGATGGCAGACGGCGGCGACCTTCGGCTCGCGGTGTACCGCGAACAGGTCGACGCCGCGGCGCGACAGCATCCGGCAGAAGGAGGGCGCGCATCCCAGCGTGAGGACGCGATCCCCCTGGCCGGCGTGTCCCCCGGCCAGCCAGTCGAGAGCCTGCTGGGGGAACTCGGGGCTCGACGAGGACGGCATGGGGCCAATTCTAGAAGGTTCAATGCGCACCATGGAGGCCGCCACCCGGCGGCCCGGAAGGGGCGCGTCCGCCGCGGTGCCGGGTTGTCCACAGGCGCGGGGAGACCGAGAAGTTGTCCACAGATGTGGTCGGCGTCGACAGATCGGCTGTCCCGGCACCTAGAACTGGGACATGAAGGACATTTCTCAACAACACGTCCGGGCCAGGCCCGGACCGTCCGCCGAACCCTCCGTCACTCTGGTCAGCGGCGACCCCCGGCTGGCGGAGGTGGTCGGATCGGTGGCGGCCAGCATCGGCGTGGCGCTGCATGCGGTGGGCACCAGGGAGGACGTCGTGGCGGCCTGGGACGCCCCAGGGCCGCTCCTGGTGGGGCAGGACCGCGCCTCCGCCGCGGTCGCCTGGCAGCTTCCCGTCCGCCAGGGGATCCATGTCGTCGGCGAGGACGCCGAGCAGGCGGCGCGATGGTCCGCCGCCCTGGGGGCCAGCGTCATCGTCATCCCCCAGGGCAATGCGACGCTGGCCGAGCTGCTGCGCGACGGCGTCCAGGAGGCCGGTCGGGGGACCGTGATGCTCATCGACCAGGCCGGAGGCGGGCTCGGCGCCAGCACGCTGGGTGCCGGAGTCGCCGCCGACGCCGCGGCCACCGGGCTGCGCACGGCCCTGGTCGAACTGGATCCCGGCGGAGGAGGCATGGATCTGCTGCTGGGGGCCGAACGCGTCGAGGGCTGGCGCTGGCCCGAGCTCGCCTCGGCGCGAGGCACGGTGAGGGAGCTGGCCCAGCACCTGCCCGCCCTCGACGGCGTGATCCTGGTCTCGGCCGGGCGGGAGCCCTGCCAGGTGGGGCAGGCCGCCCGGGCCGCCGTCGTCGCATCGCTGGCCGCCGACCACGATCTCGTCATTCTCGACCGGGGCCATCTGCCCGCCGAGGCCGTCGCCGGCCTGAGCGTCGACCGTCGCGTCGAGATCGTCGGCGCCGACCTGCGCTCCCTCATGGCGGCCCGCGCCGTGGGGATGTCTGGGGCCACCCCGGTGCTGCGGCACGGCCCCGGGCGCCGGATGTCGATCCCGGACGCCGCCGCCCTGGTGGGCGTCGAGCCGTTGCTGGAGGTGCCCGACGATCGCAGGCTCCCGAAGGGCCAGGAGATCGGGGAGGCCCCATGGGTGATGGCGGGCCGGCGCTGGCGACGGGCCTGCCACGACCTGCGGGAGGCGGTGGTCCCCGATGAGTGACGACAAGCTGGTGGAGGACGTCCGCTCCGCGGTCGCCGTCCTGGCCCATCCGTGGACGCCGATGGATGTCGCCGCAGCCCTGGTCGACCTGGGACAGGTGGCCTCCGACGCCTTGGTGCTGGCCGTCGTCGAGGAATTGCGGCGCACCAGCATGGGCGCCGGTCGCCTGGAACCGCTGCTGGGGATCGACGGCGTCACCGATGTGCTGGTCAACGGCCCCGACGCGGTGTACATCGATCGCGGCCGGGGCCTGGAGACCACCGACGTGCGGTTCACCGGGGAGGAGGAGCTGCGCTCCCTGGCGGTGCGGCTGGCGGCGGGGGTGGGGCGCCGGCTCGACGACGGCTGTCCTTGGGTGGACGCCCGGCTGCCCGACGGCACCCGCTTCCACGCCGTCCTGGACGTGCTGGCCCGACCGGGCACCTGCCTGTCGCTGCGGATCCCGGCCCGGCGGCGTCTCAGCCTCGACGACTGGGTGGCCGGGGGAGGGATGACGCCGGGCTGCGCCCGGATCCTCACCGAGGTGCTGGACCGCCGTCTGGCCTTCCTGGTGACCGGCGGCACCGGGACCGGGAAGACCACGCTGCTGTCCTCCCTGCTGTCCCGGCTGCCCGGCGATCAGCGGGTGGTGGTCGTGGAGGACTCCCGGGAGCTCACCCTGGACCATCCGCACTGGGTGTCGCTGGAGGCCCGGGCGGCCAATTCCGAGGGCCGCGGGGAGGTGAGCCTCACCCAGCTGGTGCGCCAGTCGCTGCGCATGAGACCCGACCGGGTGGTGCTCGGCGAGGTGCGCGGGGCCGAGCTGCGCGATCTGCTGATGGCGCTGAACACCGGTCACGAGGGAGGCTGCGGCACCGTGCACGCCAACGGCGTCGCCGAGGTGACCGCACGCCTGGAGGCCCTGGCGGCGCTCGGCGGCCTGTCCCGTGACGCCGCCCGGGCCCAGATCGCCGCAGCCCTCGACGTCGTCGTCCACCTTCGACGCACCGCCGTGGGGAGGATGGTGAGCCAGATCGGCGTGCTGACCGGGGACGCCGAAAGGCTCGAGGTCGAGGTGGCTCTGGCCTGGGGTGAGGACGGCCAGGAGCAGAGGGGGCCGGGGTATCGGCGGCTCGCCGGGCTCATCGGTCCCGAGGCTGTGGCGGATGCCGGCTCCGAGGCTGCGGCGGGCGGTCTCGAGGCTTCCGTCGCGGAGCCCCGCCGGACATGGGACGACGAGCCGGAGCGCCCGGCCGTCGAGGACCTGCTCGTTGACCTGCCCGGCCCGGCTGCGGACGCGGTGGTGAGGAGACTGTCATGATCACCGCGCTGACGGCGGCTCTGACAGCTGCTGCTGCCTGGGTAGCAGTTCCTGGGCGCCGCGGCCTGACCGAACCCACCCGGCGCCGAATTCCCGCCCGGATGCTGGAAGGCGTGGCCGCCCTGCTGGCGATCGTGATCGCCGCCCTGGCGGCGGGCCCGAGCGGCGCGGTCTGGGCGGTGGGCGCCACGATCATCGCGGCCACCGTCGTCCGGGTCGGTGGAGAGCACCGCCGCCGGTCGCTGCGGCGCACACGGGGACGCCAGGTGGCCGAGGCCGCCCGCGCCCTGGCCGGCAGACTGTCGATCGGCGACGTC
This sequence comes from Acidipropionibacterium virtanenii, assembly GCF_003325455.1. NCBI lineage: Bacteria > Bacillati > Actinomycetota > Actinomycetes > Propionibacteriales > Propionibacteriaceae > Acidipropionibacterium > Acidipropionibacterium virtanenii. The sequence continues at coordinate 671,794 of NZ_CP025198.1, forward strand.
CCCTCGGTGGCGTTGACGTCGGTGGCGCGGGAGCAGCCGGTGCTCGCCGCAGCCCTGCGGGCCCAGGTGGTCAGCGCAGACGTGCCCGCCGCCCTGATGACCGCCGCCGGGGTGCCCGGCCAGGAGTCCCTCGCGGGGCTGGCCAGGGCGTGGCGGATGGCCCAGCTCACCGGAGCCCCGCTGGCCGGGGCCACCAGCGCCGTCGCCGACGCCATGAGGCGGCGCACCCGCCTGGAGGCGACCCTTGAGGCCGAACTGGCCGGGCCCAGGGCATCCGGGCGGCTGATGGGGCTGCTCCCGGTGGCCGGCCTGCTCATGGCCCACACCGTGGGTGCCGGCCCGGCGGGCTTCCTGGTCGGCTCCTGGCCGGGACGGATCTGCGTGCTGGCGGCCGTGGGGCTGTCGTGTGCAGGGGTGCTGTGGAGCGAGTCGATCGCCGACCGCGTCTACCGGGAGGTGCTGCCATGAGCACGGGTGTTCTCGCAGGTCTGCTCGCCGGGTTGGCGGTGTGGCTGGCCGGTCGGCCCTCGGCGTCGGCCAGGATCCGGCCCGGGCCCAGAATCGTGCTGCCGGCCTGGGCTCGGCCCCGGTCCGGGGCGCCTCCGCTGCGGACCCGCCTGCTGGGCGGCGTGTTGGCGGGCGTGGTGCTGCTGGCGACTTTGCCCGGCGGGGCCGGGGCGGCCCTGGGGCCGCCGGTGGCGGTGGTCGTGGTGGTCGCCGCCGGGCGGTTGGAGTCGGCGGCCGCCCGGCGGGCCAGAACCCGGCGGGCCCTGGCGATGCCCGACACCCTCGCCCTGCTGGCCGGCGTGCTGGAGGCCGGGGTGCCGCTGCGCGCGGCCCTGGACCGGGTCACCGAGTTCGGTGACGACCCCTGCACCCAGGACCTGCGAACCGTGCGCTCCCGGCTGGCTGCCGGGGTGGGCGAGTCCGACGCCTGGCTGGGACTGGCCGAGGTGCCGGGCTGGCAGGACGCGGCGCGCGACGTCGCGCGTGCGGTGGGGTCGGGGGAGGGCGTCGCAGAGGTGCTGGGAAGTCACGCCGAGGAGATGCGGCGCGCGGCTGCCGAGGAGGCGGAGAAGCGCGCCAGGAAGGTCGGGGTGAGCTCCACCATGCCGCTCGTCTGCTGCCACCTGCCGGCATTCCTGCTGGTGGGAGTGGTGCCGATCATCGCCGGGACCGTGCTGCGGGCCCTGTGAGGGGTGCGGCGGCAAGGGGTGGGGACGGCGAGTTGTCCACAGGGCCGAGGGGCCGGAAGAAGTTGTCCACAGATTGCGGATCCGACGACAGATCGGGGGGTCCGACAGCGATAACTGAGGTGAGAAGTGAGATCCCGCATCCGGGAACACCCGGATCGACGAAAGGAACCGAGATGACCTCCTCAATCGAAGTGCTGAACGCCGACCACCCGCTCACCGTCTCCTGGCGGGGCCGCAGATCCCGCCTGAGCCGCGGCGCCGACCGGCTCGGGACGACCGTCCAGCGGGGCATGGCCACCGCCGAGTACGCGGTGGGCATCCTGGCGGCGGTGGCGCTGGCCCTGGTGCTGCTCAAGATCTTCACCGGCGCCCAGTTCGCCTCCGAGATGCTGAAGCTGGTTCTCGGCATCCTGCAGAAGGCCGGAGCGCAGATCAAGTGACCGGATACCGGACCATGCGGGCTGCCGGGAGGGGGAACCCTCCCGGCAGCCCCGACCGGGCAGAACCGGGTATCTGGAAGCCCGGTGCGGCGCGGTCGGTTGAGCGCGGCATGGTGACTGCGGAGCTGGCGGTGAGCCTGCTGTCGGCCGCCGTGCTGGTCTGCCTGGCCGCATGGGTGGTCGGACTGGTGTCGTTGCAGGGGAGCTGCCGCTCCAGCGCCTCGGAGATCGCCGACCAGCTGGCCCGTGGTGACAAGACAGTGGCGGCGAAGGCCCGGGGAAATGTGCCTCAGGGCGCCACGGTGTCCACGAGCACCTCGGCAGGTTGGGTGAGGGTCCGTGTGTCCGCGGAGCGGTCGATGGGCAGGGTGGGCCCGATCACGGTGGTCGGTACGGCGTCCGCGCCGTTGGAGCCGGGGCAGACGCCATGACCGGCCGGCGATGCCCGGGCCAGCGTGGCGATCGAGGACGCCGGGATGAACGAGGCTCGGGATCGATCCTGGTCGGCGGCCTGGGAGTCCTGGTGATCGCAGCGATGTGGATGGGCGTGTGCCTACTCGGATGGCTGGGCGGGGCGCGCCGCGCCTCCGAGGTCGCCGACCTGTCGGCCCTGGCGGGCGCCAGGGCGCAGATGGTCTCCGGCGACGCCTGTACTGCGGCCCGCAGGACGGCGGTCGCCAACGACGCCACCGTGGTCTCGTGTGCGGTGGACGCCACTGCGGTGGATTTCGTCGTCGAGGTGGGCGTGGCGGTCAAACTGATGCCGCGGGTCTCGCTGCCCGGAGCCCCGGACCGGGCGATCCGCACCGCGAGGGCCGGGCCGACGCGGTGATCGGGCCAGCCCTGCGGCCGGGCCAGCTCCCGCATGGACGGGATCCTGGTGAGGGATTCAGGCGAAACTGAGGGACGGCGGGGTCGGTCTCCTTATCGGGGGAAAGGGGTATCCATCTTGGTGCCCACGGGTTGGAGGCGTCAGTTCTGGCCCGTCGGGGTCAGGTGACTTCCCGGATGAGGAAGTCCTTGGGACTGGCCGCGGTGATGGTCTCGGCGAGTTGGCGGCGGACCAGGATCTTCCGGAAGTAACTCAGACTGTCGCCGAACCATTCGGGGCTGGCGGCGATGTCGACATCTCCCAGGGGCGGAGTGATGTGCAGCGGAGGGAGGAGCTCGGAGGCCAGGGGCAGCCACTTCCATGTGCCGCAGACGGGGCACCTCGCCCCTGTGCGCCGGTGCCGGGCGAGGGTCTGGCGGCGGAGGTCCTCGGGGGCATACCAAGACTGGCCGACGGTGGGTATGACAATCTGCCAGGCGTCCCCGGCAGGGGTAGCCGGCCAGGCCACGGGACGCAGGTCAAGTGAGAACCGGCCCCGGAGCGTCTCGGCCAGACCGTCATCCACGCAGATCAAGTCGTAGATCCAGTAGGGCACCCAGGCCCCGACCGGGGTGAGGTTGCGCCGCTGCAGTGTCAAGGATCCGGTCTGCGGGCCCTGGGGAATCCCGCAGGAATGGCACCAGCCCCCGGCCCCGAACATCGGATCCATGCCGAACGACTTCTCGGGCCATGGCCAGCCACGATTTCTCTTGGCCTCAAGTTCCACAAACTCTCTCATTTCAGTCCCAACTTCTCGAGTATCTCCGGATAATCCGCGTAGATCTTCCTCGCAGCGTTCTCCACATCTTCTCTTGTGGCATTACTGGTGCCTGGACCGTAGGGTATCTCTTTGCGCCAAGCGTTCGTGAATTTCTGGTGCTCTGCCCGGGTGACCACGATTGTGGGCCATTCATCCGTGTTCCCGCCTCCCATGGCTCGGACAAATCTCTTCTCGATGAGGTGGTGTGCTTGCAGATCGCCGCCGGTTCCCTTCGTGTGGCCCCGTTGCTCCTTGTACGGCTTGATCCGGTATTTCTCGGCGTACTGAAGATTCTTGAACTCGCTCTCGCTCCCCCGCAAGAATCGTCCGAGCCATCGGCCGATGAAGGGGGCGGCGGCTCCGAAGATCATGCCGATCCCGGCGGAGGTCAGGATGCCGTTGCCGGTGATGGGTTCCCCGAGGATGAGTTGAACAATGAGGTAGAAAGCGACTCCTTCGACCGCGCCGAGTGCCGCGCCCTGGGCGATGGCACCGAACGGAACGCATCCGAGGCACAGCAGGTAGGGGTTGGGTGGTGGGGGCAGGGGTGTGACGGCCGCGGGTCTGGCCGGAGCCTTGTATCGGGCTTTGGAGACGGCGTGGCGGGCCGGGGCCCGTCGGGGGGTGGTGTAGCGGTAGGCGCGGTGGCCCCCGCCGTTGTATCCCCCGCCGTGGTACCGGCTGCCCCCGCGCCCAGACCCGCCACCACCGCTACGGCTGCCGCCCCCGCCGCTGCTGCTGGTGGGGCGGTGGGTCTCGTGGAGGGACCCGCCGGTCTCGTTCATCGACCCGGTGGTGCCACCCCCGCAGACCGTCGAGGAACAGAACGCCAACCCCGAGGGGTCGGGACGATCCACCGGATTGCCGGCCCCGTAGCTGTACGGGTTCCACTGGGCGGGGTCGGTGACGTCGATGATCGGGTCGGGCTGGGTGAAGGCGCCGGTGACCGGGTCGTAGTCCCGCGCCCCCAGCCGCAGGGTCCCGGCCACGGTGTCGGTGATGCCGGCGGCCATGCCCCGGGCCCCGGACCAGCCGCCAGGCTGGGGGCCGCGCAGCCCCCCGAACGGATCGGCCCGCCGGATCAGGGGTGCGGGGGTGGTGGCGGCATCGACCTGCCAGTCGCTGCCCGCCCCGTCGGTCCATTGCCAGGCCAGCCGGTTCGCCCCGGTGGTGGCGGTGCGCCGGGCGATGGCCGCGCCCTGATAGGTGTAGATCCTGGTCGCGGTGACCTGCCCGCCGGACACCGACAGTTCAGTGCCGCCGGGCAGGTAGACCGTCTGGGTCCCGCCGATACTGGTGGCGACCCGGTCCCCATCGGCATCGTAGGCGTAGGCCGACGACCTGCCCCCGTTGGTGTTGGTGGCTGCTGCCAGGTGATTCTCGGCGTCGTACTGGTTCTCCACGGTCCCGGTGGCGGTGCCGGCCAGCACCGACCCGGAGACCCGCCCGGTCGTGTTGCCCCCGGCGTCGTAGCCGAAACTCGTAGTCACCGGCGTGGCGCCGGGGGCGGCCACGGTCTGGGAGACCGGCGCGTGAGGCCGGACACCGGTGGCCGCCGGGTAGGTCCACGTCGTGACCGTCCCGGAGACCTGGTCGTCCTGGCGGGTCCGGTTCCCGGCCGCGTCATAGGCCCACGACAGCGAGTAGGGCGCCGGCCCCGACGGGGAGGCCGGCGCCGACGCCGGACACGTCGCCGAGGCCACCGAGTAGGCCGTGGCCAGGCGCCCGGCGAAATCATGACCGAAGCACTGCGTGTCGGTCGCCGCCCCGGCCTCCGGCTGGGCGGCCGAGATGCTGCGGGTCAGCCCCGAATCCGTGTAGCGGTACGAGATATCGGCGTCCGCCTTCGCGGCGTTCTCCCGGTCCAGGCGCAGCCGGGCCAGCCGCCCGGTCGCCGGATCATGATCCATGGTCTGCCAGGTCAGATGGCCCGCCGAGGTTCCCGAGGCGATCTGGGCCAGCCGGTCATCGGCGTCCAGCACCGCATCGGCCACATACGCCGCGTTCCCCAGCAGCACCGTGTGCCGGTCCACCGCGTCATAGCCGTACCGCAACTCCTCGGCGGCCAGCGGACCGGCCCCCGGCAGCACCGTGCGCCGCGGCATCCCGTTGGGATAGTAGACGAACGACTGGGCATAAGTACCCGCCAGACGGGCATCGATCAGACCCGCCACCGCCGGCACAGTGGTCGCGGTGGCCGTCGGCCGCCCCGCCGCATCGCGGGCCGTGGTGGCCTGGACCCACCGGGCCCCACCGGCCAGCACCCGCGACGCCGAACCCAGATAGCCGACCATCGGGGTGTCCCAGTCCCACTGGGCCCGCAAGTTCCCCGCCGGCGTCGCGTCGCGCAGGCTCGTCGCCCGCCCCAACGCGTCATAGGTGTAGGCCAGGGTGCGGCCGCCCGCATCAGTGGCGGTGATCTTGCGCCCCGCCGCATCGAAGGTGGCCGTCGATGTCCCGGCATCAGGATCGACGGCCTTGACCTGGTTGCCGCGGGCGTCATAGGTGTAGCGCCACACCGATCCGGCGGGATCGGTCATCGAGGCGATCTGGCCGGCCGGGGTCCGGGTCCACGCCGAGGTCTGGGCCGGCCCAGTGGTACTCGACGTCTTGTAGGCGATCTTCTGCACCGTTCGGCCACGGATGTCGGTGACGGTGGTCGAGGGCATCGATCCGGCCGGTGGGGTGACGGTGACCCGGTCCCCGCCGTAGGACCAGGTCGTGGCCCACTTCTTCGTCTGTTTCGAGTACAGGGTCGCCGCGCTCTGGCGCCCGGCCCCGTCGAAGGTCGCCACGGTCTGGGAATCGACCTCGGAATCCAGCACCTGGACCCAGGAGGAGGTCGGAGCCCCGGACTTCAGCACGCCACTGCTCTCCACACTCGCCAGGCCGCGGCTGTCATAGCGGATGCCGGAGACGAGCCGGCCGACGGCCTCGATCGGGTTGCCGTCGGCGTCGATGTGCCGGTCGATGGTCTGACGCTGGGTCTGGCGGGAGCGCCCGAGCCCGTCGAACAGTTCGGTCGAGACCAGTCGTGATCCAGTCGTCGACAGCGTCGATGTCGTGGTCGCGGCCGGTGTCCCGACCCCGCCGGCCTGGTAGGTGTAGGACACCGAGGGGCTGGTGGGATAGGTGGCTTTCGATCTGCCCGGAAGCCAAGTCGTGGTGGTGCGCCCCAGCGCGTCGTAGGTGGTCTCGGTGGTCTCGCGGCCGGGTTCCACGGTCTTGGTGGGGGTCCCGAAGCGCGGATCCAGGGTGGTGGTGGTCACGTGGGGTTTCAGTGGCCCGGCGCCGTCGGGATCGGGACTGGTCGTGGTGGTGCCGGTCACCAGGCCGGTGGCGGCGTCTGTGGTGTAGGAGGTGGTGGTCACCGCGCCCAGCGGGTCGGTGAGGGTCAGTGGCCGGCCGAGCCCGTCGTATGTGGCCCGTGCTGCGACCTGGCGGGTGATCGCCCCGTCAGAGGCGACCGTTGCCAGGGATTCGGCGGCCGACAGATCACCTTTCACCGCTGTGCCCAGGGCCTGTGCGTCGTAGTAGTAGCGGGTGTCCTCGATCACCTGGGAGGCGCTGGCAGCCTCGAAACCGGCGCAGCTGGTGGCGCGGGTTCGTGTGGTCGCCGGAAGACTCAGCGGACCGGAGGCCGATGTGGCGTAGGTGGCGCGGGTACACAGCTCGTCCCCGGATTTCGCGACGTCACCGGCGTCGTCGACCGAGGTCAGGTTCCCGTACTGATCGGACGTTTCGACGGTCTTGTGGCTGCGCCGGCCCCCGGCGGCCAGCACGGTGTGGTCAATGGTCGTGGTGGTCGGGGCGTAGCCAGCCGCCCGTCCCGCGGGATTGGTGACGGTGGTGGTCAGGCCGCCGATGGTGGTGACCGTCTGATCGACCACGGGCCCGGAGATGCCGTTGTATGTGGTGGTCTGGCGGGGGGTTCCGGCCTTCCACCAGTCATCGGTGTCCGGCCTGTCCCAGGTCGAGGAGACCGACGCGCTCCTGGTGCCTCCGGTGGGCCCTGCCCGGTCGCCGTTCAGCCCTCGGTAGTACACCGTCTCCGACTTCAGGGAGTCGGCCTGGCCCGGTTTGCCGGTGATGGTCGCGACGCTGGCATAGCCGGCGAACTGGCTCCACGTGCGGTACTTGGCCGGTGTGAGCGCCGAGTCGTCGTAGCGCCATCCCGGTGCCCCGTAGGAGTAGTTGGTCTCCACGTCGGGGGTGGTGGCGTCGGTCGTGTCGTGCTCGGCGACCCTGGCCACGGGGTAGCGGTGGAACCATGTCAGCACCGGTGCTGTGGCCCCCGGCGGGGTCCACCACGTCGGGAAGCATCGCGATGTGTTCGACTCGGGCTTCAAGGAGGCCACCGAGGCCTGGGTGCACTGGGCGGTCTGGTAGTCGACCATGGTCTGGCCGCCCCCGGGCTCGGTGACCGCGACGATCCGGTACTTGTAGAACGGGGCGGCCACTGCCCCGGTGGTGTCCTCGACCCCGTCCACCCGGTTCGGCAAGGCCTGACCGCCGAATGAGGTGCCCCCGTCGGGCAGCGCTCCGCCCGCCCCGGAGTGGTCGATGCGGGACAGCCACAGCGCCGGGGCAGTGCCGTCGCCGGGGTCGGGGAAGGAGTGGGTCAGGGTGTAGACGTCCACATCGGTGTACCCGGAGGAGGTCTTCATCTGCGAGGCGATTCGCGCCAGCCTCTTGGTGGTGAAGAATGTCGGGGCGAACAGTGTGGGGCACGAGGTGGCCGACGTGCAGATCTGGTCGACCGGCACGTCGGGCCAGTGAGAGGCGGTCGCCGTCGACGGGGCGCCGCACGCGGCCCCGTCCAGGCATCGGTCCGCGGTGGTGAACTCCACCCTGGCCGGGGCGCTGGTGGTCGCGGCGCCCTCGCGGTAGCCGTAGACGATCCGGGTCAGATAGCCGCCACGGATGTAGGCAGCCGATTTCGTGTTGAGGTTCTGGCCGTAGCGGTTGGATTCGGTGGCGTAGAAGGCGGCCATCGCGTTGCCGTGGGCATCGATCACCTGGTCCAGGTTCCAGCGCCACGCCTGGCTGCAGGCCGATGCCGCGAACGAGGTGGCATGGCAGGGCTCGCCCGGCTGGTTTCCGAAGACCGGGGCCGTCCAGGTGGAGTTGGTGGCGGTCTTCTCCGACCCGGCGACCCCTTGGCCGAAGATGTAGCGGGTGCCGTCGGGGGCGGTGACCTTCCAGTACTCCCCGTCGTTGTCGCCGTTGGCGGCTCCGGTCAGCAGTTCGAAGCGGGTCCCGTCATCGTTGCGCAACCGCCACCGGGCCGATGTGCCGTCCTGGACGAGTTCCCCGGAATGGGTGCCGAATGAGGCGGTCGCATTCGCTTGGTCCCAGCACAGGTCGCCGGTCTTCGCCGCCGTGTTGGAGCCGGTCATGTCCTCGGCGCACGGCGTGTAGCGCCGTTCGATGAAGCCCTGGGACAGGTCCCAGCCCTCCCCGGCCCACGAGGCCTGATTGTTCGTCGCCACCGTGCGCCCGTCCACCGAGGCCGCCGAGTAGGCCAGCCCCACGCCCGAAGCCGTCCCTGCCGGAGCTGGAACCGTGCGCACCGGGTAGGACCAGGTGAAATCCCCCGACGACCCGCCCGCGCTCCACGCCGAGGCCGCGCCCAGCGACGTCGCCGCGAAATCGCCACCGGTCCCCGACGCCCCAGTGGTCAGAGCCATCACCGTGGTCCCGGCCGCCAGGGGCACCACGCCGGTCACCTGTCCCCGCGACACCGCAGCAGTGGGGACTTCGGTGCCGGTCTGGCAGGCCGGCCTGTCGGGTGTGGTCGCCGCGCAGGCCGGCAGGCGGACCAGGCGCGCCCGGGATGCCGCGGTGCCCAACCATGCCACATCCAGACTCAGCGCCACCGACCCCGGCGAGGCGGTGGCCAGGCTGACCCGCCACGACGGGGCTCCCGCAGTGGCAGGGGCCTGTGAGGTCACTGTCACACTGGCCGGGGCCGATGCCGCGGCCGCCGTCCGGCCGGCCCGGGCTCTCAGGCCCGCGGGGGCCGCGGCGAGGGTTCCGATGCGGACCGGCAGCGAACCCGCTCGCCGCATCGTGGCCGCAGGGGCCACCGAGGCCGCTCCTGCCGCCGGCAGAGGGGCGGACGGGGCCTTCCACGCCGGTGCCGGCAGGCTCGCGGCACGATCGGTACCGGCCTTCACCTTCTTCGCCGCCGTCAGCGTCATGCCCGTGGTCGCCGGGCGCTTTCGCCGGACCTGGTCGGCGTGGGCCGGGGCGGCGGGCATGCAGGTGGCCGCGACCGTGGCGGCCACGATCCCGGCCAGCGTGACCATGATCCGGCGGGCGGGGGTCGACAGGGCGGGAAGCGGTGAGCGCGTCATCGTGGGGACTCTCTTGTCGAGGGCGGTCACGGACCCCCAGGCCGCACATCGGCGTCCGGCCTGCCGTGATGGACAGAAGCATGGACCAGATTCCGCGTACAGCGCAAGTAGACGGGCTGATCACACTCCATCCACTGTCGAAAATGGTTGTTTTGCCAGGTTCGTGTGCTAATGGCTAGGCTCCGGTCGTCGGAGAACCCGGGCCGCGACGACGCGACCGTACTCGAGAGGCCCCCTTGTGATGACATCCCTGCTGCGCCGCCGCCTCACAGCGGTGGCCTGCCTGGCCGCGCTGATGTGCGCACCCACCTCCGCCGCGTGGGCCGGCCCGGAGCCTGACCCCAGTGTCTCGGCGACAGCCGAGCCACAGTCCGGTGACAATGAGCCGACCGGGGTCCCGGCGACACCGGCTGAGGCCGAGGCGCTGGCCCAGGCGAAGGCCAGCGGGGCCACGGTGCCGGTGGCGGCCTCCACCACCCAGACATCACTGGTGGCCGCCCGACCCGATGGCACGCTTGAGGCCACGATCACGCCGGCTCCCGCCCAGGTCAAGCAGAACGGGGCGTGGAGGCCGGTCGATCAGGACCTCACCCCAGCTGCGGGGCGACTGGCTCCCCGGGCCGGCGCGGTCGACGCGTCACTGGAGGCCGGTGGCGGGACCGTCCTGGCCCGCCTGGCCGACGAGGCGGGGCGCTGGTTCCAGCTGTCCTGGCCCACAGTTCTACCCACACCTGTGGTCACCAGGGGACACCGCCGTATACCGCGACGTCGCACCAGGGGTGGATCTGGTGGCCCGGGCCACCGGGACCGGTGTGGCGACCTACCTCGTCATCACCAGCGCGGCAGCGGCCGACGCCGACGTGGTGGCGAACCTGGCCTACACGTGGGCTGCCTCGCCGGGCCTGTCACTGAACGCCTCACGTGAGGGATTGACAGTCACCGACGGTGAGGGCGGCCTGGTGTTCACCGCGCCCGGCCTGGCGATGTGGGACGCCTCCGACTTACCCGCCCCCGCCCGCTCCGATGCCGCCGCGGTGGCCACCACGGGCGGGGACGGCCACCGCCGACAGATCACCGCGGCCGTCGACGGGCACCGGCTGGCCCTCGGCGTGGACACCGCGATGCTGGACGACCCCGGCACCGTGTTCCCGGTCGTGGTGGATCCGGCCATGACCGTGGGGCAGGCCGCCTGGACGATGGTGTGGAACAACGGCCAGACCTTCTGGGGATCGACCGAGGAGGCCCGGGTGGGCTACGACGGCTGGAGTGACAACAAGGTCTCGCGGGTCTACTACCGCTTCAACCTCGCCTCCCTCAAAGGCCGGGTCATCGCCTCGGCGACCCTGGCCCACCGCAACACCCACTCGGCGAACTTCAACTGCAACCTGGCCACCTACGGCCCCGGCGTTCAGGCCTGGACCACCGACCCCATCTCCTCAGCCACAACGTGGAGCAAACAGCCCGCCGCCAAGATCCTGCAGTCCACCGCGACGGTGGCCCACGGCCATTCGAGTTCATGCCCCGGCTACTCGCGCACAGAATGGAACGTGACCCAGGGCGTCAAGGGCTACCAGACCACCGGCGCGATGACCCTCATGCTGCGCTCGGCCAACGAATCGAACAGGGACGGGTGGCGCCGCTACGCCACCATCGCGGGCCAGGCCCCCGCGCTGACCGTGGTCTACCACGTCACCCCCAACACCCCCGCCAGGGCGAACGTCGCCCCGCTGTACAACGGCACCCCCTACACCTCGGCGAAGACCCTGACGCTGTCAGCGGCCATCGCCTCGGGCGACAAGACCGACTCGAAGCTGTTCGCGAAGTTCGGGGTCTCGCCCTACGGATCAGGAACCTGGACCACATTCAACTCCGGATACATCACCGGGGCGGGCACGGTCAACGCCACCTGGAAACCGCCGAAAGAGGGCGCCTACTCCTACCGTGTCCAGGCCTGCTCCAATTCCGGCGGCGGATGCTCGGGCTGGTCGGGCTCCTACGCCGTGACCGCCGACTGGACCGCCCCGGTGGCCCCGGTGATCACCGGCGAACAGAATCCCGTCGCCAACCAGGCCACCGGCTACGCACTCACCTCACCCACGTCCGACGTCACCGGCTACCGGTGGGGGATCACCAATCCGCCCGGCACCGCGGTGCCCGGCACCAGCGCCGGGGTGACGGTGAAGCTGAAACCCCCGCTCGGCCCCACCACGCTCTACGGGCTCGCTGTCGACCGGGCCGGCAACCAGTCCCCGACTGCCCACCTGGACCTGAAGGCCGCCGGCACCCAGACCCTGGCCCACAGATGGCTGCTGGACGGCGACGGCACCGATACCGGGGACCCCGCCGTGCTACTCAACCTGCCGCTGGACGGCCAGGGCACCGGACTGTGGACCGGCGGCGTCACACCCCCCGGCTGCCCCGCCGCCCAGGGACAGGCCTTCCACCCAGGCGGCCAGAACGTCCGCCTGCTGGACTCCACCGGAGCCGGACTGATCTCCACGCAGGCGTTCACCGCCGCCGCCTGGATCCGCCCCGAATCCGCCGACCTGGCCGCGGGAGAGCACTTCGCCCTCTGGTACACCGCCCCCGGGTCACCGCGCCTTCATGATCTCCATCACCGACGGCCACTGGACCGCATCGGTCGGTGACGCCACCATCACCGGCCCCGCCGCCGAGGCCGACACCTGGGCCTACGTCGGCATCGCCTACGACGGGGCCGGACGCGCCAACCTCTACGTCGACCTCGACGATGACACCTACCAGGCCACCGGCATCACCCCCGCCCAGGGCAAGACCCTGGGCATCGGCTGGGGAGGCACCACCTGGACAGGGGCCATCGACAAGGTCACCATCCACACCACCTACCAGGAACGCGCGACATTCCGGGCAGATCGGGAGCAATGCTCCTGACCCGCTGATCTCAGGGCACGTCCGCCAAGGTCGTATCGCCCACGCTCCTTGACAACTCCATAGAGGTACTACCCGCCACTGCATCTCGATGATGGTCGTCGTCGAACTGTTCGACGTGCTGGGGCGGTGGCGGGTCTGATCGATGCCCGTCTGGCGGGCACTTATACCCAGTCGTTCGTCTACAACCCGAATGGCACCCTCAAACGCACGGTGCTGCCGGGGGCGGGTCCGTTGGCCGCCGAGGAGTTGCGGTACGGCTATGACGCGGTGGACCGGCACACGGTGCTGCTGGGGAACGCGGCGTATGTGGCCGATGCGGTGCTGGACGCCGATGACCGGCTGGCCCAGAGCGCCTCGGGAACCTCGGCGGGCCATCTGACCTGGCAGACCATGGATCATGATCCGGCGACCGGGCGGCTGGCCCGGCTGCGCCTGGACCGGGAGAACGCCGCGAAGGCGGACGCCGACATCTCGTACCGCTACACGGATTCGGGGCTGACCCGCAGCATCTCGGCCGCCCAGCCGGAGGCCGGGGCGGCGACCGACACGCAGTGCTTCGGTCATGATTTCGCCGGGCGCCTGGCCACGGCCTACACGGTGGCCTCGGCGACGTGTCCGGCGTCGGCGCCGGCCTCCCCGTCGGGGCCGGCGCCCTACTCGCTGTCGTGGGCCTATGACGCGGCCGGGAACCGGACCCGCCAGGACGACCAGGTCTCCGGGACGGTCACGACGTGGACCTACCCGGCGGCTACTGCCGCCCGGCCTCACGCGCCGGTCTCCCAGACCGTGGCCGCCCCCGGCGCCACGCCGGTGACTACGAGTTTCGGCTACGACGCCGGGGGCAACACCACCGGCCGGGTCTCCGGATCGGTGCTGGCCGGCACCGCCACCGGCACCGTGGAGAACCAGTACGACGCCGAGAATCACCTGGCCGCCGCCACCAACACCAACGGGGGCAGGTCGTCGGCCTACGCCTACGATGCCGACGGGGACCGGGTCGCCACCAGTATCGGCGGGGTCCAGACGGTCTACCTGCCCGGCGGCACCGAACTGTCCCTGACCGGCGGGCAGGTCACCGCGACCAGGATCTACCAGTATCAGGGCGCCGCCATCGCCCGGCGCACCGCCACCACCGGGGCGAACCGGCTGGCCTGGCAATGGACCGACGGCAGCGGCACCGACTGGCAGGTCGACGCCGCCACCACCCCCGCACCCCTGGTGCGCCGGGCTGATCCGTTCGGCGGGCTGCGCGGCCCCCAGCCTGGCGGCTGGTCCGGGGCCCGGGGCATGGCCGCCGGCATCACCGACACCGTGGCCGGAACCCTCAGATTGGGCGCGCGGGACTACGACCCGGTCACCGGGACCTTCACCCAGCCCGACCCGATCATCGACGTCACCGACCCCGCCCAGTGGAACCCGTACAGCTACGGGGCCGGCAATCCGGTGGATCGTCCCGACCCGTCGGGGCTGGCGTTCTGTTCCTCGACGGTCTGCGGGGGTGGCACCACCGGGTCGATGAACGAGACCGGCGGGTCCCTCCACGAGACCCACCGCCCCACCAGCAGCAGCGGCGGGGGCGGCAGCCGTAGCGGTGGTGGCGGGTCTGGGCGCGGGGGCAGCCGGTACCACGGCGGGGGATACAACGGCGGGGGCCACCGCGCCTACCGCTACACCACCCCCCGACGGGCCCCCGCCCGCCACGCCGTCTCCAAAGCCCGATACAAGGCTCCGGCCAGACCCGCGGCCGTCACACCCCTGCCCCCACCACCCAACCCCTACCTGCTGTGCCTCGGATGCGTTCCGTTCGGTGCCATCGCCCAGGGCGCGGCACTCGGCGCGGTCGAAGGAGTCGCTTTCTACCTCATTGTTCAACTCATCCTCGGGGAACCCATCACCGGCAACGGCATCCTGACCTCCGCCGGGATCGGCATGATCTTCGGAGCCGCCGCCCCCTTCATCGGCCGATGGCTCGGACGCATCTTCGGACCCAAGGCACAACCGGCCCCACCGCGATTTATCACCACGAGCAAGGGCGTGACGATCGACCGCGCCGCGGTGAGGAAGACTATCAGTGTCCAGAAGCAGGGTCGCCACGTGCGTGGAGCTCGTGAATATTATAGAGGAAGCTACTTCAAGTCAGCTGATGATGCCCAGGACGTGCTGGACGCATTTCATAATGGAGATGCTCAGGTCCTGGGCGTCAAAGGAAATGATATAGTCGTGAGGGTGAATAGCGTTACAGGATTCAATCAAAATCCGAGGTCAGGATACATAGATCAACCGACGCATGTATTCTTCATCAAGGGGACTAAATCTCCAAGTGTCGTACCATATAATCCGAGGTGGAAACCATGACACTACCAACTCCCGAAGATCCCGCCCGGGCGCCGATATGGGAGAACTACGCCACCGCGCAGACCTCGCAGGCCTCCCTCGGCCTCATCCCCGACCATGCCTACGCGGTCGGGGTAGAGGTGAACGGACGGCACCTGAGGCTTCGCTTCCAGTTGTCCCGTCTTACCGAGGAAGACGAAGAGGATATGAGAGATATCGTCAGCGAACTCGAGGCCTTAGTTGCGCAGGAGATCTACGTCGACTATTCGTACGAGTTCACAGATCGTCCAAGACTCGACCCACATGACGGCGTCTCATGGATCTATGCCACAAAGGCGAAATGAGAGAGTTCGTTGCACTTGAGGCCAGGCGCAATCGTGGCTGGCTGTGGCCCGAGCAATCGCTAGCCTCGATCTTTCATCGATCGGGGGTTGATGGTCGTCCAGCGGCTGTGCCGCCGGTTGAGGTTTGATTCTGGCACAGGGGTGTGACGGTGCGCCGCATGTCGTTGCGGGGGTCGGGCTGTCCGGGCCGAGGAGTCTTTCAGATCGTGGGCGGGTAGACGGCGTCGGGGGGTTATGGGACGGGCGCGGGAAGCCGCCGTAACGCGGTGAACGCGGCGACGACGGTGTTGGCCCAGCGGTGGCGCTCGGAGACGTGGAGGATGACGCGCCGTCCGGTGCGGGCGATCGTGGCGGGGATGACGAAGAGGCGGTGGCGCAGCTTCTTGGGTTCCTACCGGCGCGCCTCTGATTCAGGGTGGGCCAGCAGTCCCATCCAGGCGATCAGGTCGGTGGCGATCGCCACGATCTGGCACCAGATCCGGTTGGCCCCGAATCCGTGCAACGGCAGGTTGACCAGCCCGGTGTCCTTCGCATTGCGGATCCGGTCCTCGCACCGTGCCCGGCGCCTGTGGCGGACCTCCAGGTCCGCCAACTGGCCCCGGGTCGCGTTGGTGGCGAAGGCCGTCAGCCGGTACCCGTCGACGTTGTCGAAGCGCAACTGGGCCCCGGGATGAGGCCGCTCCCGCCGCACGATGACCCGCATCCCGGCCGGCCAGCCCGTCAGGTCCAACAGGTTGGTGAACTCGGCGACATCGGCGCCGGCACGTATCTCGCCGTCGCTGTTGTAGGCCGGGATCCACACCGACTCGGGAACCGTGGCGTACAACTGCGGAGTGTCGGCGGGCAGGGTGAACCCGACCGAGTAGGAGACCCTGCGGCGTACCAGTTCGGCCAGGGTCTGGTGGGTCGATCCTGCCCCGTCGATCCGGATCAGGACCTTGCGGCCCGGCCTCCCGCCCGCACCGGCCTGGTCCAGAGCGGCCCGGATCACCGTCTGGTGGTCGGCGGCGGTGTTGGATCCGGCGTTGCCGGGGCGCAGCATGATCACCGCAGCCTCCCCGGAACCCTGGGCTCCGTGGTCGATGAACGCGCACAACGGGTGATGGCCGTACCCCTTCTTGAACGTCGGGGCCGCCTCCTCCTTCTCCGAGTGCGCGGTGACCAGGGTCGCATCCACGTCGATGATCAACGGATCCGCGGCGCTGATCCGCGCGTCGGGAGCATGCTCGCCGGCCAGCCGCCACACCTGCCTCCGCGCTGTTCTCCGGGCGTTCGAGATGGCCTTCTCCGCGACGTCGGCATCGGCGCCGAGCAGCCCGATCAGCCGGGAGACCGTGGGATCGGAGGCCACCTGGCCGTAGAGGCCCGGTTCTGCGCGGATCTCGGCCAGGTCGGACAGGCAGTCCCCACCCAGTGCCACCGACACCGCCAGGTCGCACAGGATCTTGCCCGGGTCATGGATGGCCAGCGGTTTGGCCCACCGGGCCAGTGCTTTCGAGAGTTCCCGGTCCAGGCCCGCGGCCCGGATCGTCTCGACCAGCAGCACCCCGCCGGCCTGGCCCACTGCCGTGGTCGGTGCGGCATCGACATGAACACGTGGATACGACCCGGTAGTCTTCACCTCGAAGGTGCTCCTCGACCTTGACGGACAGTGACTCTCAGCAAGCCCTATCCTGCCAAGTCAGGAGCACTTTCGCCTACTCCCGGACCGCCCCTCCCACGTTCAACGATGAAATGCCGAGGCTAGGCAGGGATCCGATGTTCGGGGCCGAGGGCTGGTGCCATTCCTGCGGGATTCCCCAGGCTCCGCAGACCGGATCACTGACACTGCAGCGGCGCAACCTCACCCCGGTCGGGGACTGGGTGCCCTACTGGAACTACGACATGATCTGCGTGGATGACGGTCTGGCCGACACCCTCCGGGGCCGGTTCTCACTTGACCTGCGTCCCGTGGCCTGGCCCGCCACCCCCGCGGGGCAGGCCTGGCAGATCGTCATACCCACCGCCGGCCGGTCCTGGTACGACCCCGACGAACTCCGGCGCCAGATCCTGGTCCGCCGCCAACTCTCCGAGATCATCACCGCAGCCAGCCCCAAGGACTTCCTCCCCCGGGAAGTCACCTGACCCCGACGGGCCAGAACACGACCAGGACAGCCGGCCGCAACGGTCCGTTCCGCTACCCGCTGGGCATCGATTCCGCCACCCGTAGCGAGAGAGGCCCGTCGGATAGAGAAGTATGGGGCGCTCTGGCGTCACCGCTTCGGTCTGATCCGCCGAGAGTTTCGGGAGACGGGGGCCGGTATGGCGTCGTCGTACAGTCCGACGAGTTTGATCTGCTGTCGACCTGGATGGTCGCGCCCACATCGACATCTGCCAGGCCCGCGACCTTTCGCCCGGCTGTCGTCCTCGACGGCGCCCAGACGCGCGTCCTCGTCGAACAGACGTCAGCCGTCGACCCCCAGTCGGCTTGGGGACCGGGCCGGACATCTGAGTTTCGATGAGCTCCGCACCGTCGACGCAGCACTGCGCCTGGTTCTCGCGCTCTGACGGCTGCTACGGCCCCGCTCCGGCCCTGTCGGAGGCGATACGTAGCGTCGTCTCCATGATCTCTCTGGTGGCCGTCCACGGATACCGCAGCATCCGCGACCTGGTGCTGCCGCTGGGGCGGGTGACCGTCGTCACCGGCGCCAACGGGTCGGGCAAGACCAACCTGTACCGGGCCCTGCGGCTGCTGGCCGGTATCGCCCACGGCCGGCTCATCGGCTCCCTGGCCGCCGAGGGCGGACTGTCCCAGGTGCTGTGGGCCGGCCCCGAGCAGATCACCTCGGCGATGCGCACCGGTCAGGTTCCCATCCAGGGCACCGGGACGCGCACCGGCCCGATCAGCCTGGGGCTGGGCGTGCTGGCCGACGACCTGGGCTACCTCGTCGATCTCGGCCTGCCCCAGGCCGGCCCCGACTCGACGCTCTTCTTCCGCGACCCCGAGATCAAACGCGAAGAGGTCTTCGTGCCGCCGGTGCTGCGGCCTGCCAGCACCCTGGTCGATCGGCGCTGGTCCAAGGTCCGGGCCCGCGAGAACGGTCGCTGGGCAGAGCTGGAGACCCGGCTGCCGCCGCGCGACTCCATCATCGACGAGGTCGCCGACCGCGCCACCACCCCCGAACTGGTCGCGCTGCGCCGGACCATGTCATCGTGGCGGTTCTACGACGGGCTGCGCACCGACCCCGCCTCCCCGGCCCGTCGGCCGTGCGTGGCCACCCGCACCGACGTCCTGGCCGACGACGCCCACGACCTGGCGGCCGCCGTCGCCACCATCCTCGAATCGGCCTGGGCCGCACCCTTCCAGGAGGCCGTCGCCCGGGCCCTCGACGGGGCTCGCGTCGGCGTCGAGGAGGGCGGTGACGGATCCCTCCACCTGGCCGTCAACCAGACCGGACTGCTGCGGCCCCTCGGCGCCCCGGAACTGTCCGACGGCACCCTGAGATTCATCATGCTGGCCGCCGCGCTGCTGTCCCCGCAGCCCCCGGAACTCCTGGTGCTCAACGAGCCCGAGACCAGCCTCCACCCCTCGGTGATGCCCGCCCTGGCTGAACTGGTCGCCGAGTCCGCGCTGCGCCGCCAGGTGGTGCTCGTCTCCCACGACCGCCACCTCGTCGACGCCCTGACCAGCGGCGAGGACTCCGAGCCGGGCGATGGCGGTCTGCCGGATAGCGGAGCGGTGCCCGGCGTCGTCCACCACGAACTGGTCCGCGACACAGGCCAGACGACGCTGGAGGGCCAGGGCCTCATCGGAGCATCCCGGTGGGTCTGGGGCAGCCGGAAGCGCTGGTGAGCCGGCGTCGTCCTGGCATGGCCGCAGGGCGTCCAGCGCGCCCGCGCACAGCAGCGTTAGTACTTCGACGTTGCGGGACCAGACTCGCGTGAAGATGCTGCCACGATGCGTTGGATCAGTTCATTGGTCCACGCGGCGGCGTCTTCCACGGTCGACAGGACGTCGATACCCTCCGCTGCCTCGGTATAGAGGGTGTCCCATTGGTCGCCAATATGGATGGTTGGCGGCCAGGACTGCTGGCGGCGATAGCCGAACAACCGCACACAGGTCTCGGCGACTTGGACGAGGTCAAGGCCTTCGCTCTTGTCGAGCAGCTGGAGATCGACCAAGTCCTTGGGGCGTTCGCTGCCTGGACTCGATACGGCGTGAAGCTTCTGCGCGACCTGATGGTCGGCGCGCATGACCGGGACGGGCTTCGGCTCGTCCAGCCCGACTTCGGTGAACATCCCGGCGAGGCTGCTGGAGAGCTGGTA
Source organism: Acidipropionibacterium virtanenii (assembly GCF_003325455.1). NCBI lineage: Bacteria > Bacillati > Actinomycetota > Actinomycetes > Propionibacteriales > Propionibacteriaceae > Acidipropionibacterium > Acidipropionibacterium virtanenii. The sequence continues at coordinate 691,313 of NZ_CP025198.1, forward strand.
CTCGGGCTTGTCGGCGTCGCCAAGTTCGTTGTGTCCCAGCTCGAACGTCACCGTGCACCACGGCCTGCCGCGATAGTCCAGCTTCACATCGAAGGGCTGCATCACGTATGCGGTCGGCACGGCCGCGGGTCGAGGCGCTGGTCGCTCGACGAGACGCCCCGTGAACCCTGCCCACCCCGTCGCCAACGAGTCCTCGAAATCGCTGCGAAACCCAGCCAGGGATTGAACTCGCGCGGCGTCCAAGTCCTGGGTGAACCGAGTTCCCCGCCCATACCGCAGAGCCATAGCGCTGCCGCCCTTGACGGCACCCTCGGGAAGCATCTGGCCGACAACAACCAAGGCCATCGAGACACGGCGGCGCAGTGCCAGCCCTTCCGAACCTTCGAGGTTGCGTATGCGCTGCTCCAAGGAGCGCACGCTCACCGGTGCATTGTCGTAGTTCACGGCCGTAGTCCCTTCCCGACCCGCCGCCACTCCGTAGTGGTCAGCAAGCCTTCTCGCCGTGCCTTACCCGCCGCGTCCACCAAGCGATCGGTCTCGATCCGCCCGCGGCATTCGAGGATCGCATCGGCCACCTGCTGCGACGCCAATCCTTCATAGAAGGTGGTGCGCGCGTCGGCGGGAACCTGCGTCAACTCGATGACGGCCGGGAGTCTGGTGCGCACCCGGCGGGGAACCGCGACCTTGATCCGCTTGGGGTTCACGTCGGCCAGAGAGAACAAGGCCAGTACCGATTCCCCGTGCAGATACGCACCCTCACCGACCCGCAGCAGAGCCTCGGCGAACTGGTCGAAGCGCGTCGGCGGAACGTCCGGAACGCGATACAGGCCGTAGGCGACGTTCGTCAGACCCCCGCGAGCCGCCAGCTTGGGCAGCTCAATCGCGGGAACCCCGGCATCCATGGCGTTCTTGGTAGTGACGTAGCCATAGTTGTCGTACGCGATCTCACGCACGACATCCCGGTAGCTTGTCTTGGCGACCATGACACAACTATACCGAAAACGGTAGAGTTGTGCCTCCGTTCGCACACTAGGCCGGGGAGCCCGCAGCTGGCTCCTCTCCTCCTGGTCGCCACCCTCGGCCTCACAGCTGATGACGTGGCCGGAGGCCGTGCCGCGAACACCGCCGAACAGTGAACCCAACTCCCGGTCGGCTGGTCGAGTTCACCCGCGCCGCTGCCAAGAGGTACGCAAGTTGCCCTGTCCGATCCGGGAGCGCTGGTGAGCCCGGCGCAGACCTGGCATCGCCGCAGGCGGAGGATTGCTTGTCAGCCTCTTGTCCGGGGTCGGGGAACGCGGCGATGCGGCCGGACGGCCCCGGCACGTCTCGCGGGCAGAACAAAGCCCCGCGGTGCCTAACTGACTTAAGCCAGACAGAGGGCGGTTATCCGCAGGGCGATGTCCCTAGGATAGCAGGTATGCCCAATCCGGTGCCCGCGCTCGATGCCGCACAAGCCGTGCGGTGGTTGAGCGCGCCTCGCTACCGGCGCTACCTGCGTGTCGCAGCCGACGACCACACCCTCGCGATGGAGACCTACATGTGGAACTCACGTGTGGCTGCCGCCGGGATCGTGGATGTCGGGCATCTCGAAATCGCGATTCGCAATGCCTATGACCGAGAGCTGTCCCGGCGCTACCCCGAATGGGCGGTCGATCCGCAGTCGGCGCTGTTTCAGTTGGAGCAGGGCGTCCAGCGAGCGCGCGCGCAGCAGCATCGCCGCAATCAGGCCAGTCTCGCGCGGTTGAGCGATGCGAAGCGCGGGCTGAGTTCGCGGCCGACCCATGCCGAAGTCGTGGCGGTGTTGACGTTCGGGTTCTGGTCGACCCTGACCGTGGGCGAGCGAGCGCCAACGATCTGGAACCCGATCCTGCATCGCGCCTTCCCGAAGGGTACCGGGCGGGCGAGGGTGCATGGGCTGGTCACCAGTGTCGTGAAGTTCCGCAACAGGCTGGCTCACAACGAGCCGGTGTTCTCCACCCGTACCGGTCTGGAGAATCGTCTGGCTGAGGTACGGGTACTGTTCGAGCTGATCGACCCGGACGCCTATTTCTATGTTGCCGGGCACTCGACGCTCGGTGCTGCTCTCGATTCCTGCCCGATATCAGGACTCACGAGCGCGACCGGCATCGATTGACGCTGCTCACATGCTCTCAAGGCCTTGGCATTAATCAAGTCCCCTTACGCTCGGGTTGCGCACCGTTGGCGGCTCCATGAGCATGAGCCGGTCGAGGGAGCCAAGGCAGTTCAGATTGTGTACATGTCCTACAGGAGGTGACTATGACCGTGGCTGTTCGGCTCACTCCCGACGAGGAGGCCCGGCTCGACGCCCTGGCCCGGCGCACCGGGCGCACCAAGAGCTTCTACGTCCGAACCGCCGTACGCGAGTACCTCGACGGACTCGAGGACGCCTACACCGCCGACTGGGCCATCAAGGACTTCACGGCCGGCGGCGCCCGCAGCCGGCCCCTCTCCGAGCTGGCCTCCACTCTCGACCTCACAGCTGATGATGTGGCCGAAGGCCGCGCCGCACTCCGACAAGCACGTGGCCGAAATTGTGTACACAATGTACCAGAGGGCTACACTCGCATTTATGGGCACCATTGATGATGAGGTCACTACTCGAGAGCTGAGGTCCAGGCTGTCGGATGTGCTGGGCCGGGCCATGTATGGAGGAGAGCGCATCGGGGTCACCCGCAATGGCAAGCTGGTTGCCGTCGTCATCTCCCCCGATGATCTGGAGGCCCTCGAGGAGTTCGAGATGGCCCAGGATGTGGCCGCCTACCGGCAGGCGAAGGCCGAGGACGACGGCACGAGGGTCAGCCTCGATGAGTTGCGGGCCGGGCTGCGCCAGTGACCTATCGGGTCGAGTTCACCCGCGCCGCCGCCAAGCAGGTACGTAAGCTGCCCCGCCAGATCCGAGATCGGATCCTGACGGCCGTTGCCGGTCTTGCCGCCGAGCCGCGCCCCCAGGGCGCCAAGAAGCTGGTCGGCGAGGACACGGCCTGGAGAATCCGGATCGGGAACTACCGGGTGATCTACGACGTGCTCGACGAGGAACTCATCGTGACCGTAGTCCGGGCTGGGCATCGACGCGAGGTGTACCGGCGCTGAAGACCTAACGCGTCGCCAGCGGCGGCCACGACTCTGACCCTTCTGGCCGACGAGCGTGGTGGCACGTTCGGCGACGGTCCCGCGGCTTGGTACGAAAAACATGTGCGGCTGAATCCGAGAAACAGCAGCGGCTAATTGCGGATCGGGGCAGGTGGACCGGTCTCTGACCACAGCGGATCCATCGCCGCGGCGAGCCGGCGGGCGGCGTCCTTGTCGAGCATCTGGTTGGCGTTTCCGCACTTGGGCGAGACCACGCACGACGGGCAGCCGGCCTCGCACGGGCACTCCGCCAGCCTCCTGGCCGTCGCATGCCACCACTCCTCGGCCCGCTCGAATCCGGCGCGGGCGAAACCCGCCCCGCCGGCCTGCCCGTCGTGGACGACGATGGTGCAGGCGCCGGTATCGGCCATCAGGGCGCTGGACACCCCGCCGACGTCCCACCGGTCGCACGGCGCGAAGGCCGGCAGGATGCCGATCGCGGTGTGCTCCGTGCCGTGCGCGGCCCCGGCCAGGGCCACGGCGTCCAACCCCAGCCGGTCGGTCACCGCATCCGGGACCACCCACCAGCAGGCCTGGGTCACCATGGTGTGCTCGGACATCTCCAGCGCGGTGGAGTCCCACACGTCGTTGGTCACCTCGTCGCGGCGCAGATAGCCGATCACCTGCTCGGTGAGCTCCACCTGCCCGCATGCCACATACCCGTCCCCGAAGGCCCGACGCTGCTCCTCGGCGACGATCCGCACACTCGACGCCGACTGCGGCTGGGTCCAGAACCCCGGCACCTCACGGTGCACCAGCGCCTGATGATCGGCGGGCAGGTACTCGTCGACCAGCCACTGATCCCCCTGATGCAGGTACACCGCCCCCGGATGGACCGTCCGGTCGCCGGCCCGCTCGTCCACCACGCCGACCACCCGGCCGGTCACATGATCGATGACGTCGATGCCCATGCCCCCCATCGAGCGCAGGTCGATGGCGTCGACCGCCCGCTCGGGCCGCGTCCAGAACAGCTTCTGACCGCGGCGACGCAGCACCTTCTGAGCCACCAGCATGTCGCCGACCGGCGCCAGCGCCGGCCCGTAGAACTCCTCATCGGCGGGGGAGACGAACCCCTCCTGGGCCGCCGCCGCCAGATGCGGCCCCATCACATACGGATTGTCCGGATGCAACACCGTCGTCTCCACCGACCGACCGAAGAGCAGCTCGGGATGGCCGAACAGGTACTGGTCCAGCGGGTCCTCGCGGGCCAGCACCGTCACGAGGGCGTCGCGTCCGGCCCGCCCGGCGCGACCCGCCTGCTGCCACAGCGTCGAGAGCCGGCCCGGATAGCCGACGATCACCACGGCGTCCATCCCCGACACGTCGACCCCCAGCTCCAGGGCATTGGTGGCCACCACCGCCCGCACCGAGCCGTCCTGCAGCCCCGCCTCGATGGCCCGGCGCTCCTCGGGCAGATAGCCCGATCGGTAGGAGGCGATCACCGCGTCCCCGATCACCTGGTCCTGGCCGTGCACCGCGATCACCTCGGCCAGGCTGCGCGAGGCCACGAAGCAGATGGTCTGGCGCCCCTCGTCGGCCAGTCTGGCCACCAGCCGCGCGGCATCGGCGGTCGTGGACTCTTCGGGCTGCCAGAGCACGACGTCGCGGGCCGGGTGGGGGGAGTCGTCGCGATCCACCACCTCCACCGGCGCCCCGATGAGCCGGGCGCCGGCCTCGGCGGCATTGGTGGAGGTGGCGCTGGCCAGGATGAACACCGGATCGGAGCCGTGCATCCGGCACAGCCTGCGCAGTCGCCGCAGCACCTGGGCCACATGGGCGCCGAAGACCCCGCGGTACCGGTGCGCCTCATCGACCACCACGTAGCGCAGGCTGCCCAGCAGCGACGACCAGCGCGCATGATTCGGCAGCACCGAGTGATGCAGCATGTCGGGATTGGTGAGCACATAGCTGGCGTGATCGCGGGCGAACTGCCGCTCGGCCTGGTCGGAGTCACCGTCCAGGGCCGAGACCGCCCAGCCCTCAGGGCCCAGCTCGCGGCAAGCCCGCCACTGGTCGTGGGCCAGGGCCTTGGTCGGCGCCAGGTACAGCGCCGAATGGCGCCGCCTTGAGGTCAGCTGGGCGCGCAGCGACGTGTCGGGGACGCCCAGCGCGGGTTCGTGGGAGGCGGTTGCGGCCATCACCGGCAGCAGATACGCCAGCGTCTTGCCCGAGGCCGTCGAGGTGCAGATCGCACTGTGATGCCCGGCGAAGGCCAGATCCGCCAGCGAGCGCTGATGCCCCCACGGCGCCTTGATACCGGCCGCCCGAACCGAGTCCCGGCAGTCGGCGGGAAGCCATTCCGGCCAGCTCGTGGTGCGGCCCGCCGAGGCGCCGCGATGATCCACATGGACCACCTGGTCGCCACGCATCCATCCGGGAACAGCCACGGGAACAGCGTGCCACCTTCCGGTGACATCCAGGGATGCTGCGTCGCCTGCGCATTTCACTAGCTGGAGGCCAGGATCCGACAGAAGCATCCCGGAAACGGGTCTCCAGCGAGTGAAATGCGCGCTGTGTCCGGGGCCGCGCCACACTGGGGGACATGAGCCTGCTGGAACCTGACGCCGTCGCCCGCCTCCGTGACGCCTTCGAGGAGATCGGGTACCGCACCGACGCCGTCCTGGAGGCGGTGGGAGCAGCCGGTCACCGCGGCCTGGAGCGCAACACCACCGTCGCCGCTCAGACCGCCCTGGCCGGGCGCGACGACTCCCTCGCAGCCGTGATCAACTTGTGGCTGCTGCGCCGACCGGTACCGATCGACCACCTGACCGCCCTGCCGCTCGCCGACCTGGCCGCCGCCGGGATCATCGAGACCGACGGCGAGAACGTCACCGCGGCCGTCGACATCCGCCCCTACGACTCTCCGGACGACGACGCCACCGGATGGGCGGTCTCCGACCCCACCCCCGGGCTCGACAAGCAGACCACCAGAACCCGCCCCGACTACGTCCTCGGCGTCTCCCCGGCGTCCACATCCCTGGCGCAGATGACGTCCCGGCGCCCAGTGGGATCCGCCCTGGATCTGGGCTGCGGATGCGGGGTCCAGTCCATGCATCTGGCTCGGCACGCGGGGCGGGTCATCGCCACCGACGTCAACCAGCGTGCCCTGCGGATGGCCGAACTGTCCTTGGCGCTGTCCGGCACCAGAACTGTCGAGGGGGCGGATGTCGAGGTGCGCGAGGGGTCCCTCTTCGACCCGGTTCCCGAGAAGTTCGATCTCATCGTCTCCAACCCGCCCTACGTCATGAGCCCGCCGCAGCCCAAGGGACAGCGCCTGGCCTACCGGGAGGCCGGATTCAGCGGCGACGGGCTGATCGAACAGGTGGTCCGCCAGGCGCCGGCTCACCTCAATCCCGGCGGTGCCGTGCAGATCCTCGCCAACTGGGCGCAGATCGGCGATCAGCCCTGGGCCGAGCGCCTGGCCGGATGGGTCGAGGGGCTGGGCGTCGACATGTGGGTGCTGGAGCGCGAGCACCTGGACGTCCACGAGTACATCGAGACCTGGCTCACCGACGCCGGCCTCGACGGATCGGCGCAGTGGCGGCCTCGCTACGACGAATGGCTCGGCTATTTCGCCGAACTGGGTATCACCGGGGTGTCGATGGGCTGGCTCGCCCTCACCGCGGCCGGCCGGGAGCATCCCGACCTGTCCTTCGAGGAGTGGCCCTGGAGCATCGAACAGCCCGTCGGCGAGGCCATCGGGCAGCGCCGCGAGGGGGTTGACGACGCCCTGGCCACCGACAATGCGCTGCTGGCCGGGCACTGGACGGTCCGCGACGACGTCGTCGCCGAGTCCAGCGGGAGGCCCGGCGAGGCCGACCCGGAGCATCTGGTCTACCGGCAGCGCTCCGGGCTGTGCCGGGCCATGGAGGTCGACACGGTGCTCGGCGGGGTGCTGGGCGCCTGCGACGGCGATCTGGATCTGGGTGCCATCGTGGCGGCGGTCGCAGCGATCCTCGAGGTGGACGCCGGGACGGTCCGCGAGCAGGTCCTGCCCCGGGTGCGCCGGGCCCTGCGGGAGGGGATCCTCGTGCGGGCGTGAGCCCCTGCGATTCGGGCCTCGGCACACCTGTTAGTATTTTGATGAGTTGATCATTGATAAAGGAGATGCGATGACCCACGAGATCCCGATCACCGAGACCCACCACTGCGCCTGCGGGGAGACCGATGAGGGCCTGCCCGTCCTCGACGTGCGCACCATCCCGCACGCCATCCGTCACGGCTCTGTGATCGGGGCCTTCGCCCAGCTGGCCCCCGGCCAGGCGATGGCCCTCGTCGCACCGCACAATCCGCTGCCCCTGCTCGGCCAGCTCCAGCAGATCAACGGCGACGCTCTGGACATCTCCTACCTGGAGGAGGGGACCGCCGACAACGACGGCGCCTGGAAGCTGAAGCTCACCCGGGTCGCCTGAGGGCCCCGACCCGGCGCTCTCTGCTGAAACCCGTTGTGGGCTGCCCGCCCACCCCGCGCACATGTCCGGCGGGCGCCCGGACGGACCGCCCCGCCCCGACCCTTCAGAGGGCTGTGGGCGGGGTGTGTCGCGCCTCGGCCCGTTACCGTGGGCGCCACGTCGCGTTGTATACATGGTCGGACGGCCCCCCTGAGCCCCGGGGAGGCCAAGGACCAGGACATGAACAGCGTCCTACGGGAAGGTAGAGATGGCACCCACCAAGAGCCTCGTGATCGTCGAGTCGCCCCACAAGGCGACGATGATCGCCGGCTATCTGGGCCCGAAGTACGTGGTGCGCGCCTCCCAGGGCCATGTGCGGGACCTTCCGACCAGCGCCTCCCAGGTGCCGGCCAAGTACAAGGGCGAGTCGTGGGCGCGTACCGGGGTCGACGTCGACCACGGATTCGCACCGATCTACGTCGTCTCGCCCGACAAGAAGTCCACCATCCGCGAACTCAAGGACCTCCTCAAGGGATCCGACGAACTGCTGCTGGCCACCGACGGCGACCGTGAGGGCGAGGCCATCGCCTGGCACCTGCTCGACACCCTCAAGCCCAAGGTGCCGGTCAAGCGGATGGTCTTCAACGAGATCACCGAGAAGGCCATCACCGACGCCGTCGCCCACACCCGCGAACTCGACACCGATCTGGTCGACGCCCAGGAGACCCGCCGCATCCTCGACCGCCTCTACGGCTACGAGGTCTCCCCGGTGCTGTGGAAGAAGGTCATGCCCCGGCTCTCGGCCGGCCGCGTGCAGTCGGTGGCCACCCGCCTGGTCGTCGACCGCGAGCGCGAGCGGATCGCCTTCACCTCCGCCAACTACTGGGACCTCGAAGGGGTCCTGGAGACGAAGGACACCCACGAGTCCTTCACCGCGAAGCTGGCCACCCTCGACGGGACGCGCGTCGCCCAGGGCCGCGACTTCGACGCCGACGGCAAGCTGGTCGGCACCCGTAAGGACCGCGAGGTCCGCCGTCTCGACGAGGCCTCGGCCACCACCCTGGCCGACGCCCTGGAGAAGGCCGCCTTCACCGTCACCTCGGTGGAGGCCAAGCCCTACACCCGCCGCCCCTACGCCCCCTTCCGCACCACCACGCTGCAGCAGGAGGCCGGCCGCAAGCTCGGCTTCACCTCCCAGCGCACCATGTCGGTGGCCCAGGACCTGTACGAGGGCGGCTACATCACCTACATGCGAACCGACTCGGTGGCGCTGTCCGACGAGGCCGTCCGGGCCGCCCGGGCCCAGGCCGTCGAGCTCTACGGATCCGACCACGTTCCCGCGAAACCCCGCGTGTACGCCTCCAAGGTCAAGAACGCCCAGGAGGCCCACGAGGCCATCCGGCCCGCCGGCGACCACTTCCGCACCCCCGCCCAGGCCGGCCTGACCGGCGAGCGGTTCAAGCTCTACGAGCTGGTGTGGATGCGCACCATCGCCTCCCAGATGGCCGACGCCAAGGGCGAGACCCTCTCGGTGGGTATCGACGCCGTGCCCGCCTCCCCGGTCGCGATCGCCGGCGGCGACGTCGCCCGCGCCGGATTCACCGCCTCGGGACGCACCATCACCTTCCACGGATTCCTGCGGGCCTACGTCGAGTCCGTCGACGAGGGCTCCTCCGACGACGCCCAGAAGCGCCTGCCGCAGCTGACCCGCGGTCAGGGACTGGACTGCCAGGACGTCACGGCCTCGGGCCACGACACCCGCCCGCCGGCCCGCTACACCGAGCCCAGCCTGGTGGCCAAGCTCGAGGAGCTGGAGATCGGTCGGCCGTCGACCTACGCGTCGATCATCCGCACCATCACCAGCCGCGACTACGTCTTCAAGAAGGGTCAGGCGCTGGTGCCGACCTGGCTGGCCTTCGCGGTCACCAGGCTGCTGGAGAACCACTTCTCGAACCTGGTGGACTACCAGTTCACCGCCGACATGGAGGACACCCTCGACGAGATCGCCCAGGGCAACGCGAAACGCGTCGAGGTGCTCACCAACTTCTACTACGGGCAGGGCGGCGGCTCGGGGGACGACGGCCCGACCCCGGCGTCGGGTCACGAGGGTCTGCATCAGCTGGTCACCGAGCTGGGCGACATCGACGCCCGCGCCACCTCCACCTTCCCGGTCGGCGGTCAGGATTCCGGCATCGTCGTGCGGGTGGGCCGCTACGGCACCTACGTGGAGGACGCCGAGGGCAAGCGCGCCAACGTCGACGACGAGCTGCCGCCCGACGAGCTCACCGTCGCAAAGGCGCGCGAACTGCTGGCCAGCCCCAACGGCGAGGAGCGCGAACTCGGGCTGGATCCGCACACCCACACCATGATCGTGGCGAAGAACGGGCGCTTCGGCCCCTACGTCACCGAGGTGCTGGACGACGAGCCCGCCGACGCCCCTAAGAGCTCCGGGAAGCAGACCGGCAGAGGGAAGGCGAAGAAGTCCAAGCCGCGCACCGCCTCCCTGTTCCGTTCGATGGACCTGGCCACCGTCACCCTCGACGACGCCCTCAAGCTGCTGTCGCTGCCCAGAGTGGTGGGCACCACCGAGGACGGCACCGAGATCACAGCCCAGAACGGACGGTACGGCCCCTACCTCAAGAAGGGCACCGACTCGCGCTCGCTCACCAGCGAGGACGAGCTCTTCTCCATCACCCTGGAGCAGGCCGAGGAGATCTACTCCAAGCCCAAGCAGCGCGGCCGGGCGGCCGCCAAGCCGCCCCTCAAGGAGCTCGGAGAGGACCCGACGTCCGGCAAGCCCATCGTCGTCAAGGACGGCCGCTTCGGCGCCTATGTCACCGACGGCCAGACCAACGCCACCCTGCGCAAGGACGACTCGGTCGAGGAGATCACCGCCGAGCGCGCCCAGGAGCTGCTGGCCGAGAAGCGGGCCAAGGGTCCCTCGACCCGGCGCAAGGCACCGGCCAGGAGGACGACCAGCAAGAAGTCCACCACCGCCAGGAAAGCGACCTCGAAGAAGCCGGCGGGCAAGCCCTCACAATCAGCAGGCTCCAGCGACAGCCGGTAGATTCAGACCCGTACCGGAGAGCAGCGATGAGAGGGAACCGATGGGATCGGCACGTCAACCCCTTCTGTTCGAGGCCTCCTGGGCGGCCGAGCCACCACTGCTCGCCAATCCGGATGTCGGGGTCGCCAGGCTGGTGACCCGGGGCCCGAGCCGGTCCTTCACCAGCGACGTCACCCTGCTGGACTCCACCGACCACCGCCTGCTGCGCGCCGGAGTGGTTCTGGCCCATCGGGTCATCGACTCGATGGGGGAGTGGTACATGGACGCTCCGTCCTGGTCCCCCTGGCTGCCGGTGGACTGCTCCATCGCCCTGGACGCCGCCGGTGAACTGCCCCGGGACTTCACCTGCCTGGTGAAGCCCTTCCTGCGCGGCGCGACCCTGACCCCCTCGGCCGCCCTGAGCTGCGACCGGCGGGAGATGAGGATGCTGCGCGGCGACGGCAGCCCGCTGGCAGACATCCGCGACGACCGGATCAGCGTCGTGGAGTCCGGGGTGACAACCAGCCGCGCCCGCGAGGTCACCATCACCCCGCGCACCAAGCTCTCGTCGACCCAGCGGGACTGGCTGGTGACCCGGATGATCGCCCTGGGCGCCACCGAGGTGGAGGCCTTCCCCTCCACGCTGGAGCGGCTCGGGCCGAGGGCCGGGGCGATGTCGGACGTGCCGCGCAGCGTCCCGCCCAATGTCGCGGCCACTCTCGAGGGATTCGTCTCCAACCGTCTCATCCGGTGCCTGCGGAAGGTCATGGAGGCCGACCTGAAGGCCCGCAGCGACGGGATGACCCTTCGGTCCGGCTCGGCCGCGCATCCGGTCGAGAAGTCGCGCGAGCCCGGTGTGCTGCCCGACAACCGGCTGCCCGACGAACTGCTGGATCTGGGCGGCGACCCGATCACCGCCCCCCGGGACGGCATCCACGACGACGGCCGCCACGGCCGGATCGACAAACTGCTGGCGGCCGTGGCCAAGCTGAGGGTCGTCCTCGAGGGGCTCTCCGACCTCCTGGAGCCCCGCTGGGTGAGCGACCTCACCCGAAGGATCGATCGCGTCCTCGTCCTGGACCCGGACAGCATCACCGTCCACCGGTTGCCCGAGTCCTACTACCAGTTCCTCGACATGCTGGTCACCGCCACCCGCGCCCCCAAACTTCTGGGCGACGGCAACGTGCCGGCCAGACCGGTGCTGGCCGAGCGGATCAGGACCGGCGTCCGGGAGGTCCTGGAGCGGTGCGATCAGCTCGATCCGGAGATCGACCACGGCTGGGCGCGGGCCCGCCACGCCGCAGAGTCCGCCGCCTCCCTGGTCGGCACCCTGCAGGGGGCCGGCGGCACGAGAAAACTGACCGGGCGGCTGGGGAAGGTGGCCCGCGAACTGGGACGCACCGGATCGGTGAACCCCGGGCCGACCCCCGAGCAGATCTCCGGGTTCACCCCCGAGGAGGCTTTCGAGGCGGGACGACGCCTGGAACGCGACCTCGACCAGCAGCACGAGGCGCGCGCGGAGTTCCTCGAGGAATGGCCGGAGCGGCGTCGCAGGATCATCAAGGCGACGAAGGCATGAGCAGAGGGCTTCTGATCGTCCTGGAGGGCGGGGACTCGGTGGGCAAGACCACCCAGTCGCGCTTCCTCGACCGCTGGCTGGCCAGCCACGGCGTCGATCACATGATGACCCGCGAGCCCGGCGGCACCCCGCTCGGCTCCCGGATCCGCACCCTGCTGCTGGACCCGGCATCGGGCACCCTCGACGACCGGGCCGAGGCCCTGCTCTACGCCGCCGACAAGGCCCAGCACGTCACCGAGGTGATGCGACCGGCCCTGGAGCGCGGGCAGCTGGTGGTCTGCGACCGGTACATCGACTCGACGCTGGCCTACCAGGGGGCCGGGCGCGTCCTGGACGCCGCGCAGATCGACGCCCTGGCGCGCTGGGCCACCGACGGGCTGAGGCCCGACCTCACCGTGCTGCTGGACGCCGACCCCGCCGAGACCACCGCCACCATCGTCGACAAGGATCGCATGGAGTCCGAGAGTCTGGACTTCCACCGCAGGGTGCGCGACGAGTTCCTGGCCCTGGCCGCCCGCGACCCGCAGCACTACCTGGTGCTGCCGGCCCGCGACCCGCGGGATCGCATCGCGGCGGCGGTCCGCGAGCGGTTGGCGCCGATGCTGGGGATCGACACGGGCTCGGATCTGTCGGATCCCGATGGCACGATGAGATCGTGACAGTGAACCCGCAGATCGTGCGCGACCCACCGCTGACCGGGGTGTGGTCCGAACTCGTCGGCCAGGAGAAGGCCGTCGCCGTGCTGCGCCGTGCGGTCGGCGGGCAGGCCCATGCGATGAGTCACGCCTGGCTGCTCACCGGCCCGCCCGGATCGGGACGCTCGAACGCCGCCCGGGCCTTCGCCGCCGCCCTGGAGTGCGCGGAGGGCGGCTGCGGGGCCTGCAACGACTGCCGCACCGCGCTGTCGGGGGCCCATCCCGATGTCACTCTGGTGCGCACCGAGACCCTCTCAATCGGCGTCGACGAGGTGCGCGAGCTGGTGCGCCGGGCCGCGATGAGCCCCTCGCGGGGCCGCCACCAGGTGGTCGTCGTCGAGGACGCCGACCGGGTCACCGAGCGCGGTGCCGATGCCCTTCTCAAGGCCATCGAGGAGCCCGCGGCCCGCACCGTCTGGGTGCTGTGCGCCCCGACCCCCGACGACGTCATCGTCACCATCCGCTCCCGGTGCCGCCGCCTGCACCTGGCCACCCCCCGCGACGAGGCGGTCGCCGAACTGCTCGTCACCCGCGACGGCGTCGCCCCCGAACTGGCCGCCGAGGCCGCCCGGGCGGCCCAGGGCCACATCGGCCGGGCCCGCCGGCTGGCCCGCGACGAGGACGCCAGATCCCGTCGCGACCGGATCCTGGCCCTGCCCACCGGCCTGAACGATCTCGGCGACTGCCTGCGGGCCGCCCAGGAGCTGGTCGCCGAGACCGGGCAGGAGGCCGCGGCCGCCACCGCCGACCAGGACGCCCGGGAGCGCGGCGAGCTGGAGAAGGCCCTGGGCTTCGGCACCAAAGGGGCCCGGCCAAGGCACGCCGCCGCAGCGATCAAGGACCTGGAGGACGAGCAGAAGGCCCGCGTCAAGAGGCTCCAGCGCGACGCCCTGGACCGGGTGCTCACCGAACTCACCACCTTCCACCGCGACGTCCTGGCCCTCCAGACCGGAGCGGTGCGCCCCGGCGAGGAGCAGCGGCTCACCGGGTCCAGGCTGGTCAACGCCGGGATCGCCGATCGGATCCGCCAGGTGGCCCGGAGCTCGACCAGCGACCGGACCGTGAGGCGCATCGACGCCATCCTGGAGGCGCGCACCGCCCTGGAGACGAACGTCTCCCCGCAGCTGGCCATGGAGGCGCTGCTGGTGAACCTGGCACCCAGGGGTTGAGCCGTACCGGGTTCGCGGCGAGCGATCACTTACACGGGTGTAGTTCGCGTGCGTGTTGCTCCTACGACGCGCCGGGTTCCGATGACACAGTGGGAATGTGCCGTGCCTTGGAGTGAGGCCCGGTTCGATCGAGCCGTGAGGAGCTGACGTGAGCAAGCCTGTCAAGAGGACGACTGACAACAGCGCGAGCGACGACGCCGACACCGAGGCCACCCGAGTCATCCCGGAGACCCCGGACGTCGCCGACGAGAACCCCACCCAGGTGCTCGGGTCCGGCGATTCCGGCTACTACCGGACGGCGTCCGAGGATCCCGCCGAACACACCCAGGTGCTGACCGGAGCCACCCCGGACGAGGCGGATGATCAGGAGGGGCTGCGACAGGCCGACGAGCGCCGTCGCCTGGATGCCGAGGAGCGGGCCCGGGAGCGGGCGTCGCGGGAGCGGACTCTGGGTACCGTCACCCCCGTCGACGAGCCCGATCCGGTGGTCGAGCCGGCTCCCCGGCCCTCCACCGACAGATGGTGGCCATCCTTCGGGCTCTTCCTGTTCCGCCTCGTGATCGCCGGGGTGCTGGGCGTCCACAGTTTCCAGCACCTCACCCAGCGCGCCGGAACCCTGGAGATGATCGAGGGCATCGGCCTGCCCTATGCCGCCGATCTGGTCTGGGTGCTGGGCATCTGCGAGGGCCTGGCCGCCCTGGCACTGCTGTTCGGTCTGGTGACCAGGATCGCCGGCCTGGGTACCCTGGCCCTGGGCGTGGCCGCACTGGTCTTCGTGCACTGGGGAAACTTCAACATCTTCGCCGAGTCGGGGATCGAGGGGGAGCCCGCCCTGCTACTGGCCGCCAGCGGCCTGCTGCTGCTGTGCGTGGGCGCCGGGGGCTGGGCGGTCGACGCCCGGGGCCGCCATCGTCGCGCCGAGGCCAGGGCCGCTCGCTGACCCGGCCGTTCACTTCGCGGCCCGCCCCGGTGTCCCTGTCGGACGCCGGGGCGGGCCGGCGTCCGGGGACCGATAGGCTCGGCCCATGGCCCGGGTGATTGCTGTCGCGTTCCAGGAGTTCGGGACGCTGCGCTACCTCGATGTCGGTACCGCCGATGTCGAGGTGGGCGACTGGGTGCTGTTCCCGACTCCCGACGGCGACGAGCCGGCCCGCTGCGTGTGGGGCCCCGAGACCGTCGAGGCCCCGGAGCCGGTGGCCCCGGCGTGGGCCGGGCCGGCCGGCACGCGTCAGGTGGAGGCGGCGATGGCGCGTCGCGCCGAACGCACCGGGATCACCGAGACGGTGAGGCGGGCCGTCGCCGATCACGATCTGGCGATGGACGTGCTGGCGGTCGACAACATCGACCACGACGACGGCACCCGGCTGGTCGCCGTCTACTACCGCAGCATGCACCGGGTGGATTTCCGGAATCTGGTGCCCGATCTCGCGGGGCGCCTGCGGAGCCGGGTGGACATGCGGCAGGTCTCTGGACGCAATCCGGCGAGGATCGTCGGAGGGGCCGGGGTCTGCGGCCGGGAGCTGTGCTGCACCACCTTCCTCGACGAGCCCGAGCCGATCGGCATGAGGCTGGCCGCGGACCAGGGATACGCATCCAACCCGCTGGCCGTCACCGGTGTCTGCGGCAAGCTCATGTGCTGCCTGCGGTACGAGCACCCCTACTACGTCGACTTCCACCAGCGGGCCCCGCGGATCGGCCAGACCGTGGAGACGCCGTCGGGCCGGGGGCCGGTGGTCGGCCACGATCCGGCGGCCGGGCGCGTGGAGGTGGCCGTCGACGGGCGCACGATGAGCTGCCCGCTGGTCTCGGTATGCACCACCGCCGCCCGGAGACGCTCCCGTGAGGCTTCCGGGGGCGGGTCGGGCCGCCAACCCGGGGAGCGACCCCGCGACGGCGGCTCAACACCTCGGCCGGAGGCGCCCGGGAGGCCCCGATGAACGTCCGGAAGGCCCCCGTGTCGCTGCGCACGGTCGCGGCCGGCGTGCTCGCCTCGATGCTGCTGGCCGGCTGCTGGACGGGATCGCGGCCCGGGTCGCCGGAGAACTCGGGGTCGGTCTCGGCACGTTCCTCGGCATCGGGGCCGAGCGCCGGATCCTGGAGCAGCGCCGACGCCACCCCGGCGTCCGACCCGCCGGTGGCCTCCTTCGATCCCGCGGCCCACGGGGTGTTCTCCGGCGACACCTCGCCGGACCGCCAGACGTCGGGCTCGGGTACCGGTGCCGGCGTTGCCGGACCGGCCGGCGTCACCTCCCCGCCGGCGGGATCCGGCGTCGACCGTTACCTCAACTCCACGGTCAGCTGGAAGCCCTGCGGCAAGTACCGGTGCGGCAGCCTGGCGGTGCCGCTGGACTGGAACGACCCCGACGGGCCGGCCATCACCCTGCGGATGAAGAAGGCGCCGGCCACCGGAACCCGTCGCGGCACCCTGTTCATCAACCCCGGCGGGCCGGGCTCCTCGGGCCAGGACATGCTCAACCGCTTCGACGTCTCCGCCTTCCCCGATCACGACGTCATCGCCTGGGATCCGCGCGGATCGGGGGAGTCGACGCCGGTGCGATGCGGCAGCGGCGCCCAGACCGACGCCTACTTCAACCTGGACTCCTCCCCGGACGACCAGAACGAGTGGAACGCCCTCACCGCGGGCAACAAGGCCTTCGCGCAGCAGTGCCGGGCGGCGTCAGGACGCCTGCTGGATCACATCTCCACCATCGACACCGCCCGCGACCTGGACCTGCTGCGCCATCTGGTGGGATCGCCGAAACTGGACTACCTGGGCATCTCCTACGGCACCTTCATCGGCGCCACCTACGCCGAGATGTACCCGACCCGGGTGGGCCGGATGGTGCTGGACTCGGCGGTCAACATCACCGACGACGACTCCGTGACCCAGGTGATGGGCTTCGACAAGGCCTTCCGCGCCTTCGCGCAGTGGTGTGCCGAGCACAACGACCAGTGCCCCCTCGGAGACACCGCCGACAAGGTCATCGACTCCACCACGAGGTTCCTCGACAGGATGGACTCCCGGCCGCTGACCGTCGGAACCAGGAAGCTGACCCAGAGCCTCGCATCGACCGGTATCGCCTTCTACCTGTACTCGGGAACCGAGTCCTACCAGTACCTGGGCGCCGCCATCACCTGGGCCCAGCGGGGAGAGGGACGCTACCTGCTGGCGGCCGCCGACTACCTCAACGGCCGTGATCCCGATTCGGGCAGGTGGGAGTCCTCGGCCTACGCCTTCCCGGCGATCGCCTGCCGTGACGAGGCGGATCGTGGGCTCGCCGGCGCCAGGACCCAGTGGACCGCCGACGTCAAGAAGGCACCGATCCTCGGACCGACCTTCGGCGCCTCGCTGAGCTGCGTCTACTGGAGCGCCCGGCCCGCCGAGCAGATGCGCATCACCGCCTCAGGGGCGGCTCCGATCGTCGTCCTGGGCGTCACCGGGGATCCGGCGACGCCCTACGAGCAGGCCCGCTGGATGGCCTCCCAGCTGAGTTCAGGGGTGCTCGTGACATGGCGGGGAGCCGGGCACTCGGCGTGGTCGCTGGGCAACTCCTGCGTCCACTCGGCGGTCACCGGCTATATCAACTCCGGGCAGGTGCCCTCCGACGGGCTGACCTGCTGAGTGCTCGAGGCGTCGTTGAGCTGTCTGCGGGCGTTGGGCTGTCTGCGGAACCACAGGTGCGACCCGGGTCGTATCCGGTGTCGGTCCGCGGCCAGACCGTGGTCGGGCGTCGTCCTCGCCCCGATCGGACGGTGGTCCGGGTTTGCGCGGGCCTCCGCGCATTCTTGATCCGCCAACTACCGTTGTCCACATGCCGCCGCCGTGGAGCGGGCGCGGCGCCGAAAGGGGAGAACGATGGTGGGACCGGGCACGATCGGGGGCCGCTGCCTTCGGCTCGCCGGGGTGCTGGCCATCGTCGTCATCGTCCTGGGCCTCGAATGGGCGTGGCGCAGCCACTCCTGGACAAACCTTGAGAAGAGTTCCGGACAGTGCGTCATGGTGGGGACACGCGTCGACAACGGCCGGGTTCCCGTGGTGCCGTGTCACGATTCGGGGGCCCGGATGGTCCGCGCCGTCATCAGGCTCGACGGGTCCTGCGGCGCCGGGGAGCAGAAGGTCGCCGTCCGCCACGAACTCAGCCACGACACGGGCTACATCGGTGCCCTGTGCCTCAGCAATCCGTGAGGTGCGAGCAGCTTCTGCGGCTCCTCCCCTCCCCTCCGATCCGCTCCGCCGACCGCATCCGTGGGCCTGGGCAATTGCGTGCTCGAGTATCCTGTGTCCCTGCTATGCGCCTCTAACTCCTGCGTTGGCCCTCCTGCTAGAGGGCCAACGCAGGATCAACTGGCGCATAGCGAAGGCACAACGAAGGCAAGGTGGGTCATCGTGCCCGGCGGCACGGTTTTCCGGAGTCAGCTGAGGATCGCCGATCTCAGCACATCGAGAGGCAGTCCGCCGAGTGCCAGGGCGCGGGTGTGGAAGTCCTTGAGGTTGAAGCCCGGATCGGCGGCACGGACGGCGTCGCGAAGCTCCATCCAGGTGCGCTCGCCGAGCTTGTAGGCGGGTGCCTGGCCCGGCCAGCCGAAGTAGCGATTCACCTCGAAGCGGGCCGATCCCTCGTCCATCGAGACGTGGTTGTTGAAGAACGTCCACGCCTTGTCCCAGTTCCAGACGCCGCCGCCCACCTCGGCGGGGGCGTCGAATCCGCAGTGCAGGCCGATGTCGAGCACCACCCGGGCGGCTCGCATCGACTGGCCGTCCAGCAGCCCCATGAGGTGGCCGGAATCCCCCATGAAACCGAGATCGCGCATCAGCCACTCGGCGTACAGCGCCCATCCCTCGCCGTGACCGGACGTCCAGCAGGCGTTGCGCCGCCACGAGTTCAGCTGGTCGTGCTGAGCGATGGCCGAGGAGATCTGCAGATGATGACCGGGCACGCCCTCGTGGTAGACGGTGGTGAGCTCGCGCCAGGTGGTGAAGGTGTCGACCCCCTCGGGGACCGCCCACCACATCCGTCCCGGGCGGGAGAAGTCGTCGGAGGGGCCGGTGTAGAAGACCCCGCCGTCATGGGTCGGGGCGATCATCCCCTCGATGCGCCGGGCCGGGGCCGGGATGTCGAAGTGGGTGCCGTCCAAGGCGGTGATGGCCTCGTCGGCGCGGGCCTGCATCCACTCTTTGAGGGCCACTGTGCCTGGAATGTCAGCTGTGCCGTGGATCTGGTAGGCGGGGTCGGCGTCGAGGGCCTCCATGGCCTGGGCGACGTTGGCGCCGGGACGGATGCGCGACGCCGTCTCGCGCTGCATCTCCTCGATCCGGGCCAGCTCCTCCTGGCCCCATCGGTAGGTCTCGGCCAGGTCGACCGTCGAGCCCAGGAACTCCCGGGAGGCGAGCCGGTAGCGCTGGATGCCGACGGCGTCCTCGTCGGTGGCCTGCGCCTCGATGTCGGTGCGAAGGGCGGCGGCGGCGCCGGCATATGCCTCCTTGGCGATCTCGACGGCGTCGGCCAGATCCGAGTGAAGGCCGTCGGGAAGCGGGCCGTCGGCCGTGGTGGCGCCGGCGAGATAGGTGTCGAAGAACCCGCCCGTGGTGATCCAGCCGTCGACCTGGGATGCCAGCAGGCGTACCTGACGCCGGGCGGGCAGGACGCCGGCGTCGATGGAGGCGTGCTGGGTGGCGAGCCAGCCGTGGATCGCGGAGGGGACCGCTTTGAGGCGGCGGGTGATGGTCTGCCACTGCTCTGGGGTGTCGGTGGGCATCGCGTCGTAGACGGCGCGGATCGAGTGCAGACCCGTGTCGATGCCGTTGATGCCCAGCAGGTCGTCGCCGTTGTCGTGGGTCTCGGCCTCCAGGCCGAGGCGGTTGCGCATCGCGGCGCGGGTGACCCTGTCAATGTCGTCGGCGGGGACGGTCTGGTCGAGCTCGTCCAGAGCCGTCATGGCACGCCGGTAGTGGGCTTCCTGGCCGGTGGGGGAGAGGTCGTCGTACTCGTCCTGGCGAATGTCCAGGCCCAGGTCGGTGGCGAAGATCGGACTGGCCTCGACGATCGCGTCGTAGTAGCGCTCTGCGACCTGATCCACCTCGGTGTGCGGGTGGTCGGCGAGCGGTGTGGGGGAGTCATCAGCTGCGGTCACGAGATGACGCTATCGCGCCGGTATGACGGGAGAGCGGTGCGACGGGGGAGACATCATCGACGGGATCTGACGCCCACGCAGTGCCCACCCCGGTGGCGACCCACTGATTTCACCTCGTGACGGCGCGACCGGTATAGTTCTACCGGTTCCTCCAGCGGCTCCCCGGAGCTTGAGGTGGGGCAGGCCGTCGTAGCTCAGTCGGTAGAGCGACGCTCTCGTAAAGCGTAGGTCACGGGTTCGATTCCCGTCGACGGCTCCGATGAAACCCCTGGTCAAACGTCATTTGGCTGGGGTTCCGTGATGCCCGGCCCCGGTCGTCGGTCTTGGATCGGCCCTGTTGGCGAGTACGGCGGGTGCGCCACCTGCAACCAGCCCACGCGAGAGGACGGGACGGGATCACTGCGATTCTCGATGGGGCCGGCACAGGTTCGGCAGGTGCGTCGCGAGGGGGAAGTGGACATCGTCGAAGTCAGTAGTGGTAGCGGGCCTGGAGGATGATCAGGTCATCGCCGTCAACGAGGTAGACAAGCCGGTGCTCGTCGGTGATCCGTCTGGACCACGCTCCAGAGGCGCCGTACTTGAGCTGCTCGGGTTTGCCGATACCTTCGAACGGGTCACGCAGGCAGGCGTCGATGAGCGTGTTGATTCGCTTGAGGATGCGGCGGTCCGCCGTCTGCCAGTGCGTGTAGTCGGCCCAGGCGTCGCGATCCCAGACGAGGCGCACTCAGCTCTCCCGGTCCAGGTCGTGAGCCTCGGTGGCTCCGGACCGGGCGCGCTCGTACGCATCCAACAGGCGTCGAGCATTTGCCGGCGACCGGAACAGGTACGCGGTCTCCTGCCAGGCCGCGTACTCCTCGGCGGGCATGAGCACCGCGTTGCCGTGCTTGGAGACGATCTCGACGGCCTCGCGATCCTCGTTGACCTTCTCTATGAGAGGGAACAGTGTCCGTCGTGCCTCACTGGCGCTCAGAGACATGAGATGGCCCTCCTTGAATCGTCTCATCCGGTACGAGGTTATCGTACCAGTCGTGCCGTGATGGGCAGGCAACCAGGCCAATGCCTCAAAGCGTGTCGGATGTGGGGGCGTCATTTCCCTCACTTCCTACACATCCTCGGCGAGATCCCGGCTCAGCTGACCTGATGCGACGCCGAACCGGTCTCCCTTCGGGCCTTCTGATAGTGGCGGCGGGCCCTGTTGCGCTCCCCGCACATTGCCTGGCTGCACCAATGGCGGTTGTGCCGGGGGCTGGTGTCGAGGAACACCCAGCCGCAGGCGGCATCCCCGCACTGCCCGATCCGCCCCGTGTCTGAGGTCAGAAGCGGAACCACCTGCCTGGCCAGCCGGCAGCGAATCGTGTTGAGGTCGACGCAAACGTCGCGCCACACCCACCGATTCTTCTCCAGACGCAGCTCCCCGCACCGCTGCGCCGCCTTGTACGCGTCGTTGATCGCGCTGA
Organism: Acidipropionibacterium virtanenii; assembly: GCF_003325455.1. Classification (NCBI taxonomy): domain Bacteria; kingdom Bacillati; phylum Actinomycetota; class Actinomycetes; order Propionibacteriales; family Propionibacteriaceae; genus Acidipropionibacterium; species Acidipropionibacterium virtanenii. The sequence goes on from NZ_CP025198.1 coordinate 712,932, forward strand.
TCCGGCTCCGTGCACCGAGTACGGTCTCGTACACGGCCTCTCGCAGCGCCACGGCCTCGCCCAGCGCCGCATCGGCGGCCCTCGGATCCGTGACGGCCTCCTGTCGGATCTCCTCGGCCTCCGCGGCGCCGACGACGCCGGCCAACTCGGCCCAGATCACCAGGTCGCCGTAGCTCTGGAACAGGTCGGTACGCTTCTCCTCATCCAGCCTCCAGTCGACGGTGTTGACGAAGTCCAGGGCCCGATCCCCGGCGATGAAGCCGAATCGCCCCCCGACCTCCGTCGTCACATCTGTACTCACGTCGCATCCTCCTCTCCCGGGCTGCGACCTCGCCCTTCGGGCCGGCGTCGGTCTTCCCCGCCGCAGTCTGCACGTCCGGAGTCATGTCTGCTCCTATGCGCAGTGTCTCACACGTGATCGAGCTCTTGTGCGTGACACGGGATCATGGCAGGCTCTCACACATGATATCCGCGTCACATGTGAGGAGAAATGCCATGAACCCGATCCTGGCCACACGCCGTCCGATCACAACCCTCGAATCCACCGGACGCGATCCCTCACCACCTCAAGGAACTGACGACAGATGACCAATCCTGAGATCACCCGACACTTCAGCCGACCCCAGACGGTCGACATCCACGGAGTCTCCAACAGCCCCGGCGCATGGGCCCTCATGCACGACCTCGGCGACGAGAGCTCCGACGAATTCATCATGGTCCCGATCCGATTCTTCACCGGGATCTCCCGCGATCTCGTCTCCGGCGTCACACTGATGAGACGACGGGTCGGCATCGCCCTGCTCCTGCTGCTAGGCGTGGCACTGCGCCTGAGCGGAGTCACCGGAGTCGGGGGCTCGCTCGTCTGGCTGCACGCCCGCTCGGGCAATCACGCCGCCGGACTCACCGCAGGCACCCGTGACGGGATCATCGCCCTGGCCGCGGCCTCGCTCGTCGCACTGGTGACAGGCGGGATCCTGGCGAGGAGAGTCCGGCCCCGGCGTCGCAGGAGGCTCGCACATGCCTGACCTCAGCGCGACGGCCGCCCGGGGCCGCCCTCCACCGGTGAGCACCGGTCACAACCGGAAATGCGTCGCCTGCGGGTCATCGGCCTCGGCCAGTGCGTCGGCCACCGGGATCTTCGGGTACCGGCGCCTCCCCGCCTCGAAGCGGTGCCGGTTCAGGCGGGACTGAGGCCTGATCCAGCAGCTCTCCCAGTGCTCCTCGTCGGGCACCCGGAGACTGATCCGGATCGCCTGGCCGGGCAGCAGGGACACGGCCTCGAAGACGGTGACAGGCTGCTCCCCGGCGCCGGGGCAGCGCACCGTCTCCACGCCGTAGGCGGGCCCGGTGCCCACATTGGCCAGCACCAGATCGGCGCGCACGCTCAGCCAGCCACCTCCCGACCCCTGCCCCTGATCGGCCCCGGAGTCGATCCCGGAGGCGGGGGTCGGCCGCTGCTCCAGCATGGCCTGGCCGGTCAACGACCACTTCACCCGGGGTCGGCGCCACCACTGCACCAGAGCCACGGCGGCCAGAGCGATGAGGGCGATGAGGGCTATCGCCCAGGCCACCGCCACGTACCATGCTCCGGAGTCCGCCCAGTCCATGGCTCTATCCTCTCAGGCGGGGGCCGCAGGCGCAGCCCCGACCCGAGCCGGTAACATCGCCAGCCGGTAACATCATCTGTGCAGTTCTGACCCGGGGCGGATGACGCCAACGACGGGCGCGGCCTCACCCTGGTCCACCCGATCAGGAGGACACATGTACGACAGCATCATCGTCGGAGCCGGTCTGTCCGGTCTGACAGCGGCCACCGATCTCGTCGCGCAGGGGCGTGACGTCCTGGTCCTGGAGGCCCGGGACAGGGTCGGCGGCAGAGTCGAGAACGCCGGCCTGGCCGACGGCGAGGTTGTCGAACTCGGCGGGCAGTGGATATCCGAGGCCCATGAGCAGATGCGCTCACTCGTCGCGGAGCAGGGGCTCGAGTTCGCAGGACCCACCAGCGGCGACCTCGTGGTGAAGATGCACGGCACCGTCTCCCAGCTGCCCTCGACGTCTGCGGCCAAGGAGTCTCTCACCCCATTCGAGTTCGCCGACCTCGGGCAGGGACTGCTGCGCTTCCGTCGTCTTGCCGAGCGGGTCGCCCAGAACCCGGTGTGGACCCAGGCCAATCGGACCTGGCTCTCCCAGACGCTGGGACAGTGGATCAGCTCGAACCTGCGCACCGACGGCGGTCGTGCCTACTTCACCGCCCTGACCGCCCGGGCCCTCGACGTCGACCCAGAGTCCGCGGCCCTCATCGACAGCCTCGCCAGGGCCGGCGACGGCGTCGACCTGGAATCCCTGGTGGCCGTGAACGGGGACCTGGCGCAGCAGCGGGTGAAGGGCGGCGTGGCGCAGGTGGCCGACAACCTGGCCGCCGGACTCGGCGACGCGCTGAGACTCTCGACGCCGGTGGTCGGGCTCATCCACGAGGCGGACCATGCCGTCGTGGTGACCCGTGACGGCGAGCACCTGGAGGCCCGCACTGTCGTGGTCGCCCTGCCGCCTCGCCTCCTGATCGACCTGGCCTTCGATCCGCCGCTGCCCGAGGAGCGGGTGGAGTTGGCCGAGAAGGTGCCGCCGGGCAACGTCATCAAGGCCTTCCTGGTCTACGACTCCCCCTGGTGGCGGCGCAGCGGCGCCTCCGGGCAGATGGGTGCCGACGAGGGGGCGGTGCGGGTGATGTTCGACACCTCGGACGACGCCACCGGCAAGGGCGTCCTGATGGGATTCTTCGAAGGTTCCGAGGCCTCCGGATACAGCCGGCTGTCGGTCTCGCTGCGCCAGCGGGCCTTCGAGGAGGTCGTCGAAGGGGCCTTCGGCAAGGCACCTTCCGAACCCGTCGAGTACCTGGACCGCGACTGGCTGTCCGAGCGCTACACCGGCGGCTGCCACGGCGCCCACTTCGCCCCCGGCCTGTGGACCACCTCCGGTCCGGTCCTGGCCCAGCCCCTCGACACGGTCTTCTTCGCCGGCGCCGAGTACGCCACCGCCTTCAACGGCTACATGGAGGGTGCGGTGCGCCGCGGTCACGAGGTGACCGCCGAGGTGACCGCCGCGCTCTGAGCCTGCCGGGGGCACGTTCGTCCAGAAATGGGGCGTTCGTCCTGGAATTCCAGGACGAACGCCCCATTTCTGGACGAACGCCGGGCGGGGTGCGTGGCGCCCGTCCGGATGTGAGTCCGAACTGATCAGGCGGCGGTCTGCCAGCGGCGGGTGGTGGCGACCAGCGAGTTGACCGCACCGGCCAGTTCGCCGGCGCGACGGGCCTGCGGGGCGATGCCGTTCTGATCGAAATCGGTGAACAGTCCCAGGGCGACCGTCGACCGGATGGCGACCATCTCGAAGTTCGCGACGATCTGACGCCAGTGCTCGGTGGCGCGCACGCCGGCGTCGGCCCCGTAGGAGACGAAGGCGATCGGCTTGCCGTAGATCTCGCGCCCCAGCCAGTCGATGGCGTTCTTCATGGCTCCCGGCACCGAGTGGTTGTACTCGGGGGTCACCAGGATGTAGGCGTCGAAGGAGGCCATCTTGCGGCTCCAGGAGGCCACCGCCGGATCCTGGAAGGGCTCGGTGTTAGCCATCGGGCTGACGGGGGCGTCGAAGACAGGCAGGTGGTACTCGGCCAGCGGGACGACCTCGAACTCGACTCCGTCCAGACCGAGATCCTTGGCGCTGGACTCGACCCAGCGGGCGACGTGAGCGGAGTTGCGGCCCTGCCGCACGGAGCCGGAGATGATGCCGATCTTCATATCGTGACCTTTCGGAGGACGCCTCAGGAGAGGACTCGCGGGGCGGCTGTCGTCCGCCACCAAGTGGTTGAAACGTCACCTATCTCGGATCTATTCCTGGCGTTCAGACATGGGGCGAGTCATCGGCCCGGCGGGAACCGGCCATCGCGCGCACGGCCCCGACCGGTGGAACACCGATCCCAGGGTCTGCGGTCGCCATCAGTCCTGCTGCCACACGACCTGGTGATGATCGGCCGCCAGCGAGCACTCACCGGCGGGCTTGCGGCCGTCGGATCCGGCCACCGAGACGCTGAAGGCCTGGACCAGGGGATCGGCCAGCCCGACCATCCGCATGTCGGCGATGAGCGCCCCGTCCCGGCACGGGATCGACCAGCGCAGTGCGGCCGGGGTGTCGGCGGTGAGGATCCGCGATTCCAGTGGTCCGGGATCGGGCAGGATCGGGCCGGTCGTCTCCAGCGCCCGGGCCAGCCGGCGGTGCCGGGTCTCGGTGGAGGCGTCGCGCAGCACGTTGCGCGCCAGTCGGTAGTGCTCCACCCCGATGCAGCGCCCCGAGACGACGGCGGCGTCGAGCCTGCGCGCCGCATCGAGGGTCTGCGGCCACAGCGTCACCCTCGCCGAGGGGGCGTCGACCCCCTCAAGGACCGCGGCGAGCAGGTCCCTGCCGGCCCGCCAGGCGCCGAAGGTGTCGGAGTTCGCCATCACCACGACCCCCACCCCGGTGGTCGGATGCCAGCGCATGTGCGACGAGTAGCCGGGCAGCCCGCCGGAGTGATGGACCACCCGGCCGAACCGGTGATCGGCCTCCACGATGACGCCGTAGCCGTAGCCCGCGCCGTCCAGGGCCCGGCCCTCGAAGGGCCAGTCGGTGGTGAGCATCATGGTGTGGGCGGTCTGCATCCGGCGTCGGCCGGCCGCGCTGAGCACCGACTCGTGGGCCGGGTCGGGGTAGTCGTCGAAGGCCGAACCCAGGAAGTGCATCCAGGTGGCCATGTCGGCGACCGTGCTGTAGAGTTCGCCGACGCAACCCAGTGCGCCGGACTCGATGACGGGCTGGACGGCGAAGCTCCCGCCCTGGTCGAAGGTCCGGTACCCGGCGGCCAGATCGGCCCACTCGGGGTAGAGGGAGGCCTTCGGCCGGGTCGTCGACAGCGCGAGCGGATCGAGGATGCGCTCCTTGATCACCGCGTCGACCGCCCGGTGGGTGCGGGCCTCGATGGCCCGCCCGATGAGCGAGACTCCCAGATTGGAGTACTGGTACGCGGTACCCGGGTGCGCCGACAGGGTGAGCCCCTGCTGAATGATGTCGGCGATCTCGCCGCGGGGGGCGGGAAGGTGGTCGTCCCCCCACGGGTTGTCCTCGGCGAGCCCCGAGCGGTTGCTCAGCAGCTCCTCCAGGGTGGCGTCGAAGGCGGCCCGACCCTCGGGCATCGAGGCCCGATCGATGCCGCCGATGAATCGGGACGCCGGCATCGAGAGGTCCAGCAGGCCGTCGTCGCGCAGTGACAGGGCGGTCGCCGCCAGGAAGGACTTCGTCATCGAGGCGATCCGGAAGACGGTCTGTGCGCTGGTCGTCGACCCGTCGCGGCGCGGCTGCCCGTGAGCCTGGACGGCCACCACCCGGCCGCGGAACGTCACCGCCGCCACGCAGGCGGGGGCCTGCGCCAGGGTGGCGGCGTCCAGGCGCTCGGCCAGGGCCTTCTCGGCGGCCGCCCGCACCCGCTCGACGGCGTCGTGGACGGCCTCCTCGACGTCTGTGGTCGCGGGACCGATCGTGGCGCCGCGCACCTGGATGGCCCCGGAGCGCCGGGCCTCGGCCCTCACCTCGGCGGCGAAGGCCGCCACCAGATCCCGGGCGGCGGCCGTGTTGGCCGTGTCGACGGCGCGGGCGGCCGCCACCAGCTCCGCCAGGGAGAAGCCGTCGGTGCGCATCGCGGCCTCGTCCCAGCCCGACAGCGTCTCGGCGCTCGCCTCGGGATGGAACTGCAGGCCGCGGACGTGCCGGCCGATCCGGAAGGCCTGATTGGCCAGGGCCGCCGAGGAGGCCAGCAGCACCGCGCCGGGGGGCAGCTCGGTGATCATGTCCTTGTGGTTCTCGATCATCGGCGCTCCCTCGCCGAGGGCTCCCAGCAGGCGGTCGGAGCGTCCCAGATCATTGGGGCAGATGAGGGTGGCGCCCCGCTCGGCAGGACCGTGATCGGCGCGCACCTCGCCGCCGGCCACCTGGGCCAGCAGCTGGCCGCCCAGGCAGATGCCCAGGGTCGGCAGGTCGGTGGCGACGGCCTCGGCGGCCAGCGCCCGTTCGGCCGGCAGCCAGGGACCGGTGTCATCATCGTCGGGCATCATGCCGCCGCCCAGCATCACCAGGCCGTGGTAGCCCTCGAGGCTGCCGGGGAGCCCTTCGGGGCCCAGCCTCTCGTCGACCCTCAGGCCCGCGTCGAGGAGCCAGTCGCCGAGCCGGCGGGGGCCGGAGGTCGGGGAGTTGACGATGACCAGGACGGCCGGCGTCTCGGGCCGGCCGACCGGTGCGTGCTGGGGAGATGTCATCGGCGGTCCTTTCTCAGGATTTCCGGGAGTCCCGGGTGTCTGCTGCGGGGACGATGGTGTGGGGGTCGGGCTGGCCGGCGCGCCCCGCCAGGAAGGCCCGGTAGGAGTCGTCACCGGCCTCCAGGACGCGCAGCGCGTTGCGGTGCGCCACGGCCTCCAGGTCGGCCTGCGACCATCCTCGTGCGGCCAGTTCGGCGAGGAGGTCCTGATAGTGGGAGACGTCCTCCAGGCCACTCGGCATGGCGTCGGTGCCGTCGTAGTCGGCGCCGATCCCGACCGCGCCGATCCCGGCGACCTCGCGGATGTGATCCAGATGGTCGGCGACGTCACCGATGCCGACCGCGGGGGGTTCTCCGGTCTCGCCGGCCGTCACCCAGTCGCGGCGGGCCTGGGAGACGAAGGAGGGCACGAAGGCCACCATCACCACGCCCCCGCCCGCAGCTATCGCGGCGACGACGTCGTCGGGCACGTTGCGCGGATGGTCGCACAGCGTCAGGGCGGCGGAGTGGGAGACCATCACCGGGGCCGTACTGATCGCCACGGCGTCGCGCATCGTGGCGGGGGAGACGTGGGCCAGATCGACCACCATCCCGATCCGGTTCATCTCGGCGACGACGTCGCGTCCGAAGGCGCTCAGACCGCCGTGGCGGGGCTCGTCGGTGGCCGAGTCCGCCCAGCCGGTGGTCACCGACCAGGTGAGCGTCAGGTACCGGGCGCCGGCCCGGGCGTAGGCGCGCAGCACGGCCCCCGATCCGTCGATCTGGGCGCCTCCCTCCACGCCGATGAGGGAGGCGATCCGGCCATCGTCCATCGCCCGGCGAACCTGCTCGGCCGTGGCCGCCAGCCGGAGCTCATCGGGATGGGCGTCGGCCATCCGGTGCACGAAGTCGATCTGCTCCAGGGTCGCGGTCACCTGCTCGGCGCCGCTCAGCACCGGGTCCACCCACACCGACCAGAACTGCCCGGCCACGCCGCCGGCGCGCAGCCGGGGGAGGTCGGTGTGCAGCTGCGGCAGCGGGCCCTCGAGCCCGTCGACGCGGTATCCGCGCCCCTGCCGTGAGGCCCAGGCCAGGTCGTTGTGCCCGTCGATGACCGGGATCACGGGCATCACCCCTTCCGGGCGTCCAGGTCGGCGTTGAGAAGCTCGGTGGCCTTGTGGTCGACGGTGATCGTGCGCCCGTCGAGGGTGCGGATCGGGGCGGCCCCGCGGGTGCTGGAGCACAGCCACAGCGCGGCGGCGGTCTTCAGGTCGTTGACCGACAGGGTGTCGACCCGGCTCGGGACCCCGCGGCGCGCCAGATCGGCGAAGATGTCTCCCTGCGTGGTTCCCGGAAGGATTCCGAGGGTGACCGGCGGGGTGATGTAGGTGCCGTCGATCCGGGCGATGAGGGTGGAACTCGGGCCCTCCAGCACGTAGCCGTCGGAGCTGAGGAAGATGACGTCGTCGGCGCCGCGGCGCTTCGCCTCGCGCAGCGCCGCCTTGTTGACGGCGTAGGCCAGGGACTTGGCCCCCTGCAGCAGCCAGGGGGAGGTGTCGGCCACGTCGTGGCGGTAGCCGCGGTCCAGCAGGACGACGTCGAGCCCGTCGGCCTGGGCCGGGGCCGGATCGTCGGCGAGGAATCCCAGCGCCCATCCGGTGGGGGCGGAGTCGGCCCCCTCGATGCCTCGGGTCATGATGAACTTCACCGCGGTCAGGGCGTCCTGATCGGCCATCTCGGTGGCTGCGGCGAGGACGGCCCGGCGCCACAGGTCCAGATCCGGTTCGGGGAGATCCATCATCCTCGCCGACCGGGCGAATCGTGCCAGGTGGGCCTCCAGGGCCAGCGGCACGCCGTGCAGCACGCCCGCGACCTCGAAGATGCCGTCGCCGCGGGTGATACCGAGATCGTCGACGCGGATGAGGGCCTCGCCGGGATCGTGGCGGGTGATGGTGCCACCGGGGACCGAGAGGTCGAGCAGATGGAGGGTCAAGGGTTTCATGGATGTCCTTCTCGAGAGGTACAGGGGTGCCGGGTCCGGGTCCAGAGAAATCAGGTCGGCTGCGGTCGGCGGTGATCAGCTGCTGGCCTGGCGCCAGTCTGCCATCCCCGGTGCCCTGTGTGCCATGCGTGGAAGGGTTGTGAGGAATTGGACAGGGCTGTCACGGGTTCGGAAATATTCCAACAGAACCGACGCCGACAACCTGTCTTTCCGGAGTTCTGACGGTTCACGCTCTGTTCCGAGTGCGTAACACTGTCGAAGAATCCGGTCCGACCTCTTGACCGATGATGCGGGCATGCGGTTCGATCTCACCATCGACCGCGCTGTGGGCGGTGGACTCCCGGTTCTGACGAAGGGCAACACGATGCGCACCAGATTCCGTTCCTTACGCTGTCTGTCGGCCTGTCTGCTGGCCGGGGCACTGGTCGCGGCAGGCTCCATGGGCGGGGCGGGGGTGGCGCGGGCCTCCGGCGGCGATGACGTCGCCGAGTCCTCGGCGTCATCCGCGCCGGCGGCCAAGGGCAATGTGCTGCGCATCGCCACCTCCGGATTCGTCGACTCCTTCAACCCCTTCACCTCGATCTACCTGCTGCCCACCAACTCGATCCGTTACATGTACGAGTCCCTGGTGGCCAACGATCAGAAGGACGGCTCCCCGACGAAGGGCCTGGCCGACTCCTGGAAGGCCACCGAGGGCGGCAGGACGTGGACGTACACCATGCAGGACGGCCTGACGTGGTCCGACGGGAAGCCGATCACCTCGGCCGACGTCAAGTACACCTTCGACCAGATGCTCAAGAACCCCGACCTGGGCGAGGCCAACGGCAACCTGGTGACGAACTTCGCCTCGGTCGACGCCCCCGACGACAAGACCCTCGTCATCCACCTCAAGACCCCGCAGGCCCCCAACCCGGGCACCGAGATCCCGATCGTGCCCAAGCACATCTGGGAGAAGGTCAAGGATCCGGCGAAATTCGCCAACGACACGAACACCGTGGTCTCCGGCCCGCTGCAGCTGACCGGCTACAAGGCCAACCAGCGGATCACCTTCAGGACCAACCCCAAGTACTGGCGCGGCGCCCCCAAGTACGACGGCGTCCAGTACATCTACTACACGAACTCCGACGCCCAGGTGCAGGCCCTGCGTTCCGGCGACGTCGACTTCGTCACCGGCCTGTCGTCCACCCAGTTCAACGCCCTCAAGGGGGCCAAGGGCATCACCACCCATTCGGGCGTCGGACGCCGGTACACCGCACTCAGCATCAACGTCGGCATGCAGACCCGCGACGGCAAGGCCTTCGGCACCGGTGCGGCGGCCCTCAAGGACGTGAAGGTCCGCCAGGCCCTGCGCCAGGCCATCGACAACAAGACCTTGGTCGCCAAGGTGCTCTCAGGCCAGGGCACCGCCGCCACCAGCTTCATCCCCTCCTCCTTCCCGAAGTGGTCGCTGCCGGCCTCCGATCCCGCGATCGTGAAGTACGATCCGGCGGCCGCGAAGAAGACCCTGGAGGCCGACGGCTGGAAGGCCGGCCCCGACGGGATCCGCGTCAAGAACGGCCAGAAACTCAGCCTGCGTCTGATGGCCGACTCCGGGGAGCCCGACGAGCAGAACGCCTCGGAGTACCTCAAGCCCTGGCTCAAGGCCGTCGGCGTGGACCTGAAGGTCGAGTCCACCGACGCCGACACCGTCTCCGCGAAGTCGATCAAGGGCGACTACGACCTGTACTTCTCCGGCTGGTCGGTCAACCCCGACCCCGACTACCAGCTCGGCATCAACACCTGCTCCAACCGCGCCCAGCGCACCGACGGCTCCGGCGGCACCTCCCAGGACGGCTACTGCTCGGCCGCCTACGACAAGCTCTACGCACAGCAGCGCTCCGAGCAGGACGAGGCCGGGCGCCGGGCCGTCGTCAAGAAGATGCTGGAGCTCAACTACACCGACACCGCGCAGATCGCCATGTGGTACAAGAACTCCCTGGAGGCCTACCGCTCCGACCGGTTCACCGGATTCCAGCTGCAGCCGGCGTCCAACGGCATCATCGCCAACCAGGCCGGATACTGGGGCTTCCTCAGCATCGCCCCGGTCTCCGGTTCCGACAACGACTCCGAATCCCACACCGGCCTGATCGTCGGCGGGATCGTCGCCGCGGTGATCGTCATCGCCGGCGTCGTCTACCTGGTGGTGCGGCGCCGCAGGGCCGACGAGACGGAGTGACGTTTCCATGACGACTGTCCTGCCTCCCGTCTCCTCAGCGATCGAGGAGGCGGACGAGCCGCAACGGGGGGTCCCCGCCACCCGCTACATCCTCTCCAAGGTGGGCGGGGCCCTCATCTCCCTGGTCCTGGTGATCATCCTCGGCTTCTTCCTGTTCAAGCTGATGCCCGGCGACCCGGTCGCCTCGATGGCCAAGGAACGCCCCATGACGGCGGCCCAGATGGCCCAGCTGCGCGAGCAGCTGGGCCTCGACAAGCCGATGATCGAGCAGTTCTGGGACTACCTGGTCAACGTCTTCACGCTGAACTTCGGCACCTCTTACGTCTACAAGCAGTCGGTGGCCGGCCTGATAGGCGCCTACTTCTGGAACACCATCCTGCTCACCGGCACCTCGGCCGTCATCGCCATCGTCCTGGGGCTGTGGCTGGGACAGCGGTCGGCCTGGAAGCGCGGCTCCTGGTTCGACCGGATCACCTCGGGCACCTCCCTGGTGTTCTGGTCGGTGCCGACCTTCTGGCTCGGCCTGCTGCTGCTGATGGCCTTCGGCGGCACCCTGCAGTGGTTCCCGACCGGCGGCATGACCAGCCCTGACCCGCCGGACGGCACCCTCGACAGGGTGCTCGACGTCGCCTCCCACATGGTGCTGCCGGTGATCACCATGGTGGCGGTGGTCTACGCCCAGTACGTCATGGTGATGCGCGCCTCCCTCATCGAGGAGATGAGCGCCGACTACCTCACGACGGCCCGGGCCAAGGGTCTGATGGAGGACAAGGTGCGCAGCCGCCACGCGGTGCCCAACGCCCTGCTGCCCACCGTCACCCTGGTCTTCATGCACCTGGGCGGGCTGATCGCCGGCGCCGTGACCGTGGAGACGGTGTTCTCCTGGCCCGGCCTGGGCAAGCTCACCTACGAGGCCATCAGCGGGCCCGACCTGCCGCTGCTGCAGGGCACATTCGTCGTCTTCTCGGCCATCATCATCCTGATGAACCTGCTGGCCGATCTGGTCTACCGACAGCTGGACCCGAGGGTGAGGACGTCATGACCGCCACCACGCCGAACGACGCCCCCGCCCCTCACACGCCGACCGTCACCCGATCCGCCCGGGCCATGGTCTGGGCGCGGCGGGGCGCCGCGGCCAGGGACTTCTGGTCCCAGTTCCGCCGCAACCCGGCCGGCATGGTCGGGCTGGCGGTGCTGCTGGTGATCGTGCTGCTGGCCCTGCTGGCCCCCGTCCTGGCGCCCGAGCGGATGCTCGACGTCACCCAGCTGCTCGACAACCCCCGCTACGCGCCGCCCTCGGCGGCCCATCCCTTCGGCACCGATCATCAGGGCCGGGAGATCTGGGTCCGGATGCTGTGGGGAGCCCGGGTCTCCCTGATCGTCGGCTTCGCCGCCACCGCCATGTCGATGGTCATCGGCACCATCATCGGGATCTCCGCCGGCCACTTCTCCGGCTGGGCCGGCGGCCTGCTGATGCGCGTCGTGGACTTCTTCCTGGTGCTGCCGTCGCTGATCCTGGCGATCGTGCTGGCCGCGGTGCTCTCGCGCGGGGTCACCACCATCGTCATCGCCATCGGAATCACCTCCTGGGCGGGCACCGCGCGCGTGGTGCGCTCCCAGACCCTGTCCATCGAGTCGCGCGACTACGTGGAGCGGGCCCGGGTGCTGGGAGCCGGGCACTGGCACATCATCGTCAAGCACCTGCTGCCGGCCGTGATGCCGCTCGTGCTGGCCAACACCACCCTGACGGTCGGATCGGCCATCATCTCGGAGTCGACGCTCTCCTTCCTCGGTCTGGGAGACACCACCAAGCAGTCCTGGGGCACCATCCTCAAGAACTCGATGGATGTCTCCGCCGCGACCAGCGGCTACTGGTGGTACGTGCTGATCCCCGGCCTGGCGATCCTGCTCGTGGTGATGGCCTTCACCCTGGTGGGGCGCGCCGTGGAGGGCATCGTCAACCCGACCCTGAGGAGCCGATGAGTCATGCCCGATCTCATCTTCGATGACGTCTCCATCACCTACACCACCTCGGGCCGCCATGACCGCGGCCAGGTGCCGGCGGTGCGCCACGTGTCCCTGGAACTGCCCGCCGGCGGCACCCTCGGGGTGGCCGGGGAGTCGGGATCCGGGAAGTCCACCCTGGCGATGAGCGTGCTGCGGCTGCTGCCGAAGAATGCCGCGCTGACCGGCTCGGTGCGCATCGGGGAGACCGACGTCGCGGATCTGTCCTTCGGCAGGCTCCGCGCGGTGCGCTGGGCCGAGGCCTCCATCATCTTCCAGGGGGCCATGCACTCGCTGAACCCGGTGCACACCGTCGGACGCCAGATCACCGAGGCCCTCGAACTCCACGTCTCCGAGAAGTGGAAGACCGAGAAGGCCCGGGCCGAGAGGGTCGATGAGCTGCTGACGGTCGTCGACATGCCGCGCGAGAGGGCCTCCTCCTACCCGCACGAGCTGTCGGGGGGCCAGCGCCAGCGCATCATGATCGCGATGGCCCTGGCCTGCGAGCCCGACATCATCATCGCCGACGAGCCCACCACGGCCCTGGACGTCATCGTCCAGAAGCAGATCCTCGACATGATCAACGGGCTGGTCACCGAGCGAGGCATCTCGCTGATGATGATCAGCCACGACCTCTCGGTGCTGGCCACCGCATGCTCGCGGATCGCGGTGATGAAGGACGGCGAGCTGGTCGAGGTGGGGCGCTCCCACCAGATCTGCCTGGAGCCGCGCGAGCCCTACACCCGGCAGCTGGCCTCCGCCTTCCCGACCATCGGGGATCCGGCGTCGCGGATGAAGCCGGTCTCGCGCCACGAGCTCCCGCCGCGCCCTCCGGTCGAGGAGCGTCACGCGATGACCGACGAGGTGCTGCTGGAGGCCAAGGGTCTCAACGTCACCTACCGCACCGGCAGGGCGACGGTGCGTGCGGTCCGCGACGTCGATCTGGAGATCCACGCCGGGGAGATCCTCGCACTGGTGGGGCAGTCCGGATCCGGGAAGTCCACCCTGGCCCGGACGGTGCTGGGCCTTCAGTCCGCCGACGACGGCTCGACCATCGCCTTCCGCGGCAGGAACCTGCCTCACAAGGGCAAGGAACTGAGGGACTTCCGGCAAGAGGTCCAGATGGTGCTCCAGGACCCGTCGGCCGCCCTCAACCCGAAACTCAGCGTCTACGAGTCGGTGGCCGAGGGGCTGCGCGTCCAGCACTACCAGGGCGATGAACGTGAGCGGGTCGCGGCGAGCCTGCGGGCCGCCGAGCTCACCCCGCCCGAGAAATTCATGGGGGCCATTCCCCAGGAGCTGTCGGGCGGCCAGCGTCAGCGCGTCGTGATCGCCGGAGCCCTGGCGGTCGGCCCTCAGGTGCTGGTGGCCGACGAGCCGGTGGCCTCCCTGGACGCCTCGGTGCGCGGCGAGATCCTGGCCCTGCTGCTCTCCCTGCGGGAGCGCCTGGGCCTGTCGGCCCTGGTGATCACCCACGACCTGGGGCTCGCGTGGAACATCGCCGACACGGTGGCCGTGATGCACCGTGGGCGGATCGTGGAGCACGGGCCCACAGAGGAGGTCCTGCTGCGCCCTCGGGATGAGTACACCCGAACGCTTCTCGATGCCGCCCCGAGCATCCATGACGAGGAGGTCGCATGACGTCCGGCTCCCCGCCGGTCGGTGGGAGCACCGGGGGGAGGGTCGTCGGAGGATGCGGCGGGGTGGACGACGCCGCGCTGCGTGCGGCGTTCCTCGACACCGCGCCGCTGGCCGCCGGGGATGTCGTCCACCTGGTGGGGCCCTCCTCGCCCAGCACCCCCGAGAGCGTGGAGCGGGCGGTCGGGTACCTGGAGGGGTACGGCCTGAGGGTGCGGACGGCGCCCCACATCCTGGCCCGCAACGACCGGATCGAGTTCCTGGCCGGCACCGATGAGCAGCGTCGTGACGATCTGGTGGCCGCCTGGACCGATCCCGAGGCCGCCGCGGTGATCTGCGTGCGCGGCGGCGACGGTGCGATGCGGCTGCTGGACGGCATCGACTGGCCGGCAATGCGAAGGGCCGCCCTGCGCCGGGACGGGCGCCCGAAGCTGTTCACCGGATCCAGCGACGCCACCGCGATCCATGAAGCCCTCCGGTTCCACCTGGGAGTGCCGACGCTGTTCTGCCCGATGGTCGGAAACGACGTCTTCCGCGACTCGGAGATCATCCGCGAGGACGTGGGGCACTGGCTACTGGAACCCTGGGGCGGGCGGTGGGCCGTGGGACCGGAGGCCGAGGCGATGGCGCCCGGGAGGGCCGCCGGCGTCTTCCGCGGCGGGAACCTGTCACGGGTCGTGGGTGCCCTCGGCGCGGTGGAGGCCGGGGTGGTGGAGGCCGGTCCGCCACCGGCCGGTTCGGCACCGGAGATCCTCTTCCTGGAGGACATCGGGGAGAACATCTCCCACCTGGACGGGTTCATGGTCCAGCTGGTGCGCAGTGGCCGGTTGGAGAGTGTCGACGGCATCGTGCTGGGATCATGGACCGACTGCGGGGACCTGGGCCCGATCCGGGCCATGATGGCCGACCACCTGTCCGGCCTGGGGATTCCGGTGCTGTGGCAGCAGGGATTCGGCCACCACCCGGATGCTCTGAGCATTCCGCTGAACGTCCCCGGCGTCCTGGATCTCACCGACCCGACCGTGGAGCTGCGGGTCGCTCGGGCCGGCGAGCCGGCGGCTGTGGGAACCGGTGGCTCGTGATGGCCAGGGGGGAGGGGCTCGACTCGGCCGACCGGCGCCTGCTCGCCGTGCTGGCGGCCGACGGGCGGGCGAAGCTGTCTGCGCTGGCCGAGGCCACCGGCATGTCGGTCTCCACCGTGCAGGCCCGGGTACGCAGACTCGAGGACGCCGGCGTCATCACCGGCTACCGGGCTGTGGTGGACCCTGTTGCGGTGGGCCGGCCGATGTCGGCCTTCGTCGAGATCTATGCCGAGCCCGAGGAGGACGAGCAGGTCCCCGGGATCCTCGAGGGGATCGAGGATGTCACCGCGTGCTGGTCGGTGGCCGGGGAGGCCACCCACCTGGTGACGCTCTCAGTGGCCGACGCCCAGGCCCTGGACCACGTCCTCTCCCGAATTCGTGCGGCGCTGCGGACCCGTACCCGCACCACGATGGTGCTGCGCATCCATTTCGAGCGGTCGGTGACCACCATGACGCCCGAGAGTTGAGGTCCGCGCCGATTTCGGGGTGGTCGTCGGACGAATTTCCCGCTCAACGGGGGTTCTCGTCGGCAGCGGGCCGAAAATGGCTGTTGAGTGGGAAATCCGTCCGCCGCGTGGCTCTAGAGTGAGAATCTGCCCGTCGAACCGCCACCTGAGGACCCCCAATGCCCGTCGTTCTGCCCAATCTGGACCCCCGCATCACCTGGTCGATCCGGGTACTGGACGCCACCACTGCGCCCGATCCGGATGTGCTGGCCGAGCACACCCCCGAACAGGTGTGCCGCACGGCCAGTGTGGGCAAACTCTTCCTCCTGGTCGAGGTGGCGAACCGTCTGGTCGACGGGAGCCTTGACGCCACCGACCGGATCGAGATCCCCGACGAGCTGCGGGTGGAGGATTCCGGCCTGCTGTACCGGATGCTCGACCAGCACCTGACGGTCGCCGACGCCGCTCTGCTGGTCGGCGCGGTGAGCGACAACCTGGCCACCAACGCCCTGGCCCACCTGGTCGGCCTGGACGCGATCCACGCGGTCGCCGAGCGGCTCGGCTACCACGACACTCTCATGCTCGACTACATCCGCGACGAACGGACCCCCGACCTCCCGTGGACCACCTCCTACGGCTGCGCCCGCGAGCTGGCCGATCTTGCCCTGAGGCTCGGCGAGGGTCCCGGTGACACCCCGGGCGCCGACCTGCTGCCGGAGGAGGTGCGCTCCAAGGTGCTCTCCTGGCTGGCGGCCGACACCGACACCTCGATGCTGGCCGACTCCTTCCTGCTCGATCCGCTGGCCCACGTCGCTCCCGAGTACCAGGGGATCGTGCTGCGCCACAAGACCGGATCGGTGAGCACCGCCAGGATCGAGGTCGGCCACGCTGCGGGGCCGGCCGGGCGCGTCGCCTATGCGATGGCCGCCAACTGGTCCGAGGCGGACGGCGATCTGCGGGCCGTCGCGATCGACGCGATGCGGGCGACGGGAGAGCGGATCCGCGCCCACATCACGGGAGTGGCCCGTGACGGCTCACCGCTGGAGGGCCGGACGGCCGAGGTGACGGGGGAGCGCCGATGACCGCGCTGGTGGCACACTGCGAGCCGGTCTCGGGGCTGGAGTGGACCGTGCTGAGCGGGGGGCGGCGCGAGGTGATGACCGCCCTGGGGGCCGAGCACTCCGGGGCGATTGCCGCCTGGCGGGGGACGGACGCCTGGCGGGAACTGGTGGGGCGGGCCGAGTCCTCCCGTCGGCGCCCGTTCGACGCCGTGGTGGCCTCCACCCGTCGGCTGCTGCCCGTCGAGTCCGCCGAGCTGGGCTGGCTGGCCGAGGGGGCCGGAATCCCCGAGGCCGAGCTGTGGGCGCTCAACCTGCGCGGTGATCTGGGTCGCGACGGCACCGGATGCTCCGACCTGTGCACGGCGGGCGGATCCGGGCTGCTGATGGGCCACAACGAGGACGGCGACGGCGGGCTCGCGGGACTGGTGCGACTGGTGACCCTGCGGATCGACGGGGACCCCTCGATGACCGTGGTCTGGTACCCCGGGATGCTGCCGGCCAACTCCTTCGTCACCACCTCGGCCGGGCTCACCTTCGGCATGGACCACGTGCCGGTCCACCGGGCCGACACCGCCGCCGCGGGCCGGCACCTGGTGGCCCGCCACGCCCAGCGCCAGGCCGACGGCGCCCGGGCCCGCGCGGTACTGCGGCATATCCCCTGCGCCGGCGGCTTCGCCTTCGACGTCGCCGACGGCCCGGGACGTCGCGGCGACATCATCGAGAACGCGGCCGGGCGGGTGTCCTCGGCCACTGCCGGTACCGCTACCGCTGCTGCGCCGTCCGGAGAACCCCTGCGGCACACCAATCATCTGCGTCTCATCGGGGCCCGGCGCGCCGGAGCACGCGACGGTGTGGTGGTCGACGACCGCTGGACCGGGGAGAGCCGTACCCGCCTCGCCGCGCTGGAGACGGCGTCCCCGCGCCTGGAGGCGCCTGGGGACGTGCTGGCCGCGCTGCGCTCCGACGGGGTGCTGAACCGCGAGCCGGATCTGTACACCTTCACCAGCACGGTCGTGGATCCGGCGTCCGACCGGATCCTCGTCCAGGGGGCCGGCGAGCCCTGGCGCGGTGTGCTGAGTTCCTTCGCCGCTGGAGAGAGGATGTCGGCATGACCAGATCACAGGACGTGGCGGCCCGCCTGACCCGCGTCGAAGGGGTGCGATGGTCCGCCCGGGCGGTCGACGTCGACTCCGGCCGGACCCTCTTCGAACTCGATCCCGACCGGGTTCAGGACACCGCCAGCGTCGGGAAGATCTTCCTGCTGCACCGTCTGCTGGCCGAGGTCGACGACGGCCGGCGCAGCCTGGAGGACGCCGTGACCAGGCGTCCGGTGGAGTGGATGGACAACTCGGGGCTGTGGTACCTGCTGCAGGCCGACGAGTTGAGCCTCTACGACGTCGCGGCACTGATCGGCGCGGTGAGCGACAACACCGCCACGAACACACTGCTGCGGGTGATCGGCATCGACGCCGTGCATGCCCACACCGTGGCCCTGGGCTACCGGCACTCAGGGCTGGACGACCAGGTCCGCTGGCCCATTCCGCCCGGCGCTCCGCGCACCCTCTCGCACGCCACCGCGGCCGAGCTGGTGCAGTTCTGCACCCGTCTGGTGAGCCGGGCGGACCTGTCGGCGTCCTCCTGCGACACCCTTCAGCGCTGGCTGGGGGCGGGTATGGACCTGTCGATGGTGGCCTCGGCCTTCGGCCTGGACCCGCTGGCGCACTACTTCTTCGACCGCGACATCTGGCTGTGGAACAAGACCGGGACGGTCGGCTCGGTGCGCGCCGACACCGGCGTGGTGATGTCGCCGAGAAGGCGGATCGCCTACGCGGTGCTGGCCAACTGGGACCGGAGCGCGGATGATCCGCGCGACGAGGTGCTGGCGGCGATGCATGACGCCGGTGCGGCGATCCGGGCCGAGTTGGCCGGCTGACCCCTGGGCCCCGAGGGAGTCTCCGGGGTCATGTGCGATGACATGAGTGTGCAACTATTGAACACGTGCAGAATCTGCGCAATACTGGAGCGTGTCGTCATCCACTGACCTGGTCCGCGACGTTATCGCGACGTTGAATGCGGCCGAGGAGAACGAGGGTCCTCTCGGCCTGGTCGAGGCTCTCGCCGAGGCCCGGGATCTGCTCGAGGAGGCCCACGCCGAGGCGATGGCCGAGGCGGTGGTCGCCGGGAGCTCTGTGAGGGAGGTGGCCAGGGCGGCCGGGCTGGCACCCAACTCGGTGAATCCGAGGCTCGCCCGCACCGGCCTGCTCTCCGGGTACGCCGAATCCGGGCGGGTGGGTGCCGATCAGATCACGCTCGCCAAGCGCGATCTCTCCCGAGGCGACCTGCCCGAGGGAGAAGGGACGATGCGCTTCGTCCCCCGTCGCAGGACCTGAGCGAAGGAGTTCAGCCATGACCGATCCGACCTACACCCATCTCGCCTTCCTGCTCGACCGGTCCGGATCGATGGAGACTATCCGGTCCGACATCGAGGGCGGGTTCGACGCCTTCGTCGCCGACCAGGCCCGCCAGCCCGGGCGCTGCACCGTCACCCTGGCCCAGTTCGACGACAGGTACGAGGTGGTCTACGAGTCCCGGCCGGTGGATCAGGTGCCGAAGCTGGACCTGCGGCCCCGCGGGATGACCGCTCTGCTCGACTCGATCGGCAGGCTGATCACCGACGTCGGCGCCGGTCTGGCGGCGATGCCGGAGGAGAAGCGGCCGGGCACCGTCATCGTCGGGATCATGACCGACGGCCTGGAGAACGCCAGCCGGGAGTGGACCCATCCGGCGATCAAGGCCCTCATCGAGCGCCAGGAGCGCGACTACTCCTGGACCTTCTCCTACATGGGCGCCAACCAGGACGCCATCGAGGTGGGGGCGGGGCTGGGGATCGACGCCGACCGCTCGATGACCTACTCCCCGGGGCACTCCCAGGAGGCGATGACGGGCTACTCGGCCAGCGTCTCGCGGATCCGTGCCGCGCGCCTGGCCGGTCTGGACATCGACGACGCGCGGACTGCCGGGGCCTACACCCAGAGTCAGCGGAACGCCGCGGGCGGTACCGACTGAGCCGGACGAGGCATTGGTGGATCGGGTGGCGAACTCGCCACCCGATCCGCCAATGCTTCGCTGAGGGGCTCCGCCCACGGGCACTGCCCAGGGAAGACAGGGGGAACCCGCCCCGCCGGCAGTGTGACACCACGCGGGGGTTCTGGTCTGCAGAGCCCCATTCACTGCGACGGGACGGGCGATCATGGGCGTCGGACGGGACGCGGACGGCGCCGGCCGACGGTTCACGTCGGCCGGCGCCGGGTCAGATGGCCTTGACCCCCCGCTCGTCGGTCCGGATCCGGATGACGTCGTCGACGGGGGTGATCCACACCTTGCCGTCTCCGATATCTCCGGTCCGGGCGGCATCGCAGATGACCTTGGTGATGGGCTGGTACTCGTCGTCGGTGCTGAGGATCTCGATGCGGACCTTCTCGACGAAGTCGATGGTGTACTCGGCTCCCCGGTAGACCTCGACATGCCCGCGCTGCCGGGCGTACCCGCTGGCCTCGGAGATCGTCATTCCGGCGATTCCGTGCTGTGCCAGTGCGATCTGGATGTTGTCGAGGGCGGACTGCTGAACGATCGCCGTGATGAGCTTCATGCTTTGGCTCCCGTCTTGTCGGAATCATCGGCGGGGGCGGCGGGCACGGCGGGGCTCTGCGGAGACGCCGGCAGCACCAGCGAATCGCGGATCCGGTAGGAGGTGTAGCGGACGTTGGAGAGATCGTAGCCGGCCTCCGCGTGCTCGATGAGGTCGATCCCGGTGAGCTCGTCCTTGGTGGAGATCCGGATACCCATCGTCTTCTTGATCACCCAGGCGATGAGGAAGCTCACGATGAAGCTGTAGGCCATCACGGCCAGGGCGCAGACCAGCTGGACGCCGAGGAGCTTCGCGCCGCCACCGTAGAGGAGGCCGTAACCGTTGGCCTCCAGCGCGGCCGAGTGGCCCAGGGCCAGGTAGTTCTTGTCGGCGACCAGGCCGATGAGCACGGTGCCGACGAAGCCGCCGACCATGTGGACGCCGACGACGTCCAGCGAGTCGTCATAGCCGAAGCGGTACTTGAGGCCCACGGCCAGGGCGCAGCAGACGCCGCAGGCGAAGCCGACGATGCAGGCTCCGAGCGGGGACACCGCGGCGCAGGCCGGGGTGATGCCGACCAGGCCCGCGACGATGCCGGACGCGGCGCCCAGGGAGGTGGGGTGGCCGTCGCGGATCCGCTCCACGATGATCCAGCCGAGAAGGGCGGTGGCGGCACCGACCAGGGTGTTGATCCACGCGTATCCGGCCACCTCATTGGCGCCCAGGGCCGAACCCGCGTTGAAGCCGAACCAGCCGAACCAGAGCAGGCCCGCCCCGAGCATCACGTAGGTGGTGTTGTGGGGGCGCATCGGCTTGGAGCCGAATCCGATCCGCTTGCCGAGGACGAGGGCCAGGGCCAGGGCCCCGGCGCCCGCATTGATGTGGATCGCGGTGCCACCGGCGAAGTCGACGGCATGCATCTTGTTGAGGATCCAGCCGGTGCCGAAGACCCAGTTGGCCGCCGGGAAGTAGCACAGGATGCCCCACGCGGCACTGAAGACGACCCAGGAGGAGAACTTCATGCGATCCGCGGCGGTGCCGGCCACCAGCGCCACGGCGATGATGGCGAAGGCCGACTGGAAGGCGGCGAAGACGAACATCGGGATCGTGCCGACCTCCTGGCCGATCACCCCGTGCATCCCCATGTACTGGAAGGGGTTGCCGATGAACCCCTTGGAGTCGCCGAAGACCGCGGAGAATCCGAAGAGAATCCACAGGACGGCGACCGTTGCCATCGGGATGACCGTCATCATCACCATGTTGAGGACGCCCTTGGCCCGGACCATTCCTCCGTAGAAGAAGGCCAGGGCCGGTGTCATGAGAAGTACGAGTGAGGCACTGGCGAGCACCCAGGCGGTGTCGCCCGCATTGATCTCAAGGAGTGGTGTCATGGGTCACATCCTGGATGACCCGGATTGCAGCACTGTTGGGCTGGCGTTACCGGCAGGTGACAGAATCCCGCCTGGTGTTCCAGCCCTGTGTCGAGGCGATTTCGAGCCCGTTACAACGAGGCTCTAACCAGCGATTTCACCCTGACTCGCACGCAGGCGGGGGTGATCCCGGAGGGCGGGGTCACGAGCAATGCCCGCCGGCCATCCCCTTCGCGACGCCGGGCAGCCGGGCGGAGAGACGATCCAGTGCGGCGGTGCCGCCGGCGAAGCTGCCGTCGGAGGCCACCGCCTCCATGGAGACGGCGTACTGGTTCTTCCCCACAGTGATGATCCCGGTCTGGCGCACCAGATAGCGACCGTCGATGCCGGGGCCCCAGCCGCCCTTGAAGCGGGATCCGGCGAGAGTGCCGAGCCCCCAGCGCTGGTCGGAGGCCACCTGGCCCATCAGGGTCCGCACCGGTGCGGCGTCGGCGGTACACGCCATCGATGCCATGAAGGCAGTCTGGTCGGGCAGCGACCACATCGTCTGACCCAGCACCGAGAAGTCGGGTCGGTCGGTCGTGGTGGCCGGGCGGGTCCGGGTGTCGTGGTGGCGGGCCAGTTCGGCGCCCACCGCCCGGGCAGCCTGGGCGTCAGCCCCGAGGCGGCGGGTGAGGTTCTCGGCAGCCTCGTTGTCGGACCGGGTGAGCGCGGCCCGCACCGTCGAGTCGGTGCCGGTCGCAGTGCCTGCGCGCAGGTTCGCCAGCACGATCGGGATCTTGATCGTCGACCAGGCGGGCCCACCGGTCATGATTCCGGCCGTCCAGGGTTGGGAGGTCGAGGAGGAGGCGCCGACCGGAGACATGGACAGACCCAGCCGGGCACCGCTGCTCCGTTCTGCGGAGGCGACCGCGGAGGTGGCGGCGGCCGGCGCGGGGACCGGGGAGATGGAGCCCGAAGGGGTCTGACCGGCGGTCGGCGGGCTCGAGGCCGGTGTGCTCCATCGCGCCGTCCCGGAGCCCGCGGCGACGGTGCCCGAGGGGGTGGGGGCCCCCGAGCCGGAGGAGCTCGATCTGGCCAGGCGGATCGCCATCACCAGCGCGACCACCACCACAACAGCCACTGCGATCAGTAGTGCGCGACGACGTGCACCTGCCCCTGCGGCAGTGGTGGGCATGCGGCCTCCTGGAGATGGTTGGCGTGGAGCAGAACATGGTCAGCCCGGTTCGGGGCTCCCTATATTCTGGATTACTGAACGGGGCTATGGGCAACCATGGCCATGACAGAGTCAGATGTGAACATGCACAGGTGGGAAAGAGGTGTTGTCGGCGGTGTTCTGCGCACGATGCGGAGCCCGGGTGGGGTCCCAGGAGACGACCTGCCCCAGATGCGCCCTTGACCTGCGGATGTCTGGGGCGGTGCGTCTGACCAATCCCGCGCTGGGGAACAACAGGTACTCCTCGGTGCCGCGGGCCTCCCGGCGTCCACCCGAGCAGCCCACCGATGAGAACGCCGTCACCCGGGTGATGCCCTCCCTGGCGCCCCGACCCGACTCTTCTCGCCCCGATTTTTCCGGCCCAGTGCCCTCGGATCCCGATGCCACGATGGTCCGGCCGATGCCCCAGGGCGGACGCTCCGGTCGGAGTCCCGGCGATTCCCGGACCCGCCCCGGCGAATCGGGCGACCGCCCCGGCGGGTCCGGGGCCGGAATCTGGCGTCCGATCCAGCCGCAGGACGGCACAGCGTCGGGAGGCTCGCCGGAGGGCGACGCGACCCAGGTGCTCCCGTCCGCGGGCCGGCCCCGACCCCAGGCGTCTCAGCCCCAGGCGTCCCAGCCCCCGGCGGCGATGCCGACCCGAAGGCGGCCCCAACCCGGCCAGAAACCGGTGACCGCCACCCCCGCGCCGCCCAGGACCGGTGGCGCCGAGGCTCAGGGGGACCCGTCCCTCCCGTCTGCCTGGTTCCGCGATCCGGAGGTGGAGCGCAGCCGTGACATGCGACGTCAGGGACCCCTCCAGAATCCGGTGTTCACCCCGCCCCCGAGCCCTGAATCGGCCTCCGACGACCCTCCCGGACCGCACAGCCGCAAGCCGCGCAACCGGGCATGGATGGTGGTCTTCATCCTCGTGCTGATCCTGACCTTCATGATCCTGGGCATCGTCGTGTGGTGGATGCTCGGTGGAGCGATGACCTCGGCCGGTTCCGCTCCTGCGGGGTCCATGGTCGGGCAGGTGTGGCCGGGGTCCGCGACCCCGGGCCGGGCCTGATCGGTCCGCCTCGTCGCCTGCCCCCAGGAAGCATTCAGGGCCGCTGGATCCCCCGCAGCACACCGGTCGAGTCGTCCTCTGCCAGATCCGCCCAGGGGCCCCCGACCGCGATCTCGGTGAGGGTGGCCGGGGGATACCAGGAGCCGATCTGGCCGGCGTCGTCCGAGTCGTCCGACAGCTGCCCGGCCAGGGCCGGGATGGTGGGGGCGTGGCCCACCACCAACAGGGTGGCGATCTGCTCCTCGACCTCCGAGATCCGCTGGCGCATCGACTGCACACCGCCGTGGTAGAGGATGTCCATCACCTCCGCCGGGCAGTCCAGCCCGGTGGATTCGAAGGTCTGCCGGGTGCGCAGCGCCGATGAGCAGAGGGCCAGGCCCACGCCCCGCAGTCTCAGTCGCTCGCCGACCAGCTCGGCCTGACGCCTCCCCAGGGCGGTGAGTGGGCGGTCGGCGTCCGTGCCGCCACCGGCGGCGATGTTCGCGGGCTGCGCATGTCGCAGCAGGAACAAGGTGTGCATGGGGACATGCTTACCATCCGGGGCCGGCAAATAGACTCTGCTCATGCCACTGACAGACCTGTCCCTCGACGAGGCCCGTGACTTCTGCCCGGAGATTCCCGAGCCCGACGACTTCGACGAGTTCTGGATGACCACCCTGGACCGGCACGAGGAGATCGGGCTGGACGTCGTGGCCACCCCCTTCGACAACCGCCAGCGCACGGTGCGGACCTGGGACCTGCGCTACGCCGGATACCTGGGCAGCCCGGTCTCCGCCTGGCTCCACGTCCCGGCCGGGGTGACGGGCCCGCTGCCCGTGGTCGTCACCTACAAGGGGTACAGCTCGTCGCGGGGCCTGCCCTTCTCGACACCCTTCGCGGCGGCCGGTTACGCCCACCTGGTGATCGATCCGCGCGGTCAGGGCTGGGCCCGCCCCAATATCGTCGAGAACGCCCCGGACGACGGACCGTGGGGAGGGGGATCGGGCGCCCCCGGATGGATGACCCCGCATCTCGGCGACCCGGCCCGCCACTACTTCCGAAGGCTCTACACCGACGCCTTCCGCGGACTCCAGGTGGCCAGGAGCCTGGACGTCGCCGATCCCGACCGGGTGGCGCTGGTGGGCCACAGCCAGGGCGGGGCGCAGTCCGCCGCGGTCGCGGGACTCGCGGCGATGCGGGGGATCGGGTTGCGGGCGGCATGTGTGGATTCGCCCTTCCTGTCCTGCATCCGGCGCAGCGTGGACCTGGCCTCCGGCGGCCCGTACCTGGAGGTGGTCTCCTATCTGCACGCCCATCCGGGGCTGGTGGGCCGCGCCTTCGGGACCCTGGGAATGTTCGACGTGGTGCATTTCGCCGCGCGGGCACGCACCAGGGCGTTGTTCTCGGTGGCGATGATGGACCCGGTCTGCCCGCCGTCGACCGCCTGGGCGGCCTACAACCACTGGGGCGAACGGACCCCCGGGGTGCTCAAGGACATCAATGTCTACCCCTTCGCCGGTCACGCCGCCGGTGAGGAGGTGCAGACCTGGAATCAGCTGGGGCTGCTGGCGCAGATGTTCTGAGGACAGCGCGCATTCTGCTAGCTGGAGCCCGGGTTTCTGTCAGGATCGTTCGAAATGCGCCTTCCAGCGAGTGATCCGCGCAGCGCCGGCGGATCAGGGCTTCACGGCGACGGCCAGGTCGCGCTGGATGGAGGAGTCCACCCGATGCGAGAAGTGCGACCACGCCGGCCCGTCGAGTGGCTCCAGCCCTGCCTCCCCGAGGAGATCGAGCAGGTCCTCCCGCGACAGGCCGTGGGTGTTCCAGGACAGGCCGAGGGTGCCGCCGCGTCGGAGCTGGCCGGCCCAGACGGGGAGGGCCTCGGCGAGCAGTGCGGCGGGGGAGCGGTCCTTCCCTCCTCCGGTGTGGGAGCCGTGGACGACGCCGTAGGGGGCGTCGGTGACGATGGCGTCGAAGGTCCTGCGGCCCCACAGCGAGCCCGAGTCGCGGGTGTCGCCGGTGAACACGCCGATGCTCAGGGGCTCTGCTCCGGGCAGGCGCAGTTCGGCGTCGAAGCGTCGGCCGATGGCGCGTCCCTCGCGGCGGACCTTGGAGGTGCGGGCGGTGTGCTTGAGGCGCTTGCGGCGCAGCCAGGTGGACAGGTGGGCGGCCATCGCCTCGACGGCCCTGGCGTCGTCCTCGACCCCGAAGCCGTTGTGCCCGGCCAGCCAGCAGGTGGTCAGCGTGGTGCCCCGGCCGCACATCGGGTCGAGCACCGACAGCCGTTCACCGGTGTCGCGGCGGGCGGCCGGGGAGCCCTGGAGGGACGCCAGGGTGACATTGAGCAGCAGCCGGGTGAACTGCTCATTGGTCTTGCCCTGATACTTCGGGATGGTCACCAGGTCGTCGTCGACGACGTCGGTGGCGGGCAGGGCGACGGGGCGCAGCAACTCGCCCTCGCGGATGAAGCAGGCCATCGACGCCGAGGCCCGGGACAGGGCCTCCAGGCGGTTCTGGGAGAGGTCGTCGACGTCGAGTTCGAGGTAGTCGATCCCGGCCACGGCGACCTGCCGGACGTCCTGGACGCCCGGGCAGGTGAGGGAGATCTCGGCCGCCGACAGTTCCGGAGCCTCTCCGGCGTAGACGTGGTTGGCGGACGGGGCCAGCAGGACCAGGCAGGTGGGCACCCGAGCATTCTTCCACGCGCCGGCCTTCCGGGTCCGAGCGCCTTTCGCAGCCTTCGCTCGGGTCGGAAGAACGGGATCGGGAGTTCGGCGGTCGTCCGCCCCCTCTGGAGAGTTATGCGAGGTTCACGTGGTGGTGCTCGAAGGGGGTGTCCTTGGCCCGGTCGAATGAGGAGTTGATCTCGGCCTCGGCGGGGATGCGCCCGGTCCAGGTGGCGCCCTCGACCGACTTCCCGGGCTCCAGGTCCTTGTAGACGGTGAAGAAGTGCTCGATCTCCATCAGCATGAGGTTGCCGACGTCGTCGATGTCGCGCAGGTAGTCGCGGCGGTGGTCGGCGGTGGCCACGCACAGCACCTTGTCGTCGCCGCCCATCTCGTCCTGCATCTGGAACATGGCGATCGCCCGGCACTCGATGAGGCATCCGGGGAAGGTGGGCTCCTGGAGCAGCACCATCGCGTCGAGGGGGTCGCCGTCCTCACCGAGGGTGCCCTCGATGAATCCGTAGTCGTAAGGGTACTGGGTCGAGGTGAACAGCGTCCGGTCGAGACGGATCCGTCCGGTCTCGTGATCCATCTCGTACTTGTTCTTGGTTCCGCGGGGGATCTCGATCGTGACGTCGAACGTCATGCCCTCGGGCGTTGTGACGTTGAGCAGATTCTGGAAGTCGTCGGTCACTGTCGACCCTCTCTTGTGTTTGGACGCGCGGATGGCGGACACTGTATATCCGGTTCAGAGGAGGGGCCCAGTGGCAGACAGACATCGTCGGCGAGGGTCCCAACCCTTACGGTTCTTGATTCTTGCACTCGTCCTCGCGGTGATCGCTGGAGTTGGTGCGGTGTGGGGCAAGTCTATGCTCACGGCGTCAGGTGTGCTCCGCGACGAAGGAGCCTCGACGATCCCCTCATCCCTGTACTCCCCGACCCCGGCGGCGGGGGGCCCGGGCGGGCGCGGCGTCGTCGCGGCGGCCACTCCGGCAGCCAACTCGTCGACGCCGGCGAACCCGGCCGCGGTGGCGTCGAGGATCGCGGCCGTTCCCACCGCGCAGCCGGGCACCCTGGGGGCCGCCAGTGTCGACCTGGCCACCGGCACCCAGCTGTACTCGAAGAACGCCGACGCCCTTCTGACGCCGGCCTCCAACCTCAAGGTGCTCACCGGCATCTCCCTGCTCAACGTCGTCGATGCCGGCACGACCTTCGCGACGAAGGTCGTGAGATCCGCGGACGCGGCCTCGACGATCACCCTGGTCGGCGGGGGAGACCCGTATCTGCAGGCCACCCCGTCGACGACGAATCCCGAGTTCGCCTCCACCCAGGATCTGGCCAGGAGGACCACGGCGGCCCTCAAGAAGAACGGCCTCACCTCAGTGACCCTCGACTACGACGACTCGCTGTTCACCGCCGACACGTGGAGCACGGCCTGGCCTGCCGGCTACGCCGATCAGGTGACCCATATCAGCGCGCTGTGGGCGAATGAGGGGATGGCCGACGGTTCCGCGACCAGGTCGACGACTCCCTCCCTGCAGGCCGCCACCACTTTCGCCACCCAGCTGAAGGCTGCCGGGATCACTGTCACCGGCACCCCGGCGGCGAAGAAGGCGCCCACCTCGGCCGCCGAACTGGCCAGGGTGGAGTCCGCCCCGGTGGAGACGCTGCTGAAGACGGCGCTGCTGCACTCCGACAACTCGGCCACCGAGGTGCTGGGCCGCCAGGCCGCGCTGGCCGCCGGGAAGCCGGGCAGCTTCGCCGGCGCCACCGCCACTGTGCAGGCCCAGCTCACCAGGCTGGGCGCCTGGCAGCAGGGGGCGGTGCTGCAGGACACCTCCGGCCTGTCGCGCGGCAACCGGGTGAGCGCCACCATGCTGGAGAAGGCGTGGCGGGCGGCGCTGACCACCCGGAGACTCCAGCCGATCGCCGACGCCGTGCCGGTGGCCCAGGTCTCCGGCTCGCTGGCCAGCCGCTTCGGGGACGCCGCCGACGTCGCGGGGCGCGGCGTCGTCCACGCGAAGACCGGCACCCTGACCGGGGTGTCCTCCCTGTCGGGATGGATCCGCACCGCGGACGGACGGGTCATCGTCCAGGCCTTCCTGCTCAACAACTCCGCCGACGACTCGGCCTCCCACACCTGGCTGGACGCCGCCTGGTCGGCGGTCGCCTCCTGCGGGTGCTGATGGCCCGCAAGGAGCTCGGCCCGCACGCCCTGGAGGTCTCGCGGGCGGTGGCCCGGATGATCGACGGCGTGCCCCGGGCGGTCGTCGGATGCTCCGGAGGCCCCGATTCCCTGGCCCTGGCACTGGGCGCCCGGTGGGCGGCCCGGCGAACCGGCACGACGCTCATCGCGGTGGTCGTCGACCACCAGCTCCAGGAGGGATCCGCGCAGGTGGCGGCCGAGGCCGCGGAGACGGTGACCGAGCGGGGCATCGAGGCCCGGGTGGTGACCGTGGACATCCCCGGCGGCCGCGACGGACAGTCCTTCGAGTGTGGACCGGAGGCCGCCGCCCGTACTGCCCGGCGCGCCGCCCTGTCGCAGGTCGCCGGCGCCGATCCGGTGCTGCTGGGCCACACACTCGACGATCAGGCCGAGACGGTGCTGCTGGGGCTGGCCAGGGGATCGGGGACGGCGAGTCTCGCCGGGATCAGGCCTCGGGCCGGCAGGTTCTGGCACCCGCTGCTGGGGGTGCGCCGGGCCACCACGCGGGCCGCCTGCCGGGAATGGGGTGTGACGCCGTGGCAGGATCCGCAGAACGCCGACCCCGCCTTCCTGCGCTCCCGGGTGCGCCGGGAGACGATGCCGATGCTGGAGCGCGGCCTGGGACCGGGCATCGCCGAGGCGCTGGCCCGCACGGCGTCCCTCCTCCAGGGGGACGAGGAGATCCTCGACGCGATCACCGGCGACTGGCTCGAGTCGCAGGGGGCCGATACCGGCCACCTTCCCCTGCAGCCGCTCGCCGCGGCGCCGACCGGCCTGTCGCGCCGGGTGGTGAAGGCCTGGCTGGCCGGGGCGGGCGTGGATGCCTCCTTCGCCCATGTGGAGTCGGTCCGCGGACTGTGCCGGTCCGAGGGCGGCCGGGGGGTCGATCTTCCCGGCGCCCGGGTGGAGCGCCGGGGTCGCCAGCTCGTTCTGGTGGTGGCCGCTCCCACGCGCTGAGGCCACCTCCGACCACCCGCGACCCGGGGTGCCCGAGGCGGGTAGGCTGCCGCCGTGCGAGCTGCTGATCTGTCAGACGACCTGGAACGAGTTCTCTACACCCAGGAGGAGGTGGCGGGCCGGATCGACGAGATGGCCGCCGCCATCGACCGGGACTACAAGGGCCGCGACCCACTGCTGGTCGGCGTGCTCAACGGCGCGGTGATGACGATGGCCGACCTGTGCCGCGCGATGACCAGCCACTGCCAGATGGACTGGATGGCGGTGTCCTCCTACGGGGCCGGCACGAAGTCCAGCGGCGTGGTGCGGATCCTCAAGGACCTCACCACCGACATCGATGGCCGTGACGTCCTCATCGTCGAGGACATCATCGACACCGGGCTGACGCTCTCCTACCTGGTGCAGAACCTGCGCACCCGCAACCCCGCCAGCCTGGAGATCATGGCGATGTTCCGCAAGCCGGAGGCGGCCGGCTCCGCGGTCGACGTCAAGTACGTCGGCTACGACATCCCCGACGAGTTCGTCGTCGGATACGGCCTCGACTACGCCGGGCGCTACCGCAACCTCACCGACGTCGCGACCCTCAGGCACGAGGTCTACGAGGCCTGACGCCATCGCCCGCCTCCGTAGCCGTGACGGAGGCGGGCAGGTCAGAAGGGGCAGGGGCTTCGGGGAGGCGGCGGCACATGCCGGTCGCGAACCCGGGCGCAGGTCGGGCGGAGGAGCTGGGGCGGCGCTGGTAAGGTCAGTGGCTGACCCTCACCGTCCCGGCTCTAGGCAGTACATGAAAAACGCGTCGCGTATATTCCGCGGTCCGCTGTTGTGGATCCTGCTTGCGATCATCGCCATCATCACGGTACTCAATCTCACGAGTTCCATGGCTGGCGCCAAGGATATTCCCACATCGCAGGCCATCTCCATGATCAACGGGACGGACAAGCTCAAAGAGGTCGTCCTGACCGACGGCGATCAGACCATCCAGATCACCAATTCCAAGGGCGAGCAGTTCCGTTCGTACTGGGTCGGCGATCAGAGCGACCAGATCATCAACCAGCTGAACGAGCGGGTCGAGAACAAGACCATCGGCACCTGGAAGGGCGAGAACCCCCAGCCCAGCGTGTGGAAGTCGCTTCTGGTCAACATGCTGCCGTTCGTCATCATGATTGTGGTGTTCCTGTGGTTCTTCAACGCGGCGCAGGGCATGGGCGGGCGCGGCGGCGTCATGAATTTCGGGAAGTCCAAGGCCAGTGTGGGCACCAAGGACACCCCCAAGACGACCTTCCAGGATGTCGCCGGCGTCCAGGAGGCCATCGACGAGCTCCAGGAGATCCGCGAGTTCCTCTCCGAACCGGCGAAGTTCCAGCGGGTCGGCGCGAAGATCCCCAAGGGAGTCCTGCTCTACGGGCCTCCCGGTACCGGCAAGACACTGCTGGCCAGGGCGGTCGCCGGCGAGGCCGGCGTCCCCTTCTTCTCGATCTCGGGCTCTGATTTCGTCGAGATGTTCGTCGGCGTGGGCGCCTCCCGCGTCCGCGATCTGTTCGAGCAGGCCAAGGAGGCCGCCCCGGCCATCATCTTCATCGATGAGATCGACGCCGTGGGCCGCCATCGCGGCGCCGGCATGGGCGGCGGGCACGACGAGCGCGAGCAGACGCTCAACCAGCTGCTCGTCGAGATGGACGGCTTCGACGTCCACGGCGGCGTCATCCTCATCGCCGCCACCAACCGGCCCGACGTGCTCGACCCGGCACTGCTGCGCCCCGGCCGCTTCGACCGCCAGATCGGCGTCGAGGCCCCCGACATGGAGGGGCGCGTCAAGATCCTCCAGGTGCATGCCGAGGGCAAGCCGATGGCCGACAACGTCGATCTGGCGAGCATCGCCCGGCGGACTCCCGGGATGACCGGCGCCGACCTGGCCAACGTCCTCAACGAGGCCGCCCTGCTCACCGCCCGCAACAACCTGCCGGTGATCGGCAACGGAGAACTCGACGAGGCCATCGACCGGGTGATCGCCGGGCCCCAGAAGAAGACCCGGATCATGGACGACCACGAGAGACTCGTGACCGCCTACCACGAGGGCGGGCACGCGCTGGTCGCCGCGGCGATGCCGGGCACCGATCCGGTGCAGAAGATCACGATCCTGCCGCGCGGCCGGGCGCTGGGCTACACCATGGTGATGCCCGACGCCGACAAGTACTCCCAGACCCGCGGCGAGCTGCTCGATCAGATGGCGTACATGATGGGCGGGCGGGCCGCCGAGGAACTCATCTTCCACGATCCCTCGACCGGAGCCTCCAACGACATCGAGAAGGCCACCAAGGTGGCCCGCGCGATGGTGACCCAGTACGGCCTGTCGGCCAGGGTCGGCACCGTCCAGCTGGGATCGGGGGATTCCGAGCCCTTCCTCGGGATGACCGCAGGCCAGGACCGCGACTACTCCGAGCAGACGGCGTCGGTGGTCGACACCGAGGTGCGCCAGCTGCTGGAGACCGCCCACCAGGAGGCCTTCGACTGCCTGGTGGCCAACAGGCCCGTGCTCGACGAGCTGGTGCGTCAGCTCTTCGCCAAGGAGACCCTCTCCAAGGCCGAGGTGGCCCACGTCTTCGAGGCTCTGCAGAAGTGGCCCTCGCGCGGCTCCTTCACCGGCTCGGACAAGCGGATCCCCTCGACGATCCCCCCGATCACTCCTCCGGCGGTGGCCTCGCCCGCCGATCCCCAGGGTGCGATCGGCACGGGTGCGGGCTCCGGCTCCGGGGAGGCAGCGCCGGCTGAACAGTCCGCGTCGCCCGCTCCGGCGGGTCCATCGGCTTCGGCGGATTCCGCCGCCGGGCAGGATCCGGCCGCCCAGGATCCGGCTCCCGGATGGCATGCGCCCACCGACTGGGCGCCGCCGGGCTGGGATCCGAAGTCCGCCGGCTCCGGCGGCGACGGCCGGACGGGGCACGACGGCGGCGAGAATCCCGACGATCAGGGTTCCCAGGACTCCGGCGGCCAGGGCTCTGGTGGGCAGAGCCCGTGGGCACCGAAACAGTGATCGTCGCCCTGAGTGCCTAGGATCGGCGTGTGACCACCGGAGAGACGCAGATCCCAGACCAGATCGATCGACGGGTTGACGGGCCCGCCGCCGAATATCCCGCGGTCGACGAGGCGCGTGCCGCCGCCGCCGTCCGGGAGTTCCTCGCGGCGATCGGCGAGGACCCGGACCGCGAGGGGCTCCGCGACACCCCCGGACGGGTCGCCCGGGCCGCGGAGGAGCTGTTCGCCGGCATGCGCACCGATCCGGCGGAGGTGCTGGCCAAGACCTTCGACATGGACCACGACGAGATGGTGCTGGTGCGCGACATCGAGGTGCAGTCCTTCTGCGAGCACCACCTGCTGCCCTTCACCGGGGTGGCTCACGTCGGCTACATCCCCGCGACGTCGGGGCGGGTCACCGGGCTCAGCAAGCTCGCCCGCCTGGTCGACGCCTACGCCAAGCGGCCGCAGGTCCAGGAGCGTCTCACCACCCAGGTGGCCGACGCCCTGGTGGAGCACATCGGGGCTCGCGGCGTCATCGTGGTCGTCGAGTGCGAGCACATGTGCATGACGATGCGCGGCGTCCGCAAGCCCGGATCCAGAACCGTGACCTCGGCTGTCCGGGGAATCCTGCGCGATCCCACCACCCGCGCCGAGGCCATGGGGCTCATCCTCAACCACTCGTAGGATGATCCGGGAATGGGGCCGGAATCATGCGTGACGTCGCGCATGATAGCGCTCGAAGTATCACCCCTCACTAATTCATTGTGAGAAACATCACTACGCGTTGAGGCGCATCTGACCCGGGCGCTGGCTAGGATGCGAGCATTCCGGTCACGACAGGGGAGATGATGACGGTCCATTTTCACAGCCGCCGAATCAAGGCTGCATTCACTCTCGCAATAGGCCTTGGTCTGGCGGCCTCGGCGGTTCCCGCGACAGCTCGCGCCGATGACGGGGCGATACCGGTGCAGGGGCAGCTGCGGCTCAGCCCGCAGAAGCAGGGGGTCAAGGGGAAGGCCGTCCTCAGCCTCCACTCGGTCAATGCGGTGGACGGTGCGACGACGGTCTTCTACTCGCTCGCCCTCACGAAGGACTCCCCCGCCCAGTACGGCAGTCATGCGAACGGACACGACTACGCATCGCGGCTGGGGAACGGCCACTACACGGAGCCGAACCTGGTGGCGGGCGCCAATGACGGGGCCGTGATCGATCCGAAGGGCTCCAAGATCTACCTGCCGCTGATCTCCGGCAAGTACTGCGTCGCCTGCTCGGCCCAGGCCTACAAGTCCATGTTCAACCTCACTCCGGGGCTGGCGACGATCGGCTGGTTCACCGTCCCGAAGCTCCCCTCAGGCGTGACGACGGTCGACGTCTCGGTCGCCAACCACCTGTTCACCGGCGTCAAGATCACCTCCGGTGCCCCGACGCCGACGGCGGCCGTGCCGCAGTTCGATCCGTTGTATCTGGGTCAGGGCTGGCCCGCCATCGACGCCGCCTCCGTGGCGAAGGTGAACCAGTCACTGTTCATCAAGGACGTCGTGGCCACCTCCGAGGCCCAGGGCGACTCGGGGCGCGAGCGGAAGACGGCAGGGGAGTCGAGGCTCGATCTCGACTCCGAGGTGCTCTTCGCCAAGGATTCCGACGTCGTCAAGCCGGCCGGGAAGACCCAGATCCTGGCCGCGGCGAAGAAGATCACCGCGATGAGGCCGAGCGGCCCGGTGCTCGTGACCGGCTACACCGACAATCTCGGCAGCGCCGCCCACGGTCTCGACCTGTCGAAGCGGCGCGCCGCGGCGGTGACGAAGATCCTGCAGCCGCAGTTGCCGGCCGGCACGAAGGTCGTCTCCCAGGGCAAGGGGGAGGCCGATCCCGTCGCCACCAACGACACCGAGAGCGGACGCCAGCTGAACCGCCGGGTCACCATCACCGTGAAGGAGTCCTGATGCGACGCACACTCATCCCGGCGGCACTCCTGTCGGCCGGTCTGCTGGTCGGCCTGTCCGCCTGCGACGGCTCGCAGACCAAGGGCTCCGCGGCCGCATCCCCATCGGCCTCCTCGGTCACCGCATCCCCCACGGCGACCACCTCGTCCGTGGCCACGACGTCGGGGTCCGCGGATCCGAAGGCCCAGCAGGCCGCGTCCTCGGTACTGGCCAAGGCGCCGTCGGCGGCGGCCGACGTCGGCACCCTGCAGTTCAAGCCCGGCATGGTGGGGGCGGTGACCACCACCCTTCACGTGACCGGCCTGCACCGCAGCGGCAACACCCTGATACTCACCTTCTGGGCTCAGGGCGCCAATCCCGACGACGGCACGGTGATGCTGTCCCAGGACCCCACGACGGTGCCCTACCTGGTCGATCCGTCGGCGAGGACCAAGCACCTGGTCGACACCTACACCGGAGCCGACGGGAAGCCGTGGGCCGTGGTGAGCGAGGCCGTGAGCACCAACACCGATCATCCCGATCAGATGGAGGCCCGTTACACGGTGCCCGGCTCGACGGCCAGCTTCCAGGTGGGGATCGAGAGGGCCGTCGGCGGCAGGACGGTGACCGTTCCGGTGAGCTGACCTCGCCCTCGTGGCATGCCGGGGAGCGCCGGGTTTCCTCTGCGCTGCGCGGGTAGGCATGATGAACCCGTGACTGACGTCGACCCGGCAGCTTCTGCACCACACCCGTCGCGGACCCTCGTGATGGGCGTGGTCAACGTCACCCCCGACTCCTTCTCGGACGGCGGGATGTGGCTGGAGCGCGACGACGCCATCGCCCATGCCCGTCAGCTCATCGTCGAGGGTGCCGACATCATCGACATCGGGGGCGAATCCACCCGGCCCGGGGTCGCCCGCACCACAGCGGACGAGGAGCTGGCCAGGGTGGTGCCGGTGGTCGAGTCGCTCGCCGGATCCGGGGCGCGGATCTCGGTCGACACGATGCGCTCGCAGGTGGCGGCCGCGGCCATCGCGGCGGGGGCGGGGATCATCAACGACGTCTCGGGGGGGCTGGCCGATCCGCAGATCCTGCCGGTCATCGCCGAGCACGGCGTCGACTATGTGGTGATGCACTGGCGTGGCCAGTCGGCGACCATGCAGGATCCCTCGCTGACCAGCTACCAGGATGTGGTCGGCGAGGTGATCGCCGAGGTGGCGAGCCGTGTCGAGGCGGCGCAGCGTGCCGGGGTGGCCCGGGAACGGATCATCGTGGATCCGGGAATCGGATTCTCCAAGAACGGGGCCCAGAACTGGCAGCTGCTGCGCGGGATCGACCGGTTCCAGGCCGGATTCGGTGACCTGCGGGTGCTGTGGGGGGTCTCCCGCAAGGGATTCCTCGGGTCGCTGCTGGCCTCCGGCCCGCCGATGCCCGGCCCCCGCCCGCCGATGGGACGCGACGCCGCCACCCAGGCGCTGACGGCGTGGTGCGCGATGCACGGGGCCTGGGCGGTGCGCACCCATGAGGTGCGAGGGAACCGGGACGCCTGCGAGGTCTTCGCCAGACTCGGGGAGGGGTGAGGTCGGCGAGCGGCGGTTCCCGGATTTCCCGCTCAACCGGGGTTTTCGTCCCGATCGCGACGAAAAGGGCCGTTGAGCGGCGAATCCGGGGGCAGATCGCCCTGCCGGGGCGCAGGTAGGCTCGATGCATGGACATTCGCGACGATCCGGGGCATATCCGGCTGACGGGCATCACCGCCATCGGTCACCATGGTGTTCTGGCGTCTGAAAAGGCGCAGGGGCAGCCCTTCATCGTCGACGTCGACGCCACCGTGCTTCTGGAGACGGGTTCCGATCGGCTTTCCGACACCGTCAACTACGCCGAGCTGGCCCGGGCGGTCATCGCAGAGATCACCGGGGACCCCGTCGATCTCATCGAGACCCTGACCGGCCGCATCGCCGACCGGTGCCTGGCTCTGGACTCCCGGATCCGTGCGGTGTCGATCACTGTCCACAAACCCCATGCCCCGGTCGGCGTCCCGCTGGCAGATGTCGCCGTAGCACTTACGAGGAGTCGTCAATGAGCCTTCCCAAAGACACTGCTGCGCCGGGAATCCATGTGGAGACCCTCGGCGCGATGAGGCCGCTGCGCACGGTCGTGTTCAGCCTCGGCGCCAATCTCGGCGACACCCTGGAGACCCTTCAGGGTGCGGTCGACCAGCTGCGCGACACCCCCAATATGATTCCCGTGGGGATCTCCCCGGTGTATCTGACCGAGCCGGTCGGAAAGGTCGACCAGCCCGATTTCCACAACCTGGTTCTGGTGATGGAGTCGACTCTGACGGCCCGGACCCTGCTCGAGCGGGCACTGGCCATCGAGGAGGCGTTCGGCCGGGAGAGGCTGGAGGTCAACGGCCCGCGCACCGTCGACGTCGACCTCATCCAGGTCGGTCCGCTGACGATCGACGAGCCGGATCTGAGGATCCCGCATCCGCGCGCCCACGAGCGGGCGTTCGTCCTCGTGCCGTGGCATGACGTCGAGCCGGGGGCGGTGCTGGAGGGTCACGGCCCGATCGCCGACCTGATCGCGGGGCTCGACACCTCCGGGGTGCGTCCGGTCGGTCCGGAGGTCACGCTGTCGTGACGCGGTCCCTGCCGCCGGATGACTCTCCCGAGCCCCGCCGTGATCAGCAGCCCGGGAATCTGACTCCCACCGACCGTCGGACTGTGGTGATCGCGGCCCTGTGCGGGGCCGCGCTGGGATGGTTGTTGATGAGCGTCTTCGTCGTCACCGACTCATTCATGCCGGTGCTGCCGTGGTCCCTGCCGGCGATCCTGGGCCTGGTGGCCGTGGCGATCTGGATGTACGCGCGGCAGCTGCGGGCCAAGGTGGCCGATCCTCATCGCGAGGTCCCACCGACGGAGGGACTCGTGAGTGTCGCCCTGTCGAAGGCGGTGATCCTCACCGGTGCGGCCCTGGTCGGGGCCTGCCTGGTCTACATGGCGCATTTCGTCGGCCAGCTCTCCGTTCCGTATCCGCGCCAGAGAGTGGTTCGCGGCGGGGTCACTGCCGTGGTGTGCGCGCTGCTGGCCTGGGCCGGGTGGCGTCTGGAGTCGGCCTGCCGGGTGCCGCACGACGGCGATGAGGCGACCTGAGGGGACGTCGCGGGGCGATTGTGCGCCGGGTGCCCAGGGCCTGGGATTCGGCCTCAGGCTGATCGGACACACCGTCAGTTGACGATCGGGTTGTGAATGATCTTGTTAAGATGTCCCCGTGAGCGGCGTACAGGGGAAACGAGTCAGTAAGAAGTCCAACGAGCGGCAGAGCGTTCTTGCGATGCTGATCGTGTGCACAGTGCTGGCGATCGCCTGCGCTGTCATTCCCTCTGTCTGGGCCGCCCGGGCGGGGGTGCTCGTCGCCCTGGTCGTGGCATGGGTGTCGGTTCTGATGGCGTGGCGCCAGGTCGAGAATCTGCGGATCAGCCACCTGGCCGAGCTGAAGGCGATGCGCCAGTCGGCGGTGGAGCAGGAGCAGCGCCACCACAAGGAGTCGATGGAGATGATCGACACCTTCGCCAACCGCGTCGGGATGCTGTCGAAGACCCTGTCGGACGCCCGCACCAAGCTGGATCGCGCCGAGAACGAGCTGTCGACACTTCGGGGTGACAAGGCCGCTCTCCAGTACAAGGTGGCGGCCGGCAACAAGAAGATCAATTCCCTCGAGTCGCGGATCGCCGAGCTGGAGACCGAGCTCGCCGGTGTGCTGGCCGACGCCGAGCAGGGCCAGGTGGTGGACCTTCCGGCTCGCACGGTGGCTGATGCCGGTGTCCCCAGTGCGGAGGACATCTGGGAGAACGGCAACGATTCGACGATCGTGGATCTGTCGCGGGTCGCCTTCCCCGAGATCTCTCACGACGAGCGGCGGCACGCCTGAGTCATTCGCAGCCACTCATAGATTTCAAGGAACTCCCCGGCGAACGCCGGGGAGTTCCTCATTTATCCAGATCGCCCAGCGTCCATCCCAGGGAGGCGATGGCGGCCGGGACGTCGTCCAGACGGGTACCGGGAAGGATGTGCTCCAGGGCGGCGACGTCGGCGAAGGTGGGGGTGCGCAGGGCCAGCCGTCCGGGGGTGGAGCCGCCGTTGGACACGAGGAGGTAGCCCGCCTGCCCCCACGGGGCCTCCAGGGCCGACCACGTCGTCCCTCGCGGAGTGCGGACCACGGTGGGCAGGTGGGTCTCCAGCGGGCCGTTGACGCCGGGCAGGGCCCTCATCACCTGGCGGCACAGATCGGCAGACTGCCCGATCTCGCCGATGAGCCAGCTGAACCGCGAGTGGGCGTCCCCGTCCGTAGGGGCGTCGACGGGCGCCGGGACGAGGCCGTGGTGGGCCAGATGGCCCGGCCGCCACCGGTCGTCGATCTGGAGGCCCGTGGCGCGGGCCACGGGCCCTGAGAGACCGAATGCGTCGACGTCGTCGGGGCGCAGGACGGCAATCCCCGCGGTGCGTCGGCGCATTTGCGGGCTGCGGATAAGCGTGCGGAGCGATTCAGCGACGGCTGTCGCGGCCTCGAGCCATTCCTCGAGGTGGTCGGACCAGGCGGATTCGACGTCGACCGAGATACCGCCGATGCGGGTGATCATCGGATGCACTCGATTGCCGCTGAGCTCCTCCCACAAAACATGGGCGGAGGCCAGGCAGGTGTGCAGCGAGCGGGCCGTCGCGACGTCATCGTCGGCGTAAGGCAGCCAGGACAGGAAAGCGAGGTGACTGGAGATCCGGGAGAACTCCATGAGAAGGGTCCGTATCCATGTGACTCGTGGCGGGCAGACCAAACCCAGGGCTCGCTCGACGACGACGGCTGCGCCGAGCTCCCCGACAAATGGCGCCTGCCAGTCATGGCGGGAGGCCAGCATGATCAGTTGGCGGTAGTCCCGGACCTCGAAGAGCTTTTCGGCGCCGCGGTGCAGATAGCCGATCTCGACTTTGGCACGCGTCAGGCGGCCGTCCTCAACATGGACGGGAATTGTGACGAGTCCGGGGCGGGTGGGATGATCGGGTCCCAGGTCGATATGCGCTGCGGTCAGGTCGGAGGGCGGGGGAGGCAGAGAACCCACGGTCAGCAGCCGGTTGAAGTCGTCGGGCACGCGTCAAGACTGCACCCTGTGGCGGTGCGGGGAGAATCCGGGGTCGGCGGGTGGGTAGGCCCTGGTGAGTATCGACCGGGGCGCCGAGTGCGGCATACTGTGTCAGTGACGTCGGCGTGGACCGCTCGAAGGTACGGCCAATGCGGGGATGGGGCGATTTGGGATCCGTAGGGCTGCACTCGTCCCAGTTGCACTCCACATGTGAGCGAATAGAGATTCCTGAGGATTTCCTTCGAGGACTTGATTGTGTGTGAGCCTATTCCATAATATTGTGCAGGAAGTGAGACGGACCGTGATGGTCCGGATCGTGCCCGTTGCATGAAAGGAACGCCATGGCACAGAGGGTTCGCGTCGACCTTGTCGACGATCTTGATGGTTCCCCGGCCGACGAATCGGTCGTCTTTTCGATCGATGGGGTGAACTACTCCGTCGATCTGTCCGCAGATAACGCCCAGAAGCTTCGCGATGAGCTCGGACCGTGGATTGGGGCCGCTCGTCGTACTGGTGGCCGTCGCACTCGTGGGCGTCGTCCCGTCGGTGGCCCGACCGCCAATGAGATTCGCTCCTGGGCTCAGTCCGAGGGGCTTGAGGTTTCGTCCCGCGGCCGGGTCTCGAATGAGATTCGCGCCGCCTATGAGAGGGCTCACGCCTGATTCATTCGGCCGAGACCTCCCGATGCGCGGACGGGATGGATGACTCCTGGTTCATCCATCCCGTCCGCGCTGTCCGGGGGCGGCCCGTTCGAGGCTGATGACGAGGACTTGAGCCGACGTCGCTCAAGTTCAGTTGCGCGGGGGGCGAACGCCGGGAGTGGCTGAGCCGCCCGGGGCGTTGTCCGGTGCGTATGCGGAGGCGGAGCCGGTCGGGATCGATTGGCTTCTGCTTCTAGACTGTCAAGGACAGTGATCGCCCCCTCGGGGGTGATCCGGTCCCGTTAAGAGGAGACTTCATGTTCGAACGGTTCACAGACCGGGCGCGTCGGGTCGTCGTCCTGGCCCAGGACGAGGCCAAGGCCCTGAACCACAATTACATCGGTACTGAGCACCTCCTGCTGGGACTCATCAGCGAGGGGGAGGGAGTGGCCGCCAAGGCCCTCGAGTCCCTCGACATCTCCCTCGAGGCTGTTCGAGCCCAGGTGGAGGAGATCATCGGTCACGGCAACAACACGCCGACCGGCCATATCCCGTTCACCCCGCGAGCCAAGAAGGTTCTGGAGCTGAGTCTGCGTGAGGCCCTGCAGATGAACCACTCGTACATCGGCACCGAGCACATCCTGCTCGGGCTGATCCGCGAGGGCGAGGGGGTGGCGGCCCAGGTGCTGATCCGGCTGGGCGCCGATCTCAACACGGTGCGCAACACCGTGCTGCAGCTGCTGCAGGGGTTCCAGGGCAACGACAAGGAGGCCGCTACCGCCGGCGCTCCCGACGTCGGGCCCTCCCAGTCCAATGCGACGGTGCTCGACCAGTTCGGTCGCAACCTGACCCAGGCCGCGAAGGAGGGCGAGCTCGATCCGGTGATCGGCCGCGAGACCGAGATCGAGCGGGTGATGACGGTCCTGAGCCGTCGTACCAAGAACAACCCCGTCCTGATCGGCGAGCCCGGCGTCGGCAAGTCGGCGTGCGTCGAGGGGCTGGCCCAGGCGATCGTGCGCGGCGACGTCCCCGAGACGCTGCGCGGCAAGCAGATCTACAGTCTCGATCTCGGTTCGATGGTGGCGGGCTCCCGCTACCGCGGCGACTTCGAGGAGAGGATGAAGAAGGTCCTCAAGGAGATCAAGAACCGCGGCGACATCGTCCTGTTCATCGACGAGATCCACACCCTGGTGGGTGCGGGTGCCGCCGAGGGGGCCATCGACGCCGCCAGCATCCTCAAGCCGATGCTGGCCCGCGGCGAGTTGCAGACCGTCGGTGCCACGACTCTCGACGAGTACCGCAAGCACATCGAGAAGGACGCCGCCCTGGAGCGCCGGTTCCAGCCGATCCAGGTGGCCGAGCCCTCGGTGCCGCTGACCATCGAGATCCTCAAGGGGCTGCGCGACAAGTACGAGGCGCACCACAAGATCACCATCACCGACGAGGCCATCGCGGCCGCGGCGAACCTGTCGGCCCGCTACGTGCAGGATCGCTTCCTGCCCGACAAGGCCATCGATCTGATCGACGAGGCCGGGGCCCGGATGCGGATCCGTCGGATGACGGCGCCGCCGGACCTGCGCGAGATCGACGACAAGATCGCCCAGGTGCGCATCGACAAGGAGTCGGCGATCGACGCTCAGGACTTCGAGCGCGCCGCCGGTCTGCGCGATGACGAGAAGAAGCTCATCTCCGAGCGCGAGGCCAAGGAGGAGGAGTGGAAGGCAGGTGATTCCTCGGTGCCGGCAGTGGTCGGCGAGGAGGAGATCGCCGAGGTGCTCTCCAGCTCCACCGGCATTCCGGTCTTCAAGCTCACCGAGGAGGAGTCCGAGCGGCTGCTCCACATGG
This sequence comes from Acidipropionibacterium virtanenii, assembly GCF_003325455.1. Classification (NCBI taxonomy): domain Bacteria; kingdom Bacillati; phylum Actinomycetota; class Actinomycetes; order Propionibacteriales; family Propionibacteriaceae; genus Acidipropionibacterium; species Acidipropionibacterium virtanenii. Next base: position 755,329 of record NZ_CP025198.1, read on the forward strand.
AGGATGAGATCGGCAAGCGGTACGTCGGCCAGACCGACGCCGTCAAGGCGCTGTCGCGGTCGATCCGCCGTACCCGTGCTGGCCTGAAGGATCCGAAGCGTCCGATGGGCTCGTTCATCTTCGCCGGGCCTTCGGGCGTCGGCAAGACCGAGCTCACCAAGGCGCTCACCGAGTTCCTGTTCGGCGACGAGGACGCCCTCATCACGCTGGACATGTCGGAGTACTCCGAGAAGCACACGGCGTCGCGGATGTTCGGATCCCCGCCAGGCTTCGTCGGGTACGAGGAGGGCGGGCAGCTCACCGAGAAGGTGCGCCGCAAGCCGTTCTCGGTGATCCTCTTCGACGAGATCGAGAAGGCTCACCCCGACATCTTCAACTCGCTGCTGCAGATCCTCGACGAGGGGCGTCTGACCGATGCCCAGGGCCGCGTGGTGGACTTCAAGAACACGGTCATCGTGCTCACCACCAACCTCGGCACCCGCGACATCTCCAAGAGCGTCAACCTCGGCTTCTCGAAGGCCGGGGACGAGGAGTCCAGCTACGAGAGGATGAAGGCCAAGGTGACCGAGGAGCTGAAGGGGCACTTCCGTCCCGAGTTCCTCAACCGTCTCGACGAGATCATCGTCTTCCACCAGCTGAGCCACGACGACGTCCTGCGGATTGTCGACCTGATGGTCGGCGAGCTGGAGGATCGCCTGGCGGACAAGGACATGAGCGTCGAGGTGACGCCGGCCGCCAAGCAGCTGCTGGCCGATCGGGGCTTCGACCCGCTGATGGGCGCCCGGCCGCTGCGCCGGACGATCCAGCGCGACGTCGAGGACGTGCTCGCCGAGAAGATCCTCTTCGGGGAGGTGAAGCCGGGACAGATCGTCCTGGTGGACGTCGCCCCGGAGGGCTCGGAGCAGCCCTTCACCTTCACCGGGACGGCCCGCGAGGAGCTCCCCGACGAGGTGCCGGCCGAGTTGACCAGCGGCGGTTCGGAGAGCGACGCCTCCTGAGGCTCGTCTGATCCATCCACAACCTCATAGCCCGATGGCCCCGCCAGGAATGGCGGGGCCATCGGTGCGTTGAGCGTCGGCCCGCGGCTTCTGGCCCCGTCCGCTCGCACCGCCTCGGGCACCGCCCTGGAGTGGATCACGATGTCGTACACGCTGATCTTCGGCGGACTCATGGTCCCGCTCGGTGCACTGGCCGACCGCTTCGGCCGGCGTCGCACGATGCTCCTCGGCCTGGGCCTGCTGGCTGCAGCCAGTCTGTCTACGCTGCTGGTGACGGCGGTCTGGCAGGTGATCGCCATCCGCGCGATCACCGGGATCGCCGCGACCATGACCGCCCCGGGCTCGATGGCGCTGGCCTTCCCCGCCTGTTCGAGACTGACGAGCTGCGCGTCCGGGCGATGAACGTCATCTCCACGGTCGGGCTCGTCGGCATGGCCATCGGCCCGGTCGCCGGGGGATTCCTGCTGGCTGTCGCCCCATGGCAGATGCTCCTGGGGATCAATACGCCGATCGCGATCTTCGCCCTGATCGGCATCCGCACCGGCATCCCCGCCGACCGCCCGGAGGACCTCCACCGTGCTCCCATCGACATCACCGGGGCAGTGCTGGGCACCATGACCGTGATCGTCGTCCTGCTCGCCCCGACGCTGTTCACCGAGACCGGCACCACATCGGTCTGGCCGTGGGCGGCACTCGCCAGCGCCGGGATCGCCGGGGCGCTGTTCGTCCTGCGCGAGTGCCGCGCCCCGCACCCCATGATCGACCTGCGCCTGGTCGCCCGCCCGCTGGTCGCCGGCGGGCTCTTGTTCAAGGCGGCAGGCTCCCTGGCGATCGGATCGCTCGGATACCTCGTGACGCTGCACCTGCAACTCGCCGACGGATGGACCCCCGGGCGGGCCGCCCTGGGCATGCTGCCGCAGGTCGTCGTGCTCATCGCGGGCGGGGTTCTGATCCGTCCGTTGATCGCCCGCACCGGGATGACGAGGGCCGCGTGGTATTCATCGGCCGTGATCGTCGCGGGACTCGCCGTCTACGGCCTGCTCGGCACACACGGCTATGCCTGGATCGCCGTCGCGCTCATGCTCGTCGCCACCGGGATGCGCGTCGTCGGGGTCGTCGCCGGTACGAACGTCATGCGCGGACTGCCCGACGACCGCACCACCATCGGAGCTGCCCTCGCCGACACCGCAGGACAGGTCGGTACCTCCGTCGGGCTGGCTCTCGCGGGCACCCTCCTGACCGCACTGTTCACCGGCACTCTGACCGGCGGGAACTGGGACGCCCACCAGTACGCCCAGTTCGACACCGCCGTCACCGGCGCCGGGATCGCCCTGACCGTCGTCGCCTCGCTTCTCGTCATCGCAGGAATCAGACTCTCCCGCGACCGCGCAGGACTGTGAGTCGTCCGGCGGCGCTGTTGGTCTGGGCGGCCGCCGGGAGGACGACGTCGGCAGGGTGCTGGATACGGTGCCGTTGTCGGGCGCGTGAGCCGCTGCCATGACTGGTCCGGCCGGGAGGGGGCGTGGTCGCGTGCGGATCGGTAGAGTTGGACCTCGGCTCATGCTCTGGGCTACACATGTCGATTTGTCGGTGGCCTCGGTTAGCGTGTTCACACTGTTGACGGTCTTCCCGTTGACAAGTGAGTGCGGAACGCGTGATCCTGGGGCAGACAGCTCACACTGCGCGGCAGAATGAAGGGAAGAGGCTCGGTGTCGACCATTGGGGTGAAGACCGTGAGGAGTTCCTACCTCAGTTTTGATGAGGACGGGCGTCCAGACGCGGCCTCCGTCACTGGTTTCGGCAGATGGTGCCGAGAACATGCCGACCGGGGCGAGGACCTTGCAGTCGATCTCTTCGCGGGAGCCGGCGGGCTGAGCCTTGGGCTGGAGGAGGCGGGGTGGACAGTCGCCGCGTCCGTGGATCATTATCAGGCGGCTCTTGAGACCCATCGTCACAACTTCGGTGGGCTCGCGCTCGACTGGGACCTCGGTGACGAGGACGTCCAGAAAGAGTTTGTGGACCTTTTCAGGAAGAACGACGTGACAGTTGATTTGGTCGCAGGAGGCCCGCCCTGCCAGCCGTTCAGTCGTGCCGGCCGGGCGAAGATCCGTAGCTTGGTGGATGCGGGTGAGAGAGCGCAGATCGACCCGCGCAAGGAACTATGGAGAGGTTTCCTATCGGTAGCACAAGGATTGAGACCCCGCGCGATTCTCATGGAGAACGTGCCTGATATGGGTCTTGGTGACGATTTTGAAGTCATACGACGTATTGCGGAAACTCTCGAGGAAGATGGTTACGAGACCAGCATCAACTTGGCCAATGCGTGGCAGTTCGGCGTGCCCCAGCACCGGCAGCGGATGATCCTGCTCGCACGCAGGGATGGCAAGGTGATGCGCTGGCCCGATGCCCAGAAGCCTCTGAAGCTCAGGGATGTGCTCGGAGATCTGCCAAACCTCAACGGTGGGGTTGGACGGCGGAAGATGTCGTACACAACAACCCCGAAGACTCCGTTTGAGAATCTGATGCGTGAGGGATCCGACGGCGTCCTCTATGATCACATGACCAGGGCTGTCCGGAATGACGACCTAGAAGTCTTCAAAAGATTGAAAAAAGGGATGCTCTATTCGGAGATCCCGAGGGAACTGCGTCGCTACAAAGTTAACAGTTTCACTGACAAGTATCACCGTCTGGACGTGGACGGGCTCAGCAGGTCTATCACAGCGCACATCGCCAAGGACGGGTACTGGTACATCCATCCGTGGGAGGATCGGACGCTGACCGTCCGCGAGGCTGCCCGGATTCAGACCTTCCCTGACCGTTTCAGGTTCGCGGGGACCCGGTCGGACGCCTTCAAGCAGATTGGCAATGCGGTCCCGCCGCTGCTGGGCAAAGCCGCTGCAAGTGCCTTGTCGAAGTGCCTGCCTGAGCGCACCACTTGTGGCAGCACGATAGCCAAGGAGATGCTGCTGAAGTGGGGCATGCGGCAGGCCCAAGGAATATTCGAGCCCTGGTTCCCAGGGCCCAGGATGACGGATCTGGTGGCACTGGCGATGGCGCTCCAGACACGGTGCTACACGAGTGACGAGAACTTGTGTCATGCAGCCAGGCCGCTGCTCGGCAGAAAGACGCTCACACCTGAGCTGTTGCAGGAGTGCGTCTATGCAGCGACGACTGTCGGCCAGAAGAGACAATTGGGGAAGCTTCTCAGACTGTGCGGTCCAGAGAACAGAGATCAGCTTGACAAGATGGTCGATGAGTTGGGCGATGCTGAGAGGGAGGTGTTCGACCTCCTTAAAGGAAAGGATGTGCTGATGCGTCGCCCGGCGCCTGTCCGTGCCGCGGCTCGCATTCTTGGAACAGACTCCGACAAAAGGAATCGTGGGACGAACGGGCTGGTCGATCTTGCCAACCTTGTCGGGTCCGGCTCTGCAGCCTCTATCAGGGTCGCGGCCCTCCGACTGATCGGGAAGGACATCAGCAGATCAGGTTCCCAGGACAGTGAGAGCTGCCTGTTGGATGACTTCCGCAGTTTCGCTGAGCAGGAACTCCAGAACAGAGCTGGAGAACGCCAGTTGCGGCTGGTTGCGGGCTGATCGGGATGGTTGGAATACCAGAGCCTCCGTCCGAGGTCGTGCGGAGGCAGATGGAGACGCAGCGACGCAAGGACACTGCGCCGGAAGTCGCGCTGAGGAAGATCCTGTTCGCAGAAGGTCTGCGCTACCGGGTCAATTACAAGGTGCCCGGCGCTCCGCACAGGACAATTGACATCGCCTTTCCCGGCCGGAGGGTCGCTGTGTTCATCGACGGATGCTTCTGGCACGGCTGCCCAGAGCACGGCGTTGCGCCCAAACACAACAGTCAGTGGTGGGCGACGAAGTTGGCGAAGAACCGCCAGCGTGACATCGAGACGACGGCGCTTCTGAAGAGCCAGGGGTGGACGGTCCTGCGGTTCTGGGAGCACGAGGATCTGGACGAGGAGACGGCTCGGGTCAAAAGCGTCATAGCGAACCGATAGCCTGTGGCCATGAGTGATAGCGAAGACGCTGTTCCTGGTGAGGGCATGGCAGAGCTGATCCGGGACGAACTCGGGAGGATCGTCGAGGCCAAGCGAGTGCCATACCCAGAGGCCGCCGAGAGATTCCTGCAGATGCACCGGACTGTTCGACGTGACCACGTCGAATGGGTGTTGACTGAACTGGCTGCCGAGGAGCGCTCTGACCTTGTCATCCCTCGAGCGGTGATCGACGGGAGCCGGTACCGAAGCTCCAGCCTTTCCTCTCTGGTGCATCCGCCGACCACCGAGTGCTGGGACCGGTATTTCGATCAGCTGACGCGCAAGGATGCGCCCGGGCTGGACGAGTTGGAGCGCACAACCTACGACGTGGCGAGGCTGCTGGCCGACCCGAACGAGTACGGTGCCCGGCGCAAGGGCTTGGTGATGGGCAATGTGCAGTCCGGGAAGACACGCCACTTCGCCGGGGTGGTCGCACGGGCGATGGATGCCGGATACCGCTTCGTCATCGTGCTCTCCGGCATCAATAACAACCTCCGGGAGCAGACGCAGAGCAGGTTGGATCACGATCTCTTCATTGACCCTGAGGCGTGGAAGCCCCTGACTTTCGTCGGCGACCAGGACTTCAACAAGGACCCGAATCTCCAGGCGACCTTCGGGAGGAAGAGCCTGCTCTGGGGCTGTGCGGTGGTCAAGAAGAACAAGACCCGACTTGAGAATCTCCGGTGGAGCCTCAGCCAGATGCCGATTGAGGCCCGTCGGCGCTGTCCGATCCTCATCATCGATGACGAGGCAGATCAGGCCACGCCCAACTCCCAGGCCGACAAGGAGAAGATCTCCGAGATCAACAAGAAGCTCCGCGAGATCTGGAATCTGGTGTCTGTCGGGTCCTATGTGGCCTACACCGCCACTCCTTTCGCCAATGTGCTGATGGACCCGGATGACGGCGAGGATCTCTTCCCGTCCGACTTCGTCTACAGCCTTGAGCCAGGGACCGGCTATTTCGGTGCTGAGCGAGTGTTCGGTCTGGCGAGCACCGACCCCGATCATCCTGGCCTTGACGAGGACGGGCTCGACATGGTGCGGGCCGTGACGGACGCCGATGGTCTCAAGCCGCCGTCGAAGCCCGACATTCGCGCGGAGTTCGACCCGGACCTGCCCGGCACCTTGGTGGACGCGGTCGAGTGGTTCATCGTCGCGTCCGCGATTCGCCGTGTGAGGGGTCAACGGGACCATTCATCCATGCTGGTCCACACCACCCATTACACGGCTCCGCATTTTGCGATGCAGTCCCGGCTCGTTGATCTCTGCGCAGAGATGGAGCAGCAGGTCCGGCGAGGAGATCTGACGAGGTTCAAGGAGTCCTGGGAACAGGAGTCAGGGCGTGTCGTGAGCGCCGAGGTGGAGGGTGTGCCGGAGTGGGAGGCGGTGCGCCAGCAGATTCCCGGTATTCTCCGAGATGTCGAGGTCATCGTCGACAACGGGCGTTCCGCGGACCGGCTCAACTATGACGACGATCATCCTCGTACTGTCATCGCTGTGGGTGGCGGCACGCTGGCCCGTGGCCTGACACTCGAAGGACTTGTCGTCTCCTACTTCACCAGGACGAGCAACGCCTACGACACGCTCATGCAGATGGGTCGGTGGTTCGGCTACCGGACGGGATATGACGACCTACCCAGGATCTGGTTGACCAAGGGGCTGGATCAGGATTACGCATTCCTGGCCAGGGTGGAGAACGACCTACGTGACGAGATCAGATCCATCAGAGGGTCGGAGTACACGCCGGCCGAGGTCGGTCTCAAGGTGAGGACGCATCCCGGTCGCCTCGAGATCACCGGCGCGGGCAAGATGCACAACGCTTGGCTGGTGCAGGTGGGGATGAGCGGAGTACGTCTCCAGACCTTCCTGATGGATGGTAGACCCGACGTCACAGCGCACAACAAGCTGGCCGCGGATGTCATGGTGAGGGACGCTCAGTTCGAGCCGTTGCGCAAGGGGATGGCCGCGATGATCGCACGAGGAGTGGACAACGATGCTGTCCGCGGGTTCCTGAAGTCCTTCCGCTATCAGGAAGATCTCAAGACATTCACGAGGGCGGACCGTGCTGCCGCGATGGATGACTGGATGGCGAAGTATGCGGCCGGCTCCAGTTGGAACGTCGTGCTGATGGGCAATCCGACGGACGGGGCAGTCGAGCAGTACGGCGAGTTCGGCTTGGGAGGGGTCACGGTTGCCAAGCTGGCCCGTACACCCCTCAAGGCGGGGGCGGAGCCGGCGAAGCTCGATTTCAAGGCTGTGATGTCCCCGATGGACAGGATCGTCGATATCGACCCCTCGGTCTACCCGGATCAGGCCCCCGACGATGAGGGCGACAAGATCGCGATCAGACGGAGATTCGGGAACCGCAAGGGTCTCCTCGTGCTGTACCCGCTGAGTAATCGGGCCGTGGCCACGGACGGGACTCCGGATAAACCGAGTCGCCGAGCCGATATGCCGATGGACGCGGGCGAGGATCTTGTGGCGTTCGGGATCGTGTTCCCGGACGTCGACGGTGAAGGTCGTCTCGATGACTCCTTCGTGTCTGTGAGGCCATTGGTTGAACCCACCTCGCCTGAGGACGAGGAGGACGTTCTGGAGGGGGTGGAGGAGTGACTGCGTCACTTCAGGTCTACAGGTCGCTGCTGTCGCACCTTTACGGAGACACCAGTTCGGGGATGATCAAGCGCTCCGTGCCAGGACAGGCGTACGGGCTCCAGTACGCCGTCGACCGGGAAAGCCATCGGCATCTCCTCCTGCCGATCGACGAGGACTACGCCTTCAAGCCGATCATCGGGGAGTCCCTCAACCTTGATGAGAGGAGGGACGACGGCGTCAGATACCTGGACCTGCACTGCGTCTCCGATGGTCACCGCGACGTGTTCGCGGCTCTTGCCGACGACATCATCAGACGGCTGTCGGCGGACGTGATCTCTGCGCCTGCCGAGATTCAGAACGCTCTTGAGGAATGGCGGCGTCTCCTCCGGCCGGCGAAGGAGATGAGCCCCGAGGCCAGCCGTGGGCTTTTCGGGGAGCTTGTCGTGCTGGGATGGCTGGCGCGTCGCAACCCCCAGTTCGCGGTGGACATCTGGACCGGTCCGAAAGGGGACTGCCACGATTTCACGACTGTGAACGGGGATCTCGAGGTGAAGACCTCGTCGAAGGAGGGACTCATCGTCGACATCTCGAGCCTTCGTCAACTGGATGTGACAGACGGTCATGACCTGACGCTGATCAGGCTCAACGTTGTCGACAGTCCCGACGGTCAGAGCATACGCGAGAAAGTCAATGAGCTGGTCGGGCTCGGCGTCCCGCAGTGGCCTCTGTTCCGGAAGGTGAGGGATGCGGGGCTCAATGTCAGAGACAGTCACGATTCTGTGAGATACGCGGTATCCACGGACGTCTCCGCGTGGAGGGTCACGCCAGAGTTCCCAGGACTGAGGTATGGCGATCTGCCCACTGAGTGGCGCGATGCCATCACGAAGGTGCGGTACACACTCGACCTGGTGTCCGCGCCCGGCCGGCTGGACGATCAACTCGATACGGTTCTGGACAAGGTGATGAGCGACTGATGATCCAACTCGACTGGGTGGCCAAGCCCTTCGGGCCCGGTGACATCGCGGGTGACGGCACGAAGAAGCTGTTGGGAACCAGCGTTGCGCCAGCGAGCCTCCTTCTTCGGGAGACCGCACAGAACAGCTGGGATGCACGTCGCAAGGGCCACGTCCCTGAGTATCAGATGCGATTCAGAACCTTGGATGAGCGGGTGATGAGGATCCTTCGCCAGCAAGTCTTCACGAGGACTGCTCTGGGATCTGAGCTGGACAAGAGGCTGCATGCACCTTCGATGCAGGTGATCGAGATTCACGATCGTGGGACAACCGGCCTTGGCGGCCCGACACGCAATGACAAGCGTGCGCCGAGGGGGGAGACCACCAACTACAGAGACTTCGTCCTCACCGTCGGCGCACCGCGTGACCAGCAGTATGGTGCCGGAACATACGGTTTCGGGAAGACGTCAGCCTTTCGTGCCAGTCGGCATGAGACCATTCTCGTCTGGACTCGGATCGAACCGCAGCCTGGCCAGTTCCAGGAACGGTTCATCGCTATCGCAGTCAACAAGAGTTTCGAGGAAGGCGGCGTCAGGTACACGGGACAGCAGTGGTGGGGCCGCCGTGAGGAGTTCAACGGGATGCCCCGGGTCGAACCGGTTCTGGACGACGACGCTCACGGACTGGGTGAGTCGCTGTTCGAGAGGCGCTTCACCGGAGACGAGACGGGTACATCGATCATGGTGCTGAATCCCCTGTTCGAGGACGGAAATGACGATGCTATGGCACGTGTCACCTTCATCGAGGAGATCGCGAAAGCGGCCACCCGGAACTTGTGGCCGAAAATGATAGAAGGTCAGGCAGCAGATCGTCGAATGGGCATCAGCATCGTCGTCGACGGGCGACTGCAGAAGCTCGTGGGGGCTGCAGAGTCAGAGATCGTCGCAGCAAAGGAACGCTGTCTTGAAGCGATCCGGAAGCTACAGGCGGGCGAGCCGAACGCGGATCTGCTCGTCGAGGACCGGGAGATCCGGTGCGGCAGGCCGAAGAGGTTGATCGGACGACTGGCCATGACTGCACTTGCTGTACCACCCGGAGACCCGTTCAATGAGCCCGGCGCTGTGAACGTTGTGACGCTCATGAGGAGCAGCGCCGAACTGGTCGTCGAGGAGCGGGACTATCCCAAGACTCAGAACGGACGAGGTGAGTGGGTGGGCGTCTTCAAACCCGAGCTGGAGATGGATGAGGCTTTCTCCGCATCGGAGCCACCCACGCACGACACGTGGAACCCTGGCGCCCTACAGGGATACAAGAAGACTTTCGTCAATATGGGCTTGATTAGGATCAAAGAGGCCGTGCAGAGCTTCCTCGCTCCTGAGCCGGATCCTGAGGTTGTCAAGGACCAGTCTTCGGCTGGTGAGTTGGCTGCTGCCCTGAGTGATCTGGTTGCCCCTGCCATGGAACCGGAGAACGTGGTTGGGGGAAGAGGGGGGAAGGGGAGGAAACGAGTGAAAAGTAAGCGTGGGGGTACGCGCACCCGGTCCTCGAAGGTGGAGGTGAAATCTCATCGGCTGCTCCCCCAAAGACTTGGATCGGATCCAAACTCCGAAATGACCCAGTTTACCCTCCTGGCACGATCGGATGCCAAGGCTGTTCACGTCACGCCGAAGCTCTCTGTAGCGGTGGAAGGGAATCAGAATATTCAGGATGCCGAGGTATTTGTCGATTCCTGGGAGACCTCGGAAGGTGTGAGCTATTCCAATGATGGGATTAGAGTCGCATCTGGAGAGACGTTCACTGTGAACATCTGCTATCCCCGCGATGCTGCGATTGAGTGCAGCTTCCAAGGGGTGGATATCTGATGAGGGTCATGCCGTTCCGGGCCCTACAGGACGACACGCTCGAGGAGCAGGTCCCTCGTATGTGGTTGAGGGGAAAGAGCTTTGAGGCCGGCGAGGACATCTCGGGCTGGGACTATCTCACCGAGATGAAGGTCGAGGGCCGGCTTGCGTATGATCCGGAGGAGCTGATTGTGCAGAGTGGCCTAGTTGGCTCCGAGCTGAGGCGCATGACGGCAGTCATTCGTGCCGACTGTCCTGCCACGGGAGAGCGGTTCAGCGGGCTCTCCAGGATGGATCTCGCCCGACACGACGTCAGTCTCGCTCTGGAGATTCCTGCTGGCACGGTCGCGGAGGAGCTTGAGGTTCAATATGAGATCGTGCTGAACGGACCGGACAGTGAGGCGACATCGAATCGCGCCGCGCACCTGAAGGGCAGTCGTCTCTATGCCGGTGGCAGGCCGTACAGATTCAGGCTCGAAGGCGACGGCTCACTGTTTCCCGTCGAGGCGGTGAGCTTCCGTGGCGGGGAGTTCCCGGCCCGGAGCGCCTGGCTCATCAAGTTCCAAGGAGAGGACCTCATTGCCCCGTTCATGGGCTCGGTGCGTCTCTTCGTAAATCGGGATCATCCCGTGTCGAAGCAGCTGATCGACACGGGTACCGGCCCGGCCAAGTCGGTGCTGATGCGCGACGTCCTCCTCCAGATGCTCGTGACGGTTGCCTCGCGACAGAACGATGATGAGGTTCTCGATGATTTCCCGCAGGGGAGCACGGGTGCGGTTCTTGACGAGTTGTGCGCCAATTATCTTGACGAGCCTCTGCAGATGGCAGTGAACGACATCCGGGAGACGCCGTACAGGGTGTTCTCGCAGCTCCAAGAATCCACCAGTTTTCTCGAGGGGGCTGAGAAACGATGACGGGGATGCTCATTCCGCGGCTGAGGTCTTCAGAGGCTATGAAGGAATTCTCAACGCATGCGAGGGCCTTGAGCGAGGGTGGCGACCCATCGGATTTCGTCGACACCGACGACCTCGGTGTCGCCAACCCGACTGGTGGTTCCGCACCGACACGGCAGCAGGTCAAGCAGTGGCGTGAGGAGATCGTCTCGCGCCTGGCTGGTCTTGATCTCTCCACGCTCGACGGGCGTCAGCGCCATGGCCTGGTTCTGGGACGCGCCATTGCCGAAGTGATCAATCCGTGTAGGGCGGATGCAGCTCACGACGGTGTCTGGTCCTACTTGTCGTTACGGGTCTTCCCAGATGTCGTCCACGGTCGCTGGCCGGGGGAGAGGTCGCAGGGAAGCGTGAAACTCCCCGTGGATCGCTGGATCGGAGGGTCCGGGAACCGTGACCGGAACTATCTGAAGCTTGCCTGGAGGCGCTGGATTCTGCTCGGCGACATCATGCAGACCGCCTCGCCATTGTTCGGTGAGGACGAGTTCGGGGCACTGCTCGAGCGCAGCGCTGTGGCCAGGAACAAGCCGCTGGTTCGCGAGGTAGCGAAGGTCGTCCTCGAGTACGGTCCCGACCAGCCGGGTGGAAGGTCGGAATTCGCACGGAAATTCATGAAGCTGGTCTGTATGAAGACAGGATCGTTGTACCTCGACATCCTCTCCGGGGACGAGATCCGCGACTTCGTGCAACAGGAGGCCGCCGGGGTGGTGCGCTCCAAGGCGCGTCGCGCCGTGGGGTGACCGGCCTCGGGCAGGTCGGAGGGTCGCGACGGCTGAAGGGGAGGGCCCTGTGCACGACGGCCAGTTGACAGAGTCTACTTGCTTGCGGGGAGCCGGTCCGACAGGTGGGCCCGTCTGGAAACTGGCCGGGCGCTGGGGCTAAGTTTGGGCGCATGGATCTTGCGCCTGAGCCGTGTTGCCCCGGTGGCAGCCATGATGCGCTTCGCTATGGGACGAGGACGAAGTAGATGATCGATCTTGACTGGATCGCCAAGCCGTTCGGGCCGGGCGACATCGCCGGCGACGGCACCAAGAAACTGCTGGGGACCAGTGTCGCCACGCCCAGCCTGCTGCTGCGCGAGACCGCGCAGAACAGTTGGGACGCGCGCCTGAACGGAAAGGTCCCCGAGTACCAGATGCGGTTCCGCCGCATCGACGGCAGAGTGGCCGCCATCCTGCGCGACCACGTCTTCACCGGCACCAGCCCCAGCTCCGGCCTGGCCGCGGCGCTCGCCGACGACGGCGTCGAGGCCATCGAGATCCACGATCGTGGCACCTGCGGCCTGGACGGCCCCACCAACAACGACTCCCAGGTCGGCGAGAACGACCCCACCAACTACCGCGACTTCGTGCTCACCGTCGGCGCCCCGCGCAGCCGGGCACTGGGCGGCGGCACCTACGGATTCGGCAAGGCAGCCGCATTCCGCGCCTCCACCTGCGGCACCCTCATCATCTGGACCCGCATCCAGAACGCCCCCGGGCAGTACGAGGAGCGGCTCATCGCCGCCGCCGTCAACCCCAACTTCCAGATCGGCAACCGGCGCTACACCGGCCAGCAGTGGTGGGGAGCACGGTCCGGGCCCACCGACTCCTCGGTGGTGCAGCCCGTCCGCGGGGCGGACGCCCGGGCCATCGGCGAGGCCGTGTTCGAGCGCACCTTCGGTCCCGAGGAGACCGGCACCTCGCTGCTCGTGCTCTCCCCGGCCTACGAGGACGGCCGTGACGCCTTCATCGCCGAGTCCCGCACCGCCGTCCCGGTCAACCTGTGGGCCAAGCGCGTGGCCGATCAGCCGCCGTGGCGCCGGATGGACATCAGCATCACCGTCGACGGACGCGACTTCCGCATCCCCGACGCCCAGGACTCCCGCGTCGTCGCCGCCAAGGAGGCCTGCCTCCAGGCGGTGCGCCGCGCCCAGGCGGCGGGTGACGGCGTCGAGGCCGGCGTTGACGTCGACCCGTCGGTCGCCGTCGAGGAGATCTGGTGCCGCAACCCCAAGACACTGGTCGGGCACTTGGCGCTGACCCCCTGTGCGGTGCCTCCCGGCGACCCGTTCAAGAGCAATGAGAACCGCGTCACGATGATGCGCAATCAGGCTGAACTCGTCGTCGAGGATCGCGAATACCCCAGCTACCGGAACATGATCGGGGAGTGGGTCGGCGTCTTCAAGCCGGTCCGCGAACTCGACGGCGCTTTCTCGGCGTCCGAACCCCCGACCCATGACTCCTGGAACCCGAACTCGCTGGAATCGGCCAACAAGAGGCTGGTCAACACCGGTCTGCGACGGGTCAGCGAGGAGGTCCGCGCCTTCCTGGCCCCCGCCGACGCGATCGACGACTCTCCCCAGGAGAGCACCAGCCAGCTCGCCACCGCACTGGGCGTGCTCTCCCGGCCGGTCGCGAAGACCTCCCCCGACGCCGGGTCCAAGCCCGGCAGGCAGTCCCGCGACGTCCGCGCCCGGACCTCCAAGGTCGAGGTCACCGGATACGAACTGGTACCGCCGTCCGGTGACGGCGACCCGACGACCGCCACCACCCGGATCACCCTGCTCGCCCGCTCCGACGGCGATTACGTGCGCGTCACGCCCAAGCTCGACATCGGGATCGACGGGCGCAACTCCCTGGGCGATCCAGACGAGGTCTACATCGGGTCATGGACGACGTCGGAGGGCGTCAAGTACGACAACGACGGGATCCGCGTGCGCTCCGGGGAGACGTTCACCGTCGACGTCTGCTACCCCGACGGAGTCGCCATCGACTGCACATTCCTGGGAGAAGATGCCTGATGAGACTGCTGCCATTCCGGGTAGTGCTGCCGCCGGCCGTCAGCTACGACGCACCGACCCTCGAGGTTGACGGCAGACGGTTCGGGCCCGGCGACCACGTCGTCGGATGGAACTACGTCACCGACTCCACCGTCCACGGCAGGGTCACGATCGACCCCGAGAAGGTCATCTCGCAGAGCGGCCTGAGCGCCGACGACGGGATGCGCCGGCTGCTCGCCGTGCTCCGGGTCGACTGCCCCTCCACCGGACGCCGATACCTGTGGGCCAAGCCCGTCGGCGTCGACCAGAGGGCCGTCGACATCGCCGTCGAGGTGCCCGCCGGCCAGACCGCCAATGACCTCGAGGTCCGCTACGAGGTGGTGCTGGACGGGCCCGACGGGGCCGCAGGGAACAACCGGGCCGCCTACCTCAAGGGCAGCCGACTGTTCGTCAGCGACGACCTGTACCGGTTCCGGCTGGAGGGCGACTCGGCCCTCTTCCCGGTCGAGGCCGTGAAGTTCCGCGGCGGCGAGTTCCCGGTCGGGAGCGCCTGGCTGGTGAAGTTTCAGGCCGAGGACCTCAACGCCCCCTTCCTCGGATCGGTGAGGCTCTTCGTCAACCGCGACCATCCGGCCGCCGAAGCACTGCTGGGGGCCGAGAACACCATCGCCCAGCCGATCATGATCCGCGACATCCTGCTGCAGATGCTGATGTCGGTGGCGCTCAACACCTCCGAGGACGCCGTCGACGAGTTCGACGAGGGCAGCACCGGAGCGGCACTCGAGGAGCTGTGCGCCACCTACCTCGACGTCACCCTCCGCGGCGCCGTCGACCTGCTGCGAAGCGATCCCGGGCGGGTCTTCGCGCTGCTCCAGGCCGGAACCGATTTCCTCAAGGAGAAGAAGTGAGCAGCGTCCTGATTCCCCGGCTGAGGGCCGGTGAGGCGATCCAGCTGTTGGCCGACCACGCCCGGCGCCTCGGCGAGGGAGCGACCCCCGAGTACCTCGTCGACACCACTCACATCACCACCAGTGATCCCGCCGCAGGACCGCTGGCCCCGGCCGCCCAGATCGATGCCTGGCGCGACGGCGTGGTGGCCCGCGTGTCCGGGTTCGACCTCACCACCAAGGCCGGACGCGACGGCTACGGCATGACGCTGGGCAAGGCCCTGGCCGAGGTGATCAACCCGATCCCCTCGGACGCCGCCCACGACGGCGTGTGGTCCTTCCTGTCACTGCGGGTCTTCCCGGATCTGGTCTACGCCAGGTGGCCCGGAGAGACGATCGTCGGCGAGCTCCGGCTGCCCGCCGACCGCTGGATCGGCAGCCAGGCCGGCAATCGCGACCGCAACTACCTCAAGCTCGCCTGGCGACGCTGGACGGTACTGGGAGACGTCATGGAGAGCGCCGACCCGCTGATGGGCGAGGCGGAGTTCGGACGCCTGCTGGAGGATCGCGCGTCCGTGGCGCGTGACCGCCGCCTGGTGCGGGAGGCCGCCGCCGTGGTGGTGAAGTACGGCGCCGACCAGCCCGGGGGGCGCTCTGAGTTCGCGCGGAAGTTCATGAACCTGCTATCGGCCCGGACCGGCTCGATGCTGCTGGACATTCTCACCGACGACGAGATCCACGACTTCGTGGAGGAGGAGGCCTCGAGCATCGTGCGGCGGAGGGCCCGTCGCGGAGTGTGATCGGGCTCTGGCCTTCGTGCATTGTTTGAGCTCTGTGCTCTGATCTGAGCTGCCCCAGATTCCCAATGTGGAGTCCGGGGCGGTGTCATGTGCGGGCGTGGTGATGCCGGACAGCGGGAGCCGGCCGGAGGGGGTCGACCGGCGGGAGCCGACCGGCGGCAATTTCGGGAGTTGTCCACAGATTTCTGGACAGACTCTGGAGTTTCTTGCGGTGCGTCTGCCATTCTTCGGTCATGGTGCGGGCTGAGGGGTGGGCGGTGTGGTCGGGACGTGCGCGGTCGGGAAGCGTGCGGTCGACAGGACGGGTGCGTGTTGTCGGCGTGCGGCGCTGGGTGGCTGTCGGGCTGGCTGTGGTGATGGCGGCCGGGGCGGCGGGGTGCGGTGGGGGTGACGCCGGGGCCGGGGCGTCGCCGGCGGGGTCAGGTTCTGGTGCGTCGACGGTGACGCCGAGTGGATCGCCAGGGACGCCGACTCCGACACCATCAGAGGATCCGCTGTTCACGGAGGCCAAGGCGGTGTACGCGAAGTACTTGGATCAAATCATTGAAATGAATAAGCAGGGTGGGGGGACCAAACTTCCCGCAGCCATGAAATCCATCGTGTCTGGTGAGTATGAGCAAGCTATGCTGAACCTCTACACTCATACGCGAAAACAAGGATATCATGCAACTCCAACATCATCCGGGCGAGTCACAACTATCACTCGGGTTGATCCGGGTGCGTCTCACGCTATTTCAATCGATGCGTGTATGGACCTGACGTCGATGACATTTGTCGACACTAGCGGCAAGGTTGTTGACAAGGGGACGCTTCGCCGTGACAATTTTCAATTGGATCGGCGTAACGGGTCTCTTGTGATCAGCGAGGGCAACTCGAAGAAGGTGGCGACGTGCGACGCATGATTGCTGCCTTATTTTCAGCCCTGGCGATGCTGGTCGTAAGTGCGTCAGCAGCTTGGGCGGAGTCGTCCATTGATGCTGTGGCGGGCGGAGATGCGGTTTCGGTTACGGGGACCGAGTCTGGCTCTTCTGGTGGTGGTTCCTCGGGTTCAGGTGGGTCGGGGTCGTCGGGTTCTGGTCCTGCTCCGAGTGGCGGTGGTGGTGGCAGTTCCTCGAGCGGTGCTGGTGGTGGGTCGGGGTCCTCGGGTGGGGGTGGGGCTGCGGTGACCAATGGCAATGGTGGGCGGGAAGGCGTCCTGTACGAGCCGGACCCGGCAGCAGCGCCGGCGGCAGCGGCCTCGGGCCCGTCCGCGGCGCAGGTGAGGGCCTGGGCGATCTCGGCGGCGGCCTCGGTGAGGCTCCCGGCGCCGAGTGTCGGTATCGATCCCGACCCGTCGGTGAACCGGTGGCACATCGTGGCGGTGGGTCAGCCGTTGTGGCTCTATGACGGGTCGTCGGCCCGGGTGGCGTCGACCGCGTCGAATCAGGGGGTCACGGTCTCGATCACGGCGGTGCGCACCGGTGTCAGTTTCGATATGGGGGAGGCGGTGGTCCGGTGCACGTCGATGACCCGGCGTCCGGTGTCGGCTGAGCCGCGGGCGGAGTCTCCTGACTGCGGGTACCGGTATCAGAAGCGCGGCGATCGCCAGGTGCGGGCCACGGCGTCGTGGACGGTGTCGTGGAGCGCGTTGGGACAGTCGGGCACGATCCCGATGACCCGCACGGCGTCACGGACCCTCCCGGTGCGCGAACTCCTGTCGGTCAACGTCAGACCCTCCTGACCTGAGACCGTCCAGTCTCAAGATTCCCGGAATGCGTGCCTGGCTTCGGCTCCAACAGGCGCGTCGCTGTACAGGGCCTTGGAACCTGTTCGCCAGCGCGTCATGTCGCGGCGCTCACGAGCTCCCGATCCCAGCCGTTGGTGGTGGCCGCTTCGAGCATGACCCAGGCGGCGTCCTCGTATGAGATGGACATTCCGGCGACGCGATTGATGCGCACGGTCGCTGCGACGTCGGGGCTGCGGTGACCGGCAGGGGTCATGCGCCCGGGGCCGAAGATAACGTAGTTGATGCCGGCCCCTCGGATGGCATCGATACAGGCCTGGTGGGCGAGGTAGGCCTGCTCGGCCCCCGGCCACGAGTCCAGGAGCCTCTTGTACGCGGGAGTGACTCCGTCCTCATCCATTGCGTTGGAGCCGCCGGCGGGCCAGACCAACTTCTGGACGCCGTTGCGCTTGACCGCTTCGGCCATGGCCAGCGCCATCCTCCGGTGAGCGCCATTCCCGGAGATCGCTACGTCGACGTCCTGCATGGCGCGGTCGAGGGCGGCTGGATTGGTTGCATCGCCGATAGTGATCCTGGAGAGCCTGGCGATGGTGCCGGCGTCCAGGCGGGTGCGGAGCCTGCCACGGTCGCGCACCAGGACGGACACGGTGAGCTCGCGCTCGAGGGCCTCGTGAACCATGCTGGTGCCAAGCCCACCGACCCCGGCGATCAGGATGTGGTTGACGTTGGGTGCGGTCATTCTGCAGTTCCTCTCCGGCCTGTGGGGTCAGCTCCTCACGCGCCTGTGGCCTTGAGCGACGGGTGGTCAAGTCTAGTCGCCGGGGCAGGTCCCCCTCCATCCTCATGCTGCGGGATTTCACGTGGGCCCCAAAAGATGACGTCACCTCGGAGAATTGGCGCCGACGTCCATATTCGGCGCCAACGTCGCCAACCGGGAAGTCAATTCACATAAATCCGACACAACCCCCACCACCGATACGCATCAACTCGACACTACGTCACACGCCGGAAGCACACGCCGGGCGGACCTGTCAAGGTCCTGTTCTAAGAATCAATGGCATCGATTCTTAGGAAGAGACTATGGATTCTTTCACCTTCGTCGAATACAGTGTCTACATGAGTGGGAAACGCAACGTGTGGCAGACCGTGAAGGTCATCGAGGAGGCTCTGGATCTCCTCGACCGCAGCTGCGCCGCCACTATGAACCCCGCCCAGACTCTGGCCGCGATGAGGGCCATGCGCCGCCTGGCCGATCGGATGTGTGCCGAGGCTGCCGTGTGGACGGACCGGGCCGCCAAGACCTGCGCGGCCGAGAAGGCGGCCGGCACCCCGCTGTCGGACTATCTGGCGGTCACCGAGGGCCGCAGCTCCTCGGAGGCCAACGGGCTGGTGCATCAGGCGGGCCGGATCACCGCCGACCCCCGGGTGCGTGACGCCGCCCTGGCCGGGACCGTCTCACCGAACAAGGCCGCCGCGGCCGGGGCCGTGCTGCGCGACCTTCCGCGCCACGACATGAGTGAGGCGCAACGACGAGCCGCCGCCGAGAGGCTGATCGATCAGGCCGCCGGTGGGGCCACCACCGGCCAGATCGCCCGCTCCGCCGATCGAGTGCTGGAGCAGGTGGCCCCCGACCTGGCCCCCACCCCCGACGGGCGAGCCGCCGAGGCCGAACGGCGCCGCCGCCGGGCCGTCCGCGAGCGCGAACTGACCTTCGTCGAGGACGGTCGGGGCTCGGTCCGCTTCTGGGGACGACTGCCGCAGATGGAGGGCGACCTGCTGCGCACAGTCGTCGGGGCCTGCGTGGAACGGGGGCGCGGTGACGAACGCCGCGAACTCGAGACCCTCAAGGCGCAGAGGGCCACGGGGGAGTTGAGTGCCGGCCAGTACTTCGCGGCGCGGACCGTCCTGGGGGAGCGGGAGTCCCGCACCACCGCCCAACGGCAGGCCGACGCGATCACTGACATGGTCACCGCCCTCCAGAGCGCCGGACAGGTCCCGGTCGCCGGCGGTGAGGCGCCGCGGGTCGTGGTCACCCTCGACTACACGAGGCTCCTGCAGCTCGCTGTGGAGGCGGCGGCCACCGGCCTCCGCCCCGACGGCACCATGTTGGATGAGGTGTCGGTCGCCCGGTTGCGGACCGCGGTGACCGGCACCACCGAGACCGGCGCCGATGTTGCGGCCTCCCAGGTGCGTCTGGCCTGCTGCGACGCCGGGATCCTGCCGACCGTTCTCGGCCAGGCCTCCGAGATCCTGGATGTGGGACGGGAGCACCGGCTGGTGACGCCCCAGATCCGCAAGGCCCTGACCCTGCGGGACTCCGGGTGCGTCTTCCCGGGCTGCACCGTTCCCGCACCGGCCTGTCAGGCCCACCACGTCATCCCCTGGTGGGCCGGCGGACCCACCTCCCTGAATAACCTCGTCCTGATCTGCAGGCATCACCACGGGGTCATCGAACCCCACCGATTCGCTCCCGCCGCCGACCAATGGCGCATCACCTTCGACCCCGACACCGGCCGGCCCCAGGTCCACCCGCCCCGACGCCTCCGCCACGACCTCCCACCCGGCCCGGATGCCGGGGAGGACTCCGCCCACCAGCCCGAAACTGAAACCGGGGCCCAGGGCACGCTCATCGCCTGACACCCGAACGCGGGGTCGGCCGCCGGTCGCGGGGCATAGGCTTGCCCGCGCCATGCCAGACACACCCAGCGCGTCCCCCACGCCGAGCAACCAGCAGCGAGACGAACAGAACTCCCAGCCGAGCGACCGGCCCGAGACGTCGTCGATGAACCAGCAGGCCTCCAACCAGCCGGCGTCCGACCTTGCCCGCGACCGATTCGGCCACGAGGTCACCGTCAAGCGCGCATGGTCGGCCCTGTGGGCCGTGATCATCGGATTCTTCATGCTGATGGTCGATCAGACGATCGTCACCACCGCCCTGCCCGCCACCATCCGGGCCCTCGGCACGGATCTGACCGGCGGCGTCTGGGTCACCAGCTCCTACCTGCTCACCTACGCCGTCCCCCTGCTCATCAGCGGACGCCTCGGCGACCGCTTCGGCCCGCGCAACGTCTACCTCGCCGGAATGGCGATCTTCACGGTCGCCTCGCTGGCCTGCGGGCTGTCGGTCAACATCGAGATGCTCATCGCCTCCCGCGCCCTCCAGGGCATCGGTGCCGCACTCATGAGCCCCCAGTCGATGACCGTCATCACCCGGCTCTTCCCGGCCCGCAGCCGCGGCGCCGCGATGGGCATCTGGGGAGCCACAGCCGGGGTCGCCGGCTTCGTCGGCCCCATTCTCGGCGGCCTGCTCGTCGACGCCATCGGCTGGGAATGGGTGTTCTTCGTCAACGTCCCGGTCGGCATCTTCGGCATGTGGCGCGCATGGGTGGCCGTTCCCGAGCTGGAGCGCCGCTCCCGCAGCCTCGACTGGGTGGGCGTTGCGCTCTCGGGCATCGCCATGGCGCTGCTGGTCTTCGGTATCCAGGAGGGCGAGCGGTTCGACTGGGGCACGATCTCCGGCATCCTCTCGGTGCCCCTGCTCATCGGGCTCGGCGTCCTGATCATGGGCGCCTTCGTGATCTCCCAGACCCGATGGTCCAGAACCCGGGGCGGCCGTACCAAGGGGGCCGAGACCTCCGACCCGCTCCTTCCACTCGGCCTGTTCCGCAATTGGAACTTCACCCTGGCGAACCTCGCGATCTTCTTCGTCGGCATGACGGTCACCGCGATGAGCCTGCCCACCGCCGTCTACCTCCAGCAGGCCCGCGGCCTCTCGCCGACGATGGCGGCCCTGGTCCTGGTGCCCACCGCCCTGTTCTCCGGGGTGCTCTCGCCGCTGGTCGGAAAACATCTCAACCGGTTCCGCTCCGGACGGATCGCCATGGTCGGCACCGGACTCACGGCGCTGGCCAACCTCGGCTGGGCCCTCACCATGAACAGCACCACCGCCTTCTGGGTGTTCTGCATCCTGGCGGGAGTGATGGGCATCGGGGCCGCCCACATGTGGTCGCCCATCTCCCTGACCTGCACCCACGACCTGCGTCCCGACGACGCCGGGGCCGGGTCCGGGGTGTACAACGCCGTCCGTCAGGTCGGTTCGGTACTCGGCTCCGCGCTCATCGCGATGATGATGGACGCCCGCGTCGCCGCCCGCCACGACCTGGCCCGCGGCCTGGGGGACTCGCTGCTGCTGCCCGCCGCATGCGCGGCCTGCGCCACCGTCTGCGCCCTTCTGTTCCGCGCATACTCCCGAGGATCCCGCGTCTGAGGCCGGGGCTCGGCGCGGCCCATGGACGCCTCCATAGACTGACCCCATGCGCATCGCCATCGGAGGTTTCGCCGGACTGCTCGGGACCGCTCTTGTCCAGGAGCTGCGCAGGCAGGGCCACGACGTCGTCACCCTCACCCGCCACGAGCCCATCCAGCCCTCCGACCGCCGCTGGGATCTCGACACTCTCTCCATCGCCCCGCCCTTCCTCGACGACGTCGACGCCGTGATCAACCTCGCCGGCGAACCCATCGCCGGGGGCCGGTGGACCGAGGAGCGCAAGTACCGCATCGTCACCTCCCGGGTCGACACGACACGGATCGTCACCCGCGCCCTGGAGAGCTCCGAGCGCTGCAAGGTCTTCCTCAACGGCTCCGCGGTCGGCTACTACGGCCCCCGCGGCGACGAGTGGGTGAGCGAGGACGACGACGCCGGGGAGGGATTCCTCGCCGAGGTCTGCCTGCGCTGGGAGACGGTCGCCCATGAGGCGCCCGAGGACGTGCGCACCGTGACCCTGCGCACCGGCCAGGTGATCGCCCCCATGGGAGGGTTCCTGGCCAAGCAGCGGCCCCTGGTGAGGCTCGGACTCGGCGGGCGGATGGGATCGGGCCGGCAGTACCTGTCCTGGATCAGCCTGCGCGACCACGTGTCCGCGATGATCGCCGCCCTCACCGACGACCGGGTCCAGGGCCCGATCAACCTCGTCGCCCCCGAACCGGTGCCCAATTCGGACTTCATCGACGCCTACGCCAGCGCCCTGCGGCGGCCGCACTTCATGCCGCTGCCGACGCCGGCGGCCAAACTCGTCTTCGGGACCCAGCTGGTGGAGGAGGCCCTGCTCACCGGCCAGCGGGTGCGCGGCGACCTGCTGGCGAAGATCGGCTTCGAGTTCGCCGACCCCACCATTGACGCCGCCATCGCCACCGCCCTGAAGGGCAGGCGCTGAATGGCCAGGCGGGACGGATACATCCCGGTCGTCACCTGGACCCTCATCGGCATCTGCGTGGTGGTCTGGCTCGGTGAGCTGGCCATCCCGGACTTCGTCAACGACATCGCACTGAGCGCCGCCGCCGGGAAGGCCGAGCCGTGGCGGTTCCTCACCTCCGCATTCGCCCATTCGACGAACATCACCCACATCGGGTTCAACATGTTCGCGCTGTGGTCACTCGGCCGGGCTCTGGAGCGGTTCCTCGGACGAGGACGGTACCTCGCCAGCTACCTGCTCTCGGCGCTGGCCGGGGGAGCCCTGTTCGTGGTCATGGCGACCGGGTCGCAGACCGGCGGCGCACTGGTCCCCGGCTGGTACGACGGGGTGGTCGGGGCATCGGGGGCCATCTTCGGCCTGTTCGGCACCCTGCTGGTGGTGCAGCGGCGTCTCGGCGGATCGACCAGATCGCTGTGGATGGTGCTGGCGCTCAACGTGGCGCTGGTCTTCTTCATCCCCGACATCGCCTGGCAGGCCCACGTCGGAGGGTTCGCGATCGGTGCGGTCTGCGGGGTCGTCTTCTTCGAGGACGCCAAGCGGGTGCAGCGGGGGAAGCGGTCCCTCACCTGGTGGGCGCTCGGGACCCTGGCCGTGGTCATGGTCCTGGCGATCGTGCTGAAGTACGCGTTCACGACAGTCGCGGGCTGAGAATCTGGTCTGCTCAAGCCCGTTCCCGGCTCAGGGCTGCGAGGAACTGTCGAGTTGATGTCCGTCATTCAGCATCAACTCGACAGTTCCTCGCAGACGATCCGCACGTCGGCGAGGTGCCCGGGCCGGTGACGGAGCCGGTGCAGCTCCTCCTGCACCGCCCACAGCGCCCACCACGGCTCGAACATGTCCCCGTCACGGGCCAGGGCCCGCTGTTTCCGGACGGCCGCGTCGGCCTGAATCCAGATCGTGGTGGTGGCCAGTGCTGCTGACGCCGGGGTCAGCGCGCCGCAGGCCTCCACCAGGATCGGCCGGTGCGGGTCGAGGGAACGCCGCTCGCCGGGAGCGCCGGCCTTCCAGTCCCACATTCGGTATCCGGGATCGTGTGCCGCGAGGATCTCGCCCGGAATCACCGTCCAGGCTGCCGACAACCCTGCCCAGCCGGGGTAGAAGTCGTCGTGGACCAGCTGCCAGGCGCTCCCGGATGCCGCCTCCAGCGCTGCGACCAGCCGGTTCGCCAGGGTCGTCTTGCCCGATCCGGAGCCGCCGTCGAGGATCACCACCGGCCGCGAGCCGTGCGCATCGGCGAGGATGCGGGCGGTCAGGGCGTCGAGGAGGTCCGGGCTGCCGGCCGCGAGCGTGAGGGGCACGGCCATTCACTGTACGAGATCCTCGACAGGATCACTGGTATGGTCGGGCGGGTCGACAGGGGAGCGAGAAATCGCTGAGAGTGCCCAACGGGCAGACCCTCGAACCTGATCCGGGCCTCGGAATGCGAGGACAGAACCGGCGTAGGGAGTCGAGCACCTCTCCGGGCCGCCGAGCCCAGCCCCTCCTTGAAACAGGAGGATCCATGTTCCACCACCGCAGGGGCCGTATCGCCCTGGCGCTGCTCACCACTCTCGCCCTGGCTGGGTGCGGTCAGACGGGCTCCCAGTCCGGCCAGTCGTCGCAAACCCCCTCCAAAGAGGTCACGATCATCACCCACGACTCGTGGGCCATGAGCAAGAACGTCGTCGCCGAGTTCACCAAGAAGACCGGCTACACGCCGAAGTTCGTCGCCCAGGGCGACGCCGGCGCCGTCGTCAACCAGCTCGTCCTCACCAAGAACTCCCCGCTGGGCGACGTCGTCTTCGGCATCGACAACACCTTCTCCAGCCGCGCCGTCGACGCCGGCGTCGTGGACCCCTACACCTCCAAGGCCCTGCCCTCCTCGGCCACCTCCGCCGCGAAGTCCACCAGCAACAACCTCACCCCCGTCGACCAGGGCGACGTGTGCATCAACGCCGACGACGCCTGGTTCGCGCAGAAGAAGCTCGCCAGGCCCACCACCCTCGACGACCTCGCCAAGCCCGCCTACAAGAACCTCCTTGTCGTCCCCAGCCCCGCCACCTCCTCCCCGGGCATGTCCTTCCTGGCCGCCACCGTCGGCGCCAAGGGCGAGTCCGGCTGGAAGGGCTACTGGTCCAGGCTCAAGAGCAACGGCCTCAAGGTGGACAAGGGCTGGGAGGACGCCTACAACGTCGACTTCTCCGGCGGCGAGGGCAAGGGCAAGTACCCGCTGGTGCTGTCCTACTCCACCTCCCCGGCCTTCACCGTCTCCAAGGACGGCAAGACGTCGTCCACCTCGGCGCTGCTGGGCACCTGCTTCCGCCAGACCGAGTACGCCGGCGTCATCAAGGGGGCGAAGAACACCGCCGGGGCCAGGGCCTTCATCGACTTCCTGCTCTCCAAGGAGGCCCAGGCCGACATCCCCGGCCAGATGTACATGTACCCCATCGACTCCTCGGTGAAGCTGCCGACCGAGTGGACCAAGTTCGCCCCGCTGTCCCCGAAGCCCTACACCGTCGACCCGAAGACCCTGGCCAAGAACCGCAACACCTGGGTCAAGGAGTGGACGGCCACCGTCCAGGGCTGAATCGGATGGCGGCGACAGCAGCTCCTTCACGGCCGCATCCCGGTGCCCGGCCCCGCTCGGGTCGCGCCGGGACGCGGCTGTGGCGCGCCTGCTGGGTGCTCGCCGGGGCAGTGACCCTGGGATTCCTGGCGGTCTTCTTCGCCGCCCCCGCCACCAACCTCATCGCCAAGGGGTTCGTCGACGAGGCCGGCGATCCCACCTGGTCGGTGATGGCGTCGACCTTCGCCGCCCCGCGCACCTGGCGCATCATCCGCTTCACCCTCGGCCAGGCCGCCCTGGGCACCGCCCTGTGCCTGCTGCTCGGCGTCCCCGGAGCCCACCTGCTCTACCGGGTGCGCTGGCCCGGGCGCACCCTCGCCCGCGGACTGGTGTCGGTGCCCTTCGTGCTGCCGACGGTGGTGGTCGGCGTCGCCTTCCGCACCCTGCTGGCCGACACCGGCCGGCTGGGATTCCTCGGCCTGGACGGCTCCTGGCAGGCGATCACCGCGGCCCTGGTGTTCTTCAACTACTCGGTGGTGGTGCGCACCGTCGGATCCACGTGGTCGCAGCTGGACCCGCGACGCGGCGAGGCGGCCTCCGCCCTGGGTGCCTCGCCGGCCCGGGTGTTCCGCACCGTGACCCTGCCGGCGCTGGGCCCGGCCATCGCCTCGGCGGCCTCGGTGGTGTTCCTGTTCTGCGCCTCGGCCTTCGGCGTGGTGCTGGTGATGGGAGGGACGAAGTACTCCACCCTGGAGACCGAGATCTACCTGCAGACCGTCGAGTTCCTCGACCTTCCGGCCGCCTCCTCCCTGGCGATCGTCCAGCTGCTGGTGGTGGCCCTGTGCCTGTACCTGTCGGGGCGCGCCCAGCATCGGATGCAGCGCAGCCTCGGCGGCGCGACGCCGAGACTGCTGCGATTCCGCCCCCGCCGCGACCTGGGGCCCGCCGTCCTCACCGTCCTGGTGGCGCTGCTGCTCCTGCTGACGCCGATCCTCACTCTCCTGGAACGGTCCCTGCACGTCGGCGAGGACTGGTCGCTGGGCAACTACCGGGCGCTGGGCGGCGTGGGCGACTCGGGCCTGATCGTCAGCGTCTGGCAGGCGCTCGGCAACTCCCTGACGACCGCCCTCCAGGCCACCGTGCTCGCGGTGGGCCTGGGGGCGATCGTGGCGCTGCTGCTGTCGCGGCGCCCGGCGTCGCGCTGGGGCCGTGCCGGTCTCTCGACCACCGACGGGCTGTTCATGCTCCCGCTGGGGGTCTCGGCGGTGACCGTGGGCTTCGGATTCCTCATCACCCTGGACCGTCCGCCCCTGGACCTGCGCAGCTCCCCGATCCTGGTGCCGATCGCCCAGGCGATGGTGGCGATCCCCCTGGTGGTGCGGGTGCTGCTGCCGTCGGTGCGCGGCATCGACCCACGCCAGCAGGAGGCCGCCGCCGCCCTGGGGGCCTCGCCGTGGCGGGTGCTGGGCACCATCGACCTGCCGGTGCTGGGCCGCGGCCTGGGGCTGGCGGTCGGTTTCGCCCTGTCCACCTCGCTGGGGGAGTTCGGGGCGACGTCGTTCCTGTCACGGCCCGACCACATGACCCTGCCGGTGGCCATCGGCCGGCTGATATCCCAGCCCGGCGCGCAGAACTACGGCATGGCCATGGCGGCCTCGGTGCTGCTGGCCGTGATGACAGTGGTGATCATGAGTATCGCCGAGACGATGAGACCCGCAGAGGTGACCCCGTGGTGAACCAGTCCCCGGAAGAATCCCCGGCCGTGCCGTCGCAGGGCCTGTCTGTGCAGGACCTGACGGTGACCTACGAGGGCGCTGCGACGCCGGCCGTCGACCACGTGTCCCTCGACATCGCCCCCGGGCGGATCGTGGCCCTGCTGGGGGCGTCGGGTTCCGGGAAGTCCTCGCTGCTGAGGGCGGTCGCAGGGCTGGTGAGGCCATCGGCCGGGGTCGTGAGATGGAACGGCGAGGACGTCGGCGCGGTGCCCGTGCACCGCCGCGGCTTCGGCCTCATGTTCCAGGACGGGCAGCTGTTCCCGCATCGCAGCGTCGCCGGCAACATCGGCTACGCGCTCAACCGTCTGCCGCGGGCCCGCCGCCGCGCCCGGGTGGCCGAGCTGCTGGAACTGGTCGGCCTGGAGGGGTACGGGGACCGGGCCGTCTCCGAGATCTCCGGGGGCCAGGCGCAGCGGGTGGCGCTGGCCCGATCCCTGGCGGCCGAACCCCGGCTGCTGCTGCTCGACGAGCCGCTGTCGAGCCTGGACAAGGCGCTGCGCTCCCGGCTGGCCTCCGACATCCGCGCCATGGTCACCGCCACCGGGACGACGACGGTGCACGTCACCCACGACCAGGACGAGGCCTTCGCGGTCGCCGACCAGGTCGGCGTCATGGAGAGCGGGCGGCTGGTGCAGCTCGACAGCCCCGATCAGCTGTGGCATCACCCGGCCGACACCGGCGTCGTGGAGCTGCTGGGCCAGGGGCCGGTGGTGGGGGCACCGCAGCTGGAGGCCTGGTTCGGCGACGCCGTGTCGGGCATCGACGCGCCGGCCGGGGTGGCGCTGGCCGGGGCATTGATGGCCGAGGGGCCGGCGAACGGGTCGGAGGGTCTGGAGGTCGAGGTGGTGGCCTCGCGCTTCGCCCGGGGGAGCAGGGAGCTGGAGGTGAGGCTGCCCGACGGGCGGACCGCCGAGGCCGGCTCCGAGGACGAGTACCGGCCGGGGGAGCGGATCCGCGTCACCGTGAGCCCGGGCGCCCTGATCCACGTCGGAGGGTCGGCGGCCCGTCACGGGCAGTAGCTGTCGCTGATCGGCGGCTGCGGAGCTCTTGTGCCCCATGTCCAGCGGCCGCGGCGCCGGCGTCGTACCGTCGGACCATGAGCGATGCGACGGACAGGACGGCACTGGAGCCCGGCTTCCCCACCAGCGGGCCCGCGGTGCAGGTGGCGGTGGACGACTTCCCCGTGGCGTGGCGCGAGGTCATCGAGACGGCCCCCGACGTGTCGGGCTCTCCGGTCCTCGGCGCACCGGTGCGCTACGACCACGACGGCACCACGTGCGAGGGGTACCTGGCCTGGAAGCCCGCCTACGTCTCGGCCGATCATCCGCGCCCGGCCGTGATGCTCGTCCACGACTGGTTCGGGGCCGGGACGAACATCCAGGCGCGGGCGGTGATGGCCGCCCGACTCGGATACGTGGCCTTCGCCCCCGACGTGTACGGGGCGGGAAGACGCCCCGCCACCGCCGATGAGGCCGCGGACGCCGCGCAGCCCTTCTACGAGGATCTCGGCCTGTTCCGCGGCCGCCTCCAGGCCGGTCTGGAGTGGCTCGCCGCCCAGCCCGAGGTCGACGCCAGCAGGATCGCCGCCGTCGGCTACTGCTTCGGCGGGACCGGTGTCATGGAGCTGGCCCGCACCGGCGCCGAGCTGCGCGGGGTGGCCCCGATCCATGGGCGACTGCTGCCCCATGAGCCGTCGGACGCCGACCGGATCCGGGCCAGGGTGCTGATCCTCGCCGGCGGCGACGACGCGGTGTGCCCCGACCAGGACGTTCTGGCCGTCGTCAACGAGCTGCGCGAGGCCGGGGCGGACTGGGAGCTGAACATGTACGGTGGGGCCCCGCACGCCTACACCAGCGCCGGGCAGGACTCTTTCCGCGCGGAGGCCGACCGTCGCACCTGGCTGAGCCTCACCGACTTCCTGCACGACGTCCTCTGAGCTATCCGGGTCGGCTGCCCGATCTCCCGACAGTCGGCCTTTTCGGCCCGGTAGCGACGAAGTGCCCGGCTGTCGGGGGAATCGGTCGTTGCCCTTCGCTCAGATCTGGCCGCGTTCCAGCAACTCGGCGAGCCGGTCCAGGAACTCGCGCTGCGAGGGAACCATGAGGGGCCGCGCCCGTGCGGGAGAGAGCCAGGCTGTGCGATCGATCTCGGGGAAGGCCTGATACTTTCCGCTGCGCGGTGGCCACTGCATGTGAAACGTGTTCGACCTAGGCCGGCCGGGCTCGGGAAGATCCCAACCGTCAAGCACCTGACGCGCCCAGACCGTGATCAGCTTGCCGCTGCGGCTGCGGACCGTCCCGAGCGGCACGTCGCGGCGCACCCGACCCTCGGCGTCGGTCGCGGACGAGGGCAGGATCCCGAGTTCCTCCTCGGTCTCGCGCATCGCGGCGTCGTGGGCGTGCTCGTTCTCAGGGTCGAACAGCCCCTTGGTGATGCCCCACGCACCGTTCTGCTTGCGCTGCCAGTACGGCCCACCCATGTGGGCCACCAACACCTCGACGCCGTCGCCGGCCCGGCGCCACAGCAGCAGCCCCGCCGATTCCACCATGACCGCCTCCTCATTGATGACGGGAAGCGTAGGCGTTGCCTCTGACAGTCCTTCGTCGGGCGGATCTCCCGATAGATCGGCGCAGTTGCTCGTGTCTGGGCAGATACGGGTGTTGTTGCCCGGCGTCAGCATGTCCTTGGAGCTGGGGAGGTCTGACATGCTCCAGACGGGCAGTAGACTGCCGACTACGCCACGAGAGGGTCGATCTGAACGTTTTTTGTTCGTATGGATGTTCTGATGACATTATCGGAGCATGAGACTGATTCGGTTCGCTGCCGAGAATCACAAGGGCCTCCGTGACCGAGCCGAGCTGGATCTCACCGAGCCGGGCCTCACTACGCTTCGTCCCAAAGACGGGAAGACTTGGGACGACTCGCTGCATCGCGTGATCGGCATCTTCGGAGCCAATGCCTCTGGCAAGTCCACAGTGCTGGACGCGCTGCAGTACATGGTGTCAGCGGTCAGGAACTCGGCCACCGCATGGCAGGCGGAACGTCGGATGGTGCGAAGTCCTTTCGCGCTTGACGAGAAGCATCGAGCAGCTCCCAGCAGCTACGAGCTGGAATTCATCCTCGAGGACGTTCGCTACGAGTACGGGTTCCGGGTCGGTGCCGCCGGTATCGAGGAGGAGTGGCTGCGCTACGTCCCGCGTGCTCGATGGACGAACCTGTTCACGCGGAATCACGGCAGGCCGGGGTTCTTCTGGGGGAGCGAAGTCAAGGCTCTTGGCGAGGTCACAGGTCGCGAGCTCGTCCTGAGCCGTGCCGTCCTCACCGGACATGCCCGGCTCTCCGGTGTAGGCCGTGCCATTGCGGAGGATGTCGGCTTTGCGCCGCTCGGTGATGTTCATCGGGGCAGTCGCGTTTCCGTCATCATGGACATGCTCGCCAAAGGAGCCATGACATATGACTCCGTCACAACCCTGCTCAAGGTCGCTGATATCGGGATCAACTCGGTCAGCATCAAGGAGACGGAGCTTCCGCAAAGGGAGCAGGAACTTATGAAGAGGATCAATGAGCTCCTGCGAGGCGATTCATCGAGACGTAAGGGCAGATCAGTTGGCGAGGCGGAGAAAGTTGATGAGGACACAGCCGCCACGATCATGAGGAGCCTCGAGTTCTCCCACTGTGACGGTGCCGGCCGCCCACTGAGACTCTACGAGGAGAGCGCCGGCACGATCTCGTGGCTCGCCCTTGCGGTCCCCGCTATCGAGGCGCTTCGCACGGGAACCGTGCTGTGTGTCGACGAGATCGACGCGAGCCTGCACTCCCAGCTCGTCGACATCCTGGTCGGTATGTTTGAGGATCGGGAACTGAACACCAAGGGTGCTCAGATGCTCTTCACGAGCCACGACACTTACCTTCTCTCCAACCTCACCGAGCATCCTCTGGAGCCGGATCAGGTGTGGTTCACGGAGAAGAATGTGGAGGGCGCCACCGAACTGTTCAGTCTCGATGACTTCCCACGTCATCGTGATGCGAACATCGCCCGTCGCTACCTTGCGGGCCGGTATGGCGCAGTGCCGCGGACAGCCCCGAGCCTGCTCCATCGAGTGTTCGAGGAATCGGTTTCCGGTAGGACGGAGCACTGAGGTGGCGTCACGGGGCAGGAGTGGGGTGCGACGCCCGAAGTGGCACCGTCGTCGGTGTCGGTACAGATTCGGGACGCGTCCTGCACGAGGCTGAGAAAATCCCGTGTGGCCACGGAACCCTACGACTGGATCTGCTGCGTTGTGGACGTGGACCAGCACCCAGATCTGGACGAAATGCTCCGAGATTCACGAAAGCGTGGTATTCATGTCGTCGTCACGAACCTCAAGTTCGAGCAGTGGCTGCTGTGGCATGTCAATGACAGGACGCGGGCTCACACCTCAAATGACCTTGATCGATTGATGAAGAGCGAGGGTCTCATGAAAGGCAAGAAGGCCGGGTAGCCCCTCACAGCCTCAGCAACTCCCCGTCGCGGTGGATCAGCCCGTCGTCCAGCAGGGAGCCCAGGCACTTCTCCGCCTGATGGCGCTTCGGCCAGGCGTCCAGTGCCACCTCCACCTCGACGCCGGCCATCGAATTGCGCACCAGGTCCAGGATCACCCCGCGGCACTGCCGGTCGGTGCCCTTCCACGCCTGGCCGCGGCGCACCGGAGCCCCCTCGGTCGGTTTCTCGGCCGCCAGCCATCGGCAGTGGCCGGAGATCGGGCACTGCTCGCACAAGGGGCTGCGGGCCACGCACACCAGCGCGCCCAGCTCCATCGAGGACACCGCCCAGCGGGCCGCATCGGCGTCCGAGGCCGGCAGCCACCGCGCCGCCAGCTCCCGGTCGGCACGTGTGGTCGCCGAACCGCAGTTCGCCACCCCGGTCTCCACCCGCGCCAGTACCCGTCGGACGTTGGTGTCCAGCACCGCGGCACGGTGCCCGAAAGCGAAGGACACCACCGCCGCGGCGGTGTAGTCGCCGATCCCGGGCAGCTCGATGAGTTCGGCGTAGGTCGAGGGCACGACGCCGTCGAACCGCTCGGCGATCGCCACCGCGCAGGCATGCAGCCGCAGCGCCCGACGCGGATAACCTAGACGCCCCCAGGCCGCCACCGCTGCGCCGGGCTCCTCCTCGGCCAGGTCATCAGGGGTGGGCCAGCGCTCCATCCACGCCGTCCACGGCCCCACGACGCGTGACATGGGGGTCTGCTGGCTCATCACCTCGCTGACCAGCACCCCCCACGGCGTCGTCCCGGCCCGCCGCCAGGGCAGGTCGCGGCCGTGCTCGCCGTACCAGGCCGAGCAGGCCGCGATCACGTCTCGCCGTTCCTGCGCCGTGAATGGGCCGGGTGAGGCCGATTCGGTGGTCGCGTCGCTCACTCGGCGCCCGCTCAGCCCAGCGCCCTGGCGGCGGCCTCGCACGCCCCCGGAAGGGCGTCGGAGAACACCTCGAAGGCCTCCTCGTCATGGGCGTCGGAGAGGAACCAGGCCTCGAAGCAGCTCGGCGGCAGGTTCACCCCGGCGTCCAGCATCGCGTGGAAGAACGCCGTGTAGGCCTCGGCGCTCTGCGCCTGGGCCTGCTCGTAGTCGGCGACCCCGTCGCGTGCGGGCGCCTCGCCCATGAAGACGCTGAACAGGTTGGAGGCATTGTTGATGACGAACGGCACCCCGGCGGCCTCCAGAGCCTCGGCCAGCGCTCCGCGCCACGCCTCGGAGCGCTCGTCGAGGCGCTCGTAGACGTCGTCGTCGGCCAGCTGCAGGGTGGTCAGACCGGCGATGGTCGCCAGCGGATTACCGGAAAGGGTGCCCGCCTGGTAGACGGGCCCGGTCGGCGACAGCAGATCCATCACCTCGGCGCGCCCGCCCAGCGCCGCCAGCGGCATCCCGCCGCCCACCACCTTGCCGAAGGTGAACAGGTCGGGCCGGTAGCTCTCCTGACGGTCCTGCTGGAACCCCCAGAAGCCCGACGGCCCGCAGCGGAACCCGGTGAGCACCTCGTCGACGATCATCAGGGCGCCGTGCTCGGCGGTGATCCTCCGGATCGCCGCATTGAACCCGGGACGCGGGGGGACGACGCCCATGTTGGCGGCAGAGGCCTCCACGATCACCCCGGCGATCTCGTCGCCGCGGGCCTGGAAGGCGGCCCGCAGGGCGGCCTCGTCGTTGTAGGGCAGCACCAGGGTCGACGCCGTGACCCCTGCCGGCACGCCGGCCGATCCGGGCAGCCCGGCCGTGGCCACCCCCGACCCGGCGGCGGCCAGCAGACCGTCGGAGTGGCCGTGGTAGTTGCCGGCGAACTTGATGATGAGATCGCGTCCGGTGGCCCCGCGGGCCAGCCGGATCGCCGTCATGGTGGCCTCGGTGCCGGTGGAGACGAAGCGCACCCGCTCGGCCGGCGGCACCCGGCGTCGCACCTCCTCGGCGAGCTCGGTCTCGGTGGCCGTCGGCGCCCCGAAGGACAGGCCCCGGGCAGCCGCGCTCTGCACTGCCGAGACCACCTCGGGGCGGGAATGGCCCAGCAGCGCCGGACCCCAGGTGCACACCAGGTCCAGGTATCGGGTGCCCTCGGCGTCCCACAGCCACGGCCCGGAGGCCCTCTCGATGAAGCGGGGCACCCCGCCCACATTGCCGTAGGCGCGCACGGGGGAATCCACCCCGCCGGGGATGACGGACCTCGCCTCGTCGAACAGTTCGGAGTTGGTGCTCACAACGATTCCTTTCAGCCGGATGGTCTGATACTGGCGGGGTGACGGGAGGCGACTCAGCGCAGCCAGCCCGCGGCCTCCACGGCCCAGTAGCTGAGGATGACGTCGGCGCCGGCGCGGGCGATCGAGGTCAGCGACTCGGTGATGCAGCGCCGGCGGTCGATCCAGCCGTTGGCGGCGGCGGCCTCCAGCATGGCGTACTCGCCGGAGACCTGGTAGGCGGCCACCGGCACCTGGGAGATCTCGGCGACGTCGGAGAGGACGTCCAGGTAGTGGGAGGCGGGTTTGACCATCACCAGGTCAGCCCCTTCCGCCAGGTCCAGCAGGGTCTCGCGCAGCCCCTCGCGGCGGTTCGCCGGATCCTGCTGGTAGGCCTTGCGGTCGCCCTTCAACGACGAGTTCACCGCGCCGCGGAAAGGCCCGAAGAAGGCCGAGGCGTACTTGGCCGAGTAGGCCAGGATCGACACGTCGGCGAACCCCTCGGAGTCCAGGGCGTCGCGGATCACCGCGATCTGGCCGTCCATCATCCCCGACGGGGACACCATGTGCGCCCCGGCGCGGGCCTGGGAGACCGCCATCTCGGCGTACAGCGGCAGGGTGGCGTCGTTGTCGACCGTGCC
Source organism: Acidipropionibacterium virtanenii (assembly GCF_003325455.1). Classification (NCBI taxonomy): domain Bacteria; kingdom Bacillati; phylum Actinomycetota; class Actinomycetes; order Propionibacteriales; family Propionibacteriaceae; genus Acidipropionibacterium; species Acidipropionibacterium virtanenii. The sequence goes on from NZ_CP025198.1 coordinate 789,808, forward strand.
GTCGGGCCTCAGCGCCCCGCAGTGGCCGTGGTCGGTGAACTCGTCGAGGCAGGTGTCGGCGCAGATCACCAGGTCGTCGCCGACGGCCTCGCGCACCGCCGCGATGCCCCGGTTGAGGATGCCATCGGGATTCCAGGCCTGTGACCCGATCTCGTCCTTGCGGGTGGGGACGCCGAACAGGTCGATGCCGCCGATACCGGCCTCGACACACTGCTCGGCGAGCCTCTTGATGGACTCGGTGGTGTGCTGGAACTGGCCCGGCAGGGTGGAGATCTCGCGGGCCTCGTCGATCCCCTCGGCGACGAAGGCGGGCAGCATCAGCTGGGCGGGGGCCACCCGGGTCTCGGCGACCATCCGGCGCATCGCCGGGGTGGTGCGCAGACGGCGCGGCCGGTCGATCGGGGTCAGGGCTGGGTTGAGCGTGCGGGCGGGGAACGACGTCATGAGATGACACTTTCTACAGCGGTGAGGATGGCCTCGGGTGTGGGCGCGGCGGCGACGGCCGCGGCCGGATGCCCGAGCTCGGACAGGGTCTGGGCGGTGGGCTGGCCCATCGCCACTGGATGCTGGCGGGCGGTCCACGACAGCCCTGCGGCGGCCACCAGCTGGTCGAGGGCGCGGGCCACCGACGAGGAGGTGACGACCACGGCGCCGAAGGCCGGCCAGGCCTGGGCGATCACCTCGGGAAGGGCGTCCAGCGGTTCGGTGGTGTACAGGCGGATGCGGGTCACCTCGCAGCCTGCCGCCCGCAGCCCGTCGGGCACGGTGGGTGCGGCGAGCGCGGAGACCGGCAGCAGGACGCGGGCGCCGGCGTCGGTCCAGGCGTCCACCAGCCCGGCCCCTGACTGGTCGGGTGGTACCAGGGCGACGTCGACCCCGGCGTCGGCCAGGGCGCGTGCGGTGGCGCGGCCCACGGCGGCGACCTTCAGCATCAGCCCGGTCAGCAGCCCGGCCTCCTGGAGTATCCGAACGGCGGTGTGGCTGGTGATCACGAGCCAGTCGAAGTCCTCGGCGTCAAGACGGGCGCGGACGTCATCCAGGGCGCCGGCGGTCTCGACGGTGCGGGTGACCGCCTGGTGGATGACGCCGAATCCGGCGTGCTTGAGGGTCGTGCCGATCCTGTCGTGGGCCCCGGCCCGGGGCACCAGGACGGGCGGGCGGATGATGCCGGCGGCGTCGGGGGTGACGGACGAACTCACTGTTTCTCCTCGGACGGGGCGGCGGACGCCTGGTCAGCATCTCGGGTGACCGACGGCGCCCCCTTGGAGGCGTGCAGGTCGGCGACCTCGGCGGCGCCTTGGGCCAGCAGGTCCTCGGCCACCGCGACGCCGAGCTGGTGGGCGGCTCCGGACAGATCGGCCATCTCGTCGGTCTTCGTGGGGAGGGGCGCGGGCAGTTCGAGGGCGGCCGCGGAGCGTACGGTGCGTGCCCCGTCGACCGCGGCGACCACGGCCTGCAGCGACAGCTTCCCGTCGGCCGCCTCGCAGAAGGCCCCGACCGGGGCGGCGCAGCCGGCCTCCAGGCGGGCCAGCACGGCTCGCTCGGCGGTGGCCGAAAGCCGGGTCGGCAGGTCGTCGATGGCGGCCAGTCCCTTGGCCAGGGCTCCGAAGCGCGAGTCCTGGGTGCGGCACTCCACGGCCAGGGCGCCCTGGGCGGGGGCGGGCAGCATCACGTCGAAGCCGAGCTCCTCGGTGATCACCGCTCCCCGGCCCAGGCGACGCAGCCCGGAGGCGGCGACGATGACGGCGTCGAGATCCTCCTTGCCGCCCAGACCCTTGACCCGCCCCACCCGGGTGTCGACATTGCCCCGGATGTCGACGATCCGGAGGTCGGGCCGGGCGGCGAGCAGTTGCGCGGCCCTGCGGGGAGAACCGGTGCCCACCCGGGACCCCTCCGGCAGTTCGGCGAGCGCGAGGCCGTCGCGGGCCACCAGGGCGTCGCGCGGGTTCTCGCGGGCCGGGACGGCGGCCACCTTCAGCCCGAGGGGCTGGGCGGTGGGCAGGTCCTTGAAGGAGTGGACGGCCAGATCGCAGGACCCCGCCAGCAGGTCGGCGCGGATCGCCGAGGCGAACACCCCGGTGCCGCCCATCTGGGACAGCGGGGTGGTGTTGACATCGCCGTGGGTGGTGACGTGCACCAGTTCGACGTCCAGGCCGTGCTGGGACAGGGCGTCGGCCACCATCCCCGACTGGGTGGTGGCCAGGGCGGACGCCCTGGTCCCGAGCCTGACGAGGGCCGATGATCCGCTCCCGAGTGTGACGGGTGCGCCCTTCTGCGTGGCGGCGGACTTCTTCCCGGGACGACGACTCATATGGCCCATCCTTCCACGCGTCCCGGGTGAGTGATCGTCGGATCAGGCGAGGCGACGGGCGGTGTCCCGGGCGTGCGGCACCAGTGCGGCGATCCCCGAACCCGACGCCCAGGCGCCGGTCAGCCCGATACCGGGAACGGCGGAGAGCTGCTCGTGGAGACCCTGCACCCAGGCCCGGGCCGCGGGAGTGGTGGGGGCCAGGGCGCCGGACCAGTGGATGATCTGGTGGTCCACCAGACGATCGGCGGCCAGCTCGACCCCGAGCAGCGTGGAGGCATCGGCCATCGCCTGCCCCACCGACAGCTCCACCTCCGCCTCGCCGGAGCGGCCGTAGGAGACCCGCAGCAGGTGCAGACCCTCAGAACGGGCCCGGCAGTCGGCGGTCAACGACGGCCACTTGGCCGACAGGTGGGTCAGCGCCTTGGCACTCACCTGTTGCGATCCGCGCGCCACCAGCATTCCGTTGCCGCGAGGTCCGGCGTCCAGCTCCGGTGCGCGCACGGCCAGGTTGACGTGGGCGATCGGGGCGCCGGGCACCAGTTCGGGGCCGGAGACGTCCACGACGCCGCCCAGCAGCCTGCGCGCCGGCCCGGCCGAGCAGGCGATCACCACGCGCGCGGCCGCCAGATCGACCGGTTCGCCGCAGGGCACCGGGGGCAGGGAGGGGTTCTCGTTGCGCACAGTGGCGGCCGCCCGAACCACCCAGCCCTCGCCGTCACGCTCCAGGGCCCGGGCCCCGGTGCGGGTCAGCACCTGACCGTCCGCGGCGCTGATCTGTTCGTGGAGCACCTGCGGCATCCGGAACATGCCGCCGGCCACCGAGGCCACCGGCGGCTTCGGGGCCCCGTCGCCCTTCACCAGGGCGACCCCGCCGGCCAGGCTGCCGGCCCGGCGCACGGCGTCCAGCAGGCCGGGGGAGACCACCTCGGTGGCCAGCAGATGCGGATCGGCGGCGTGGATGCCACCGGCGATCGGGGCCACCAGACGCTCCAGCACGGTCGTCCCCATCCGCTGCTCGACCAGGGAGCCCAGATCCGGTGGGAGCTCGTCGGGCAGCGGGGCACCGTCCAGCCGGGCGGCCTTCTCGGCCTCCCCGGCGCCCAGGGCGGCGACGACGTCGCTGTCGGACAGGTCGGCCGGGATACCGAGGATCGCCCTCGAGGGCATCGCGAACGGGCCGTCGTCGAACCACACCCAGCTGGGCGCGGGACGCGGGAACTCGACATCCAGCCCGAGCTCGGCGGCCAGCTCGGCGGTCTCGGGGCGACGCACCGCCCACCCCTCGGCACCGATGTCATAGGCCACCCCGGCGATCTTCGAGGCGGCCACCAGACCTCCGGTGTAGCCGCGGGACTCCAGGAGCACCGGCGTCAACCCCTCACGGGTGAACTGCCAGGCGGCCACCAGGCCCGCCATCCCGCCGCCGATGACGACCGCGTCAACTCTTCTCATCCGACCCCTCTTGTCCGGCCAACGACCCGAGGCCGGGCGCACCCTGCTCAGACGTCCCGTTCACGGATTCCCGACAGGGGAGCCGTGCTCACAGGGAGTGGATGTACTCGACCAACCTCGTCAGGGTATCCGGGTCGGCGTCGGCGGGCACCCCGTGCCCCAGGTTCACCACATGGCCCGGTGCCCGGCGTCCGGCCTCCACCACCGAGACGGCCTCGGCGGCCAGCGCGTCCCATCCTGCGAACAGCAGGGCCGGGTTGATATTGCCCTGCAGCGGCATCTCCAGGTGTCCGACCAGAAGCGAGGCCAGGGCGTGGTCCAGAGACACCCGGTGATCGACCCCCAGCACCGGGTGGGAGGAGGCCTCTGCCGCCACCCGTGCCAGATCCTCCAGCAGGTGGGAGGAGTTCACCGCGAAGTGCACCACCGGGATCTGCCGGTCGACCCCCGCCAGGGCCCGGATCGAGTGCGGCGCCACATGAGCCCGGTAGTCGGCGGCCGACAGAGAGCCCGCCCAGGAGTCGAAGAGTTGGACTGCGCGGGCGCCCCCGGCCAGCTGGGCGGTGAGGAAGTCGGCGTCCAGATCGGCCACCCAGTCCATCAACTTCGCCCAGGCCAGCGGTTCGGCGTGCATCATCGCGCGGGCCGCCAGGTGGTCGCGGGAAGGACCGCCCTGCACCAGGTAGGCGGCGATCGTGAAGGGGGCGCCGGCGAAGCCGATCAGCGGGGTGTCCCTGCCCGGTTCCGAGTGGCTCAGTTCGGAGACCGCCAGCCGGGCGGCCTTGGCGATCACCGAGGCGTCCCCGGGACCCCGCGAGACCAGGGCGTCGACGTCGGCGGCAGTACGGATCGGCTCGTCGAGGACCGGCCCGACCCCGGGCTCGATGCGCACCCCGACCCCGGCCAGCGCCAGCGGAACCATGATGTCGGAGTAGAGCACCGCGGCGTCCACGCCGTGGCGGCGCACGGGCTGGCAGGTGATCTCGGCGGCCAGCTCCGGATTCAGGCAGGACTCGAGCATCGCGGTGCCCTCGCGTGCGGCCCTGTACTCCGGTAGCGAACGCCCCGCCTGGCGCATGAACCACACCGGCGGATGCTCGGTGCGGTGGCCGGTCATGGCCTGCAGGACGGCCGGCAGGGAGGGGGCGGCGGCGTCGCGGATCTGGGTTGTGTCGGTCTCAGTCATCGCTCTCGATTGTGCCCCGGGCGGCAATCGGGGCCCGGGAGTCCCCCCGGCCGTCGCGTCAGATGGCCGGCGCCGGGCGCGCACAGGCGTTCAACACCGAGCCGGGAGGGGGCGTCCGTGGTTCAATGGTCAGCCGTGGGTCTGTTCATAGTCTCCGTTGATCACGCCGAGCACGGCCTCGGCGCCGTCGCTGCCGCCGCCGAGCAGGTGAAGGGCCTCGGTCTGTCGCTGACCGATGCCCCCGAGGTGCGCGGCGCCATGGTGCTGTCGACGTGCAACCGGGTGCTCGTGCTGGCCGAACTGGCCGGCGGCCTCGAGGATCCCGAGTCCCTGCTGCGCGGGCTGCTGCGCCGCCATGGCGCGATCGCCCTGGCCGAATCGACCAGCGTCCTCTCCGATGACGACGCCGTCTGGCGGGTCTTCCGGATCGCCAGCGGACTGGAGTCGATGGTCACCGGGGAGCGCGAGATCGCCGGCCAGCTGAAGCGGGCGCTGGCCGATGCGCGCCGCGACAACACCGCCAGCTACCTGGTGGCACACCTCGTCGAGGAGGCGCTGCGCACCTCCAGGAAGGTCGAGGTCGGGACCGGGCTGTCCGCCCAGGGGCGCACCGTCGTGGCGATCGGCCTGGATCTGGTCGCCCGGCGGGTCGAGCTGGCCGGGGCCAGGGTGCTGGTGATGGGCACCGGCTCCTATGCCGGGGCGAGCTGCGCCCAGCTGCGCTCCCGCGGCGTCGCCGAGATCCTGGTGCATTCGGCCTCCGGACGTGCCGACGGCTTCGCCCGCCGCCATGAGGTGTCCGCGGTGGCCCAGGAGGACCTCCCCGGCGTCCTCGCCGGTGTCGACCTGGTCGTCACCTGCCGCGGCAACGGCACCCCCGCACTCACCAGCGAGCTGGCCCGGACCGCCCTGCGCGAGCGCGCCCGGAATCTTCAGGTCGGACCCCTCGTGGCCCTGGACCTGGCGGTCTCCGGCGACGTCGAGGAACCGTCCCCGGCCGGCCTGTGCGTCATCGGCCTGGAGAACATCCGTGACGCCGTGCCCGACAGCGCCGCCGCCGAACAGGGCCGCGCCGAGCAGATCGTCGCCGACGGGGTCCGCGAGCTGGCCGTCGATCTGGAGCGGCGTCGCCTCTCGCCCGCCGTGGTGGCCCTGCGCGACGTCCTCTCCGATCTCGTCGCGACCGAACTGGATCGTCTGCCCGCCGAGGGCGAGATCCCCGTGGGCAAGGCCGCCCAGGCGCTGCGACGGCTGGCCGCCTCGATGGCTCACATCCCCGCCGCCCGCGCCCGGATCGCCTCGGAGCAGGGCCTGGGGGACCGCTGGCTCAACTCGCTGACCGACGTGCTGGGCATCGACGTCGAGGTCGACGCCCCCTTCCTCGATCTGGCCGCGGTGGAGGCCACCGCGGAGGCCGCCTGCCCGGTCACCGGACTGAGGATCGACGATCTGGCCCCCGACTCCTCCACGAACCTCGTCGGGCAGGGCGTCGAGGAATCCCCGAAACACCTGAAACCCAAGGATCTGACCACGGTCATGAAGGAGAGCCGATGAGCGAGCACACCCCGGCCCGAGGACTCAACGAGCCGCTCGATCCCTACGACGCGGTCCTCATCGCCTCATTCGGGGGGCCCCGCGGCCCCGAGGAGGTGCGCCCCTTCCTGCGTCGCGTCTCCGGCGGGCGGATCCCCGAGTCCAGGCTCGACGCGGTCGCCGAGCATTACAACGCCTTCGGGGGAGTCAGCCCCATCAACGACGCCAATGACGCCCTCCTGGAGGCGCTGCGGATCAACCTGCGCGCCCACGGCTCCGACGTCCCGGTGGTGCTCGGCAACCGCAACGGCTCGCCCTACCTGGCCGACGTCGTCGAATCCCTCTACGGGGACGGGGCCCGACGGGTGCTGATGCTGCCCACCTCGGCTTTCGACTCATTCTCCGGCTGCCGGCAGTACCGCCGCGACGCCGACGCCGTGCTCGCCGAACTGGGCCACACCGACATGGTCATCGACAAGGTGGCGCCGTTCTGGGCGATCGGCGGATACACCGCCGCCAACGCCGAGGCCGTCATGGAGGCCTTCGGGCGCATCCCGCCCACCCCGCTGGAGGCCACCCGGGTGGTCTTCGTCACCCACTCGATCCCGCTGCCGATGCTGGAGGCCTCCGGATCCGGGGAGCCCGGCACCGACTACGTCGCCCAGCATCAGCAGCTGTGCTCCCGGACCGCCGAGACCGTGCGCGCCCGCTTCGGCGGCATGCCGCGCTGGGACCTCGTGTACTGCTCCCGCTCGGGCCGGCCCACCGACCCCTGGCTGGAACCCGACGTCAACGACCACCTGCGGGCGCTGTCCTCCCAGGGGGTGAAGTCGGTGGTGCTGGCCCCGGTGGGGTTCATCAGCGACCACATGGAGGTGGTCAACGACCTCGACCACGAGGCCGCCGAGACCGCCTCCGAGCTGGGGCTGTCGATGGCCAGGGCCGCCACCGCCGGCACCCGTCCGGCCTTCGTCGACAGCCTCGGCGAGCTGCTCGCCGGCCAGGCCGCCGCAGTGCGCCAGGCCGGCGGACGGCTGCCCGAGGCCTGGGCGTGCGGCTGTGAGCGCGGCGGAATGGTGCGCGGCGGGCGCAGCCTCGCAGACCAGGGTGGCCTGCCACCGGTCTACCGGGCCGAGCATGACGACCCCGCGCCGGCGTCCTCGCCCGACGCCGGCGCGGCAGGGTCCGCCCAGTCCTCGACCACAGGAGAATCCGCCATGCCCACCGACAGCCCCGTGCCCACCGACAGCCCCGTGACGACCGGCAACACAGCGCCCACCGACAGTCCCCTGTCCGCTGCCGACGCCGGTTCCACCATCACCCGTACCTCGGCCGATAGCGGCTCCTACAGCGTCCCCACCGATGCCCGGGATCACGCCGTCGCACCCGACGAGGTGAACCGGGCCAGCCTGTGGGCGATGTACTCGGTGTTCAAGGTGAGAGACCATTTGCCCGCCGGTGATGCCGAGCTGGCCGAACTGGTGTCCGGCGCGATCGACCGACCGGCCGGCGCGGGAGCACAGACCCGCGGCTGGTACGACCTGTCCGGGCTGCGCGCCGACGCCGACCTGCTCATCTGGTGGACGGCTGAGGACGCCTCGACCCTGCAGGAGACCTACCACCGCTTCGTGAGCTCCGGGCTGGGACGTCACCTCGCCCCGGTCTGGTCGAATCTCGCGGTACACCGCCCCGCGGAGTTCAACAAGTCCCACCTGCCGTCCTGCTTCGCCGGCGTCGCGCCGCGGCACTGGGCCTGCTTCTACCCCTTCGTGCGCACCAAGGACTGGTACCTGCTGGACGCCGGCGACCGGTCCCGGATGCTGCGCGAGCACGGCATGTCCGGTGCCGCCAGCCCCGACATCAAGGCCTCCACTCTGGCCGCCTTCGCGCTGGGCGACTACGAGTGGATCCTGGCCCTGGAGGCCGACGACCCGGCCCGCCTGGTCGACGTCATGAAGGATCTGCGGTACGTCGAGGCCCGCCGGCATGTGGACGTCGACACGCCGTTCTTCACCGGTGAGCGGGTGGATCCCGACACGTGGGCGCGCAGGCAGCTTCGCGGCTGATTGTGCGGCAGGATGGCACCCATGCGAGGTCTTCAGCATCCGGTCGGCCCTGAATCCCCCCAGACCTACTGGATCCGGCGAGGGGCGCTGCTGGGCGTGCTGGTGCTGATCATCGTGCTGCTGGTGTGGCTGCTGTCGACCCTGCTCGGCAACAACACCAGTGAGACCTCCGGGGCGCCCGCCACACCCAGCGACGAGGCCTCCTCGGTGTCGGTCAATCCGTCCTGGACCGACACCGCGTGGGGCACGCCGAAACCCACGCCCACCCCCTCGGCGTCCTCGCCCGATCCGTCGTCCTCCTCGGCATCCGGGTCGCCCTCGAGCAGCACCACTGCGAGCCCCTCGGCGAGCACTACCCCGGCCACGGCCGCCTGCTCCGCCGGCGGTGCCGCCGTCGGGCTCAGCGCGGGATCCTCCTCGGTGAAGATCGGCTCGGCGGTCGCATTCACCGTGTCGTTGACGAACAGCACGAAGACCGACTGCACCTGGGACTTCGCGAAGCTCCCGGTGGGAGTCACCGTCACCTCGGGCTCAGACCGGATCTGGTCCAGCGACGACTGCGCCGCATGGAAGCCCCGTGGGAAGACCACGGTGCCCGCCGGGAAGAGCTACTCCTACAAGATGACCTGGCCGGGCCAGCGCTCCACCGAGAACTCGTGCAAGGCATCGACCGAGCAGCTGGGCGCCGGCTACTACGTCGCCAACGCCGAGATCCAGGGCGGCGCGACCAAGAAGTTCGTGATGCAACTTCATCAGTAGTTCTTTTCAGCGCAGGTTTCCGGCCTGCTCCTCGCCCTCGAATATCCGCTCCAGGGCCGCACGGATGCTCTTGGCCCGCTGCGCCCCGACCCCCTGGACGTCTCCCAGATCGCTGATTCCGGTCGCGTAGAGGGACTGCAGGGTGCCGAACCGGTCGACGATGGCCTGCACGGTGCGTGGCGGAAGGTCTGCGATGGTCGACAGCTGACGGTATCCGCGGGCGTGCAGCACCATCGACAACGGGTGGCGTGCCGGGTCCAGGCCGATCGCGGCCGCCACCCGGGTCGGCCTCCCCAGATCGTCCCAGCCCAGCGCCGACAGGGGCGCCAGGGTGAACTCGCCGGGGGAGACGTCGTCCGGCCGGTAGTCCTCGACGAGCAGACGCGACAGCTCCTCGACGCCGTCGATCAGTTCATCGCGCTGAAGCTGGATGAGGCGCCCCTCGACCCCCAGGGCCGAGACGTAGGCGCGGACCTCCGAGTCGAGGCGCCGGGCCATCTCGATGCGCTGGGCGACCGCCGCCACATCTGCCACCGTGGTCACGTCGTGGACCTCCACCATGGTGAGGGCAGAGGTCTGATCCACCAGCCGCGAGCGGTAACTGCCCAGCGTGTCCAGGGCCTGATTGGCGCGGGTGAGGAGCTTCTCCGGCTCCTCGATGCGGTAGCGGCGTCCCCTCAGGAAGACCGACAGGGTGTTCATCGACGCCGAGGCCACCACAGCCGGGATGCCGGTCTGCTGGGAGACCCTGTCGGCGCTGCGGTGACGGGTACCGGTCTCCTCGCTGCGCAGTTGGCGATCCGGGACGAAATGAACCCCGGCAGCCATGATCCGCTCGTGGTCGCTGGAGAGGATCAGCCCGCCGTCCATCTTCGACAGTTCGCGCAGCGCCTGCGGGGTCAGCCGCACGTCGATCGCGAAACCGCCCGTGGAGACCCTGCGTACCTCGGGGGAGTCGCCGAGCACGATGAGCGCGCCGGTGCGACCGTGCAGAATGCGCTCCAGACCGTCTCGAATGGGGGTGCCGGGGGCGAGCAGAGCCATCAGATGGCGTACCTGCTCAGGCTCGGACCCGTACTCGGGGGCGTCGTCGGTCATACCCCGACTGTAGTGGCCCGCTGCGACCCGGCCCCATCGGCACCGGCCCTGGCGGCGCCGTCGCGGCGGCGTCTGCCCAGATTGAGCACGCCGAGGGCCTCGGCGAGGGTGGACACCTCCACCACGTGGAGGCCGTGCATCGAAGGGACCCTCGTGTGGGCCTCCCGGGAGTTGCGGGGCACCACCGCCAGGTCGAAGCCCAGCCGGGCCGCCTCGCCGACCCGGCGCTCCAGGCCGGGTACCCGGCGCAGATCCCCGGCCAGCCCCACCTCGCCCAGGGCGATCACCCGGGTGGGGAAGTTGCGGTCGGCCGAGGCCGAGGCGATCGCCACCGCGATGGCCAGATCCGCCGAGGGGTCGATGATCCTCGACCCGCCGACCGTGGAGACGTAGACGTCGCGGGCGCTGAGCGGCAGACCGGCTTTGCGCTCCAGAACCGCCAGGATCATCGCCACCCGGCCGCCCTCGACGCCATGATTGGTGCGGCGCGGATACTTCTCGGTGGCCGAGGGGGCCACCAGCGCCTGGACCTCCGACAGCAGCGGGCGTCGGCCCTCCATGGTGACGGTGACGCAGGTGCCCGGCTGCGGATCGGCGTTGTCGGAGGTGAACAGCCCCGAAGGGTCGGGCACCTCGATGATGCCGGCGTCGGTCATCTCGAAACATCCCACCTCGTCGGCCGGGCCGTAGCGATTCTTGGTGGCACGCACCATCCGGAATCCGGAGTGCCGGTCGCCCTCGAAGGCGAGCACGACGTCGACCAGATGCTCCATGGTGCGGGGGCCCGCGATCGAACCCTCCTTGGTGACATGGCCGACGATGACCACCGCCATCCCGCGCTGCTTGGCGACCCGCACCAGGGCGGCGGTGACCTCCCTCACCTGGGACACACCGCCCGGCGAGCCGTCGGTCTGGGTGGTGCCGATGGTCTGCACGGAGTCCAGCACCATGAGGCTGGGATCGGTCTGCTCGATGTGGCCCAGCACCGTCCCCAGATCTGTCTCGGCGGCCAGATACAGCTCGTCGGCCAGGGCATTGGTCCGCCCTGCGCGAAGCCTCACCTGGGCCGCGGACTCCTCACCGGTGACGTACAGGGTCCGGCGCCCGGCCTGCGCCCACTTCGCCGCGACGTCGAGCAGCAGGGTGGACTTGCCGACCCCCGGCTCGCCGGCCAGCAGCACCACGACGCCGGGCACCAGCCCGCCGCCGAGCACCCTGTCGAGCTCGCCGATCCCGGTCAGATGGCGGTCGGCGGCCTGCTCGGAGACCGAACCGATGGGCACCGCGCGCGAGACGGGGACGCTGGTGGCGACATCGGTGAGCTTCGGGGCGCCCTTCTCCACCACCGAGCCCCAGGTCTGGCACTCTCCGCAGCGCCCCACCCATTTCGCGGTCGTCCAACCGCACTCGGTGCACACCCAGGTCGTGGTCGCTTTCTTCGCCATGGCCCCAACTCTGCCAGTCGCATCCGACAGTTCTGTCGGCGGAAGGGCCACCCGCAGATGCTCGCGCGGGGATGAGGCGAGGAGCCGCTCGTCGAAGCCACGGCGGGCGTGGGGGCGGTCGTCCGCCCCTCCTCAGATTCTGACCAGCCCCTTGGCGGGGGTCTCCAGGATCGTGGCGTTGATCCCGGGGTGTCCGTTCGGGCTGGTGAACTCGAAGTTGATGCCCTCCAACTGGTCGGGCAGCGTCTCACCGAGCCAGTCCTCGACCCGGTCCCGGGATCCGGAGATCTCAATGGTGTCGAGACGGATCTGGCCGTCCAGGGCGCTGGGCTGGACGTCTGCCGGCGACTCCCAGTGGATGAAGTACGGCAGCTGCGGATCGGCGATCAGGCCCCTGATGCCGATCTGGTGCCACTCCAGCAGACGGCCGTCGGGGAAGTGCCTGGAACCGGGCACGGACTTGCGCTCGAGCCTCGTCTCATAGGGGGCCAGATCGGGCACGGCCACCGACCAGCCCATCCAGCCGCCGCCCATCTCGGAACGGGCTCTGACCGCCTGGCCGTAGACAGCCTTGTCGGCAGCCGGGTGGTCGAGTACCTCGACCACCTCGATGTAACGGGGGCCGACCAGGGGAAGAATCCGGTTACGGGTTCCGAACCGGGGGTGGAATCCTCCGTCCTTGAGGGAGACTCCGAGCCTCTCGCCCAGACGGGCGGCCTCGACCTTGAGTCCGTCCGGGCCGGCAACAAAGGTGAGATGGTCGACATGCATGGGGCCATTCTCCACTGACGGGCCTCCTCAAGGAAAACCGGGGGTGCTGCGGGTAGGTTTGTACTGTGTCATTTCAGGACCCAGGACCACAGAAGCAGGTCGGCGCACACCCGCGCGTGACGCTGTCCACAAGCTCGATGTACCCCGAGTCGACGGCGAGCACCTTCGAGTGCGCCTCGGAACTCGGCTACGACGGCGTCGAGCTCATGGTCGGTATCGACCAGGTGTCCGCGGACCTCGACCAGGTGGATGCGCTCTCCCAGTACCACGAGATCGCCGTGACCTCCGTGCATGCGCCATGCCTCCTCGTCACCCCGAACGTGTGGGGCACCGACCCGTGGGGGAAGCTCGACCGGAGCGGCCAGGCGGCCCGCCGGTTCGGAGCCCGGGTGATCGTCGTCCATCCGCCGTTCCGCTGGCAGCGTGATTATTCCTCGGGCTTCGAGGCGGGAATCGCCCGGCTCAACGCCGACGAGCGGAACCGGGCGGCCGACGTCCTCTACACCGTGGAGAACATGTATCCGTGGCGCACCCCGGCCGGGAGATTCCTCGCCTACGCCCCCGACTGGGATCCCACCCTGCGCTCCTACGACCATCTCACCCTGGACCTGTCCCACGCCTCGACCGGGCGGATGGACTCGATCGACTACGTCCGGGTCTGGGGCAGGAGACTGGCCCACATCCACCTCACCGACGGCTCGGGAACCTTCAAGGACGAGCACCTGCTGCCCGGGGAGGGCGACCAGCGATCCTTCGAGGTCGTGCGGGAGGCCGTGGCGCACGGCTTCAACGGGGACGTCGTCCTGGAGGTCAACTCCCGGCGGTTCGGCAGCAGATCCGATCGCCAGGACGCCCTGGGCCGCTGCCTGGAGCAGACTCGCGATGCGGTGGCCGAGGGGATGGCCTCGCGGACCGGCGCACGGGCGATGTCGGGGAGCAAGTGAATGCTCGCACGGGAGTATCGATGAGACGGTCGCGGATCCGCGAGGCGGTGATGGCTCTCACCACCAACGGCAGGGTCGCCGAAACGATGACCCGGGCCGAGCCGATCCGCCTCATCGCGGATGACTACGTCGCGGGGGAGACCCTGACCGACGCCGTCTCCACCGCCCTGGACCGCGTCGACAAGGGTCTTGAGGTGTCGCTGCACACCCTTGACGTCGAGGTGGCGGATCCGCGGACCGCCGCGGCGGCGACCGAGCGTCTCATCGGAACCGTCGAGGAGCTGGGCTCGTGGCCCGAACTCGAGGGCCATGCCGAGGTGTCGATCAGTCTCACCTCACTCGGCCTTCAGCTGCCCGGCGGCGGGGCCCGGACGGCCCTGGAGAATGCCGAGGCGGTGTGTCGCGCCGCCCGTAACAACGGCGTCCTGGTGACCGTCGACGATGAGGGGCCCGAGGTCCACGCGGAGGTCTACGGGATCGTGACCTCGCTGCTCGCCGATTTCCCCGACACGGGGGTGGTGGTGCAGGCGGCCCGTCACGACTCGCTCGACCAGATCCGGGAGCTGGCCGCTCCCGGTCGGCGGATCCGGCTCTGCAAGGGTGCCTACTCGGGGTCCCATCGGGAGATGGTGGTGCGGCCCCACGACGTCGACCTTCGCATGGCGTCCTGCCTGCGGGCCCTGCTGCGCAGCCCGTCCACCGCGATGATCGCCACCCATGACCCGGTTTTCGTGGCGATCGGCGAGCGGCTGATAGCCGATCTGGGCCGTAGTCGTGCCGACACGGAGTTTCAGATGCTCCAGGGCATCCGGCCGTTGGAGCAGCGCAGGCTCGCCGATATCGGCCTGAGAACCCGGGTATATCTTCCGTGGGGCCATGAGTGGTACCGCTACTGCACCCGGCAGCTGGTCAACCGGCCCGCGAACCTCTGGTTGTTCTCCCGATCACTGGTGGTGCACCGATGACCGATGATCCGCGCAGGCCCATGTCCGAGGGCGGCTACTGGACGGACTGGCGAGGCTCAGGCGGGGCGCGACGCAGCGCCGACGAGCCCACCGAGGATCCCGTCGATGACCATGAGAGCTGGGCCGAGGCGTCGCGGGTCACCGATTCGCAGGAGCAGCGCTACGTCTCTCCCGGACGCTACGACCCGGACCGGTGGGAGTCCGGGCCCTCCCGCTGGCACTCCGCCGATCCGCGCCAGGACGCGGCGACCCCGCTCGCGGCATTCGAGGATTCCGCGGAGGAGGACCCGCACGGCGCATTCCGGCCGGACGGCGACCGTTCCGTCGGTGATGACCGGCGCGACGGGGCCGGGCCCGGAGCATCGGTGCTGACGGCTGCGGTGCCCTCGTCGGTGTTGGCGGCTGCGATGACGGCGACGGCGGTGCCCGCAGCGGAGAGGCCATCGCGCGAGTCGCAGAAGAATCCGGGCCGGGCGATGGCGCGCGCCCGCAGAGTGCTGCTGGTCGAGACGATCCTGGTGCTCGCGCTGAGCCTGGGGCAGTCGGCCTGGTACTCGGTACTGAGGATGGTCGAGAGGCTCACCCGCGGTACCCCGCTGTCGGGTCAGACGTCGAGCCTCAACACCTCGGTGACTCCCGACCGGCCCTGGCTGGATCTCACCTACCAGCTCTCCGACATCGCATTCGGCGTGGTGCCTGCCCTGTTGGCGCTGCTTCTGATGTCGCGCGTCTCCCCGCCCCGCGGAGGGGTGCGCAGGCGTCTCGGCCTGGTCTCGCCCGGCTGGGGGCACGACGTCGGCGCCGGCCTGGTGATCGCGACCTTCATCGGCGTTCCGGGCCTCGGACTCTACGTGGTGAGCAAGGAGCTGGGGTACAACACGACAGTCCAGGCGGCCGGACTGCACGGCGCCTGGTGGGTGGTGCCCGTGCTCATCCTCTCCGCGGTGATGAACGCCTTTCTGGAGGAGACGGTCATGGTGGGCTATCTGGTGACCAGATGGCGCCAGATCGGCTGGAACACGGCCGTCGTCGTGATTCTCAGCGCCCTCATCCGCGGCACCTATCACCTCTATCAGGGCTGGGGAGGGTTCCTCGGCAACATCGTGATGGGGGCGGTCCTGGGGCTGATCTACGTCAGAAGGGGACGTCTGCTGCCGCTGATCGTGGCCCACGCCGTGATCGACGTCGTCGCCTTCATCGGCTACACCTTCCTGGTGGGCCGCATTTCCTGGCTCTCCTGACCGGGGGTACGACGGGCCCCGAGGCGCTCACCGAATAGAATCGGCTTCATGCGAGTCGGAGTCTTCGGTGCAACCGGACAGGTCGGTGGGGTCATGCGGACCCTGCTGGAGGAACGTCAATTCCCTGCTGACGAGGTGAGGTTCTTCTCCTCATCCCGGTCGGCCGGCAGGAAGCTGCCGTGGAGGGGCACCGAGGTCACGGTGGAGGACACCGCCACCGCGGACTTCTCCGGCCTCGACATCGCGCTGTTCTCGGCCGGCGGCGGCACCTCGCGCGAGTACGCCCCGAAGGTGGCCGCGGCCGGCGCGGTGGTCGTCGACAACTCCTCGGCCTGGCGCAAGGATCCCGACGTCCCGCTGGTGGTCTCCGAGGTGAATCCCGGCGATGTCGCCGTCCGCCCGAAAGGGATCATCGCCAACCCCAACTGCACCACCATGGCCGCGATGCCCGTGCTGAAACCCCTCCATGACGCGGCCGGCCTCACCCGCCTGGTGGTGGCCACCTACCAGGCGGTCTCGGGATCGGGGCTGGCGGGGGTGCGGACCCTGGCCGACCAGTCGCGGACCATCGCCGATCCGGCGGCCCTGGCCCTGGCCGGAGCCATCGACCCGGGCACCGACCTGGGACCCTACGTCGCTCCGATCGCTTTCAACGCCGTGCCGGTGGCCGGCAATTTCGTCGACGACGGCTCCGGGGAGACCGACGAGGAGCAGAAGCTGCGCCACGAGTCGCGCAAGATCCTCCACGTCCCCGATCTCCTGGTGGCCGGCACCTGCGTCCGGATCCCGGTGTTCTCGGGGCATGGTCTGGTGGTGCACGCCGAGTTCGCTTCGGAGATCACACCGCAGGTCGCCACCGAGCTGCTGTCGGAGGCCCCGGGGGTCGTCGTCACCGACCTGCCGACCCCCCGTCATGCCGCGGGTACCGACCCCTCCCTGGTGGGGCGGATCCGAGTCGACCAGTCGGCCCCGGCCGGGCACGGCCTGGTCTTCTTCTGCACCGCCGACAACCTGCGGAAGGGGGCCGCGCTCAATGCCATCCAGATCGCCGAGCTGGTCGCCGCGGAGGGCGGCACCGCCCGGCGGGGCTTCCGACCGGAATCGCTCGACGAGGAGGCACTGCGATGAGCAGGATCGCCGTTCTGGGCTGCGGCACGATGGCCGGAGCGATCGTCTCCGGGCTGCTGGGCTCCGGCTTCCCGGCCGATGACGTCGTGGCCACGGCCCGCTCCGCCGCTCACCGCGAGCAGGTCGCATCGGATTATGGCGTGGCCACCGTCGAGGACAACCGCGCCGCCGCCGCGAGCGCCGACGTCGTGATCATCGGAGTCAAGCCCTACGCGGCCGCCGAGGTGCTTGCCGAGGTCGCCGACGTGCTGAGGCCCGGAGCCATCGTGGTGTCGATCGCTGCCGGCGTGACGATCAGCACACTCCGGGAGGCGCTGGGAGGCAGGGACCTTCCGGTGATCCGGGTCATGCCGAACACTCCGGTCAAGGTGGGCAGGGGCACCTTCATCCTCTCTCCCGGCCCGGGCGCCGTCGCCGCAGCCGGAACGGTGAGGGTCCTGCTGGAGCCGCTGGGGACGGTCGTCGAGGTCCCCGAGAAACTTCACGACGCCGCCACCGCCGTCTCCGGCTCGGGCCCGGCCTACATCTTCCTGGTGGCCGAGGCGATGATCGACGCCGGCGTGGCGATGGGCATCCCCCGTCCCCAGGCCACCGAGCTCACGGTCGCGACCATCGCGGGCTCGGCCGAACTGATGGCTGCCAGCGGTGAGCATCCGGCGGTGCTGCGCGCCGCGGTGACCTCCCCGGGGGCACCACGGCAGCCGCGGTGGACCAGTTGGAGAGTCACGGCGTGCGGACGGCCTTCGCCCGGGCTCTGGAGGCCTGCCGCGACAAGGCGGCGGGCGTGGGCTGAGCGTCCGGGCCGTCCGGGTGTCTGCGGGTCGAGGTTTGGCTCGGGGGAGTGGCCCCGAGTAGGATGGGCGATTGTCTGCGTGCGAGTCGCGTCGAGCGGGGCCTGGCGGCCCAGGTCCTCTACGGGGAGCGATGGGCAGGCAACGATCACGTGTCGGGTCCTTCGGGGCCCATGCAGAGTGATCCGGGGAGCAACGACCCGGGTTGAAACGAGAAGAGGTCCACAGTGGGTTCCGTCATCAAGAAGCGTCGCAAGCGCATGGCGAAGAAGAAGCACCGCAAGCTGCTCAAGAAGACGCGCATCCAGCGTCGTCGCGCCGGCAAGTGACGCTCGGGCGGCCGTGATCCGTCGGATCCGTCGGCGCACGACCCCCGGGAAGCGCGCTGACGAGGACGAACGGTCGCCACTCGTCGGTAACACACCACGTCCCCCCGACCCTCCGGTCGAGGGGCACGTTGTCGTTCTCAGCCGGTCCGGCTGTCATCTGTGCGATGGCGTCCTGACCCTGTGCGAGGGCCTTTCCCGGGAGCGGCCCGATCTGATCCCCGAGCCGGTGGCGGTCGTCGACGTCGACCAGGATCCGCAGGTGAGGGCCAGGTGGGGCGATCACGTCCCGGTGACCTTCGTAGACGGGGTCCTCATCGGCTACTGGTTCCTCGACCGGGAGACCCTCCTCTCGGCGCTGGAGAACGGCCCCACCCAGGTGTCCGTCATCCCCTGAACCCGGCCTCTGTCGACGTCCGGTCTTCTATAGTGCCTCCTGTGGGTCAGCCTTTCGCCGGCTACTCCGCGTTGGCCCTCTAGCAGGAGGGCCAACGTCGGTGTTCGATACGCAAAGCAAACACACAGCCGACTGGACCTGTTCGAGGGGTCGGCGAGCCCTGGCGAGCGCAGGGGAGTTGTCTCCCTGTTGAATGGATTGTGAGATTTCTCACATCTTGGTAGCGTGTCGCCATGTCCCAGCCGAATGCCACCGTTCTGCCGGCCGCCACGGTGAGCAGGCTGCCCGGATACCTCAGAGTCCTTCACGAGGCCGAGGACTCCGGAGTCGAGGTCATCAGTTCAGTCGCTCTGGCGACCCGGGCCGGGGTGCACCCGGCCCTGTTGCGCCGTGATCTCTCCCAGCTCGGCAGCTACGGCACCCGGGGGGTCGGGTACGACGTCGACACCCTCATCCGCGAGATCGGCCGCGTGGTGGGGGATCGTCTCACCTGGCCGGTGGTCATCGTGGGGGTGGGGCATCTGGGCCAGGCGCTCGCTCACCACGAGGTGCTGCGCGAGCGCGGTTTCGAGCTGGCTGGCCTGGTCGACTCCTCCCCTGAGCTGATCGGCTCGACGGTCGCCGGGGTTCCGATCCGTCCACCCGACGAGCTGGCCGCCGTGGTGGCCCGGGGCCGGGCGGTCATCGGGGTCATCACGACTCCGGCGGGTCAGGCGCAGGGGGTGGCCGACGCGCTGGTGGACGCCGGGATCAGGCGGATCCTCAATTTCGCGGCCCAGCCCCTCGAGGTGCCGGCGACGGTGACCGTCCGGGGCGTGGATCTCACCGGTGAGATGCAGGTCCTCGTCTATCACGAGATCCACGAAGGCTGAACCTCGGGGTTCGTGATTTTGCGCGGCCGACTTGACTAGGACGAAGATGCTTGAGAGAAAAGTCAGGCAAGTGAGCGGGAGTGTAGCGTGCTGGTCCATGCCCTCATGAGGGGGGTCCGGGACCCAGTGCCGACCGTCAGCCAGGGCGCCGGCGGTCATGTGGTGCCGTCCAAGCTGTGCCATGGGAGCTGTACCCCCACGAAGGGAAACACAGGATGACTCAGACGCCTCCAGGCTCCGCGAGCGGGCCGGGACCTGGCAGCCAGCCGAATGCCAGCGCACAGGCCCGTGTGCAGTTCATCGGCATCGGCCCCGGTGACCCGGGGCTGCTCACCCTGTCCGCCGTGAAGGCTATCGGGCGTGCTCAGCGCATCGTCATCGACGACCCGGACCAGAAGGCGCTGCTCGAGGCCGGCGAGGTCGCTCTGGCTCCCGGTGCCGAGATCATCGAGGCCCTCTCCCCGTTGGAGGTGACCGAGGCCCTCATCACCGCTGCCGGCCGAGGGCTCGAGGTCGTCCGCCTGGTGGGCGGGGACCCCTTCCTCGACGGGGATGTGGCCTCGGAGGCCGCCGCCCTGGCCGTTGCCGACTACGACGTCGACGTCATCCCCGGGGTCTCTCCCATGACCGCCATCCCCGAGTACGCCGGGGTCACCCTCAACGGCCACGATGCCCAGCTCATCGGTCCCGACGCCTGCCTGCGGGATCTGGACGGAAGGGGCGGGCGATGGTCCTCCACCGGGCTCATCGTGGTGGCCACCACCGCGGCGAGGGTCGGCGATGTGGTGCGTCACGCCATCGACTCGGGGCGCGAGCAGACCGAGCCCGCCGTCATCACCCGCAACGGGGGCACCACTCAGCAGGTCTCCACGACCACCACCCTCGAGGCGCTGCCCGGCGCGGTCACCAGGGCGGGCGATGACGAGCCGGTGCATGTCGTCATCGGTCATGTGCTGGACGACCCCCAGGACGACCGGCTGGACTGGTTCGAGTCCAAGCCGCTGTTCGGCTGGAGCGTGCTCATCCCGCGCACCCGCGACCACTCCGCCACGCTGCCGTCGCGGCTGCAGGACTACGGTGCGCACAGTCTGGACGTGCCCACCATCTCGATGGAGCCGCCGCGCACCCCCCAGCAGATGGACAAGGCGATCCGGGGCCTGGTCGAGGGCCGCTACGAGTGGGTGGTCTTCACCTCCGCGAACGCCGTGCGTGCGGTCCGGGAGAAGCTCGAGGGGCTGGGGCTGGATTCTCGCGCCTACTCCGGGCTGCGGATCGCGGCCATCTTCGACTCGACCGTCAAGACCCTGGCCCAGTGGGGGGTCAAACCCGATCTGGTGCCCGAGGGGGAGCAGTCGACCGCCGCCCTGGCCGCGGTCTTCCCGGCCTTCGATGACGCCCTGGACCCGATCAATCGGGTCTTCGTGCCCCGCGCAGACATCGCCACCGAGTCGCTGTCCGCCGATCTGTCCGGGCTGGGATGGGAGGTCGAGGACGTCATCGGCTACCGCACCGTCCGTGCCGCCCCGCCGCCGGCCGACACCAGGGAGGCCATCAAGACCGGGGCATTCGACGCGGTCGTGTTCACCTCCTCGACGACGGTACGCAACCTGGTCGGGATCGCCGGGAAGCCGCACAGGCACACCGTGGTGGCCGCGATCGGGCCGCGCACCGCCGAGACCTGCGAGGAGCACGGACTCCAGGTCGACGTCATCGCACCCGAGCCCGAGGCGATCAGCCTGGCGGACGCCCTGGCTGATTTCGCCGCCCGGCGTCGCGACGAGCTGTTGGCCAGTGGCCGGCCGGTGGTCCGTCCGTCCCAGCGCAAGCGCCGAGGGCGCCAGCCCTCACGGTGAAGCCCGAGGGCGCGGCGGCCCCCTCCTCACAGGAGGGGTGCGTAGATTGGTGACCCGGCGACCACCGCGACGCGGTCGCGACATTCGACAACCTCAAGGAGCGGGACCATGAGCCGGACGACGACGGTCCATCTGCTGCGTCACGGCGAGGTGGACAATCCCACCGGCGTCCTCTACGGCCGGATGCCCGGATTCCATCTCACGCCGCTGGGGAGGCAGATGGCTGCCAGGGCCGCCGAGTATTTCGCCCAGGCGCCCCTGTCGGTGCTGGTGTGCTCCCCGCTCGAACGGGCCCAGGAGACCATCGCCCCGGTCGCGGCCCTGCATCCGGATCTCCAGGTCCGGCTGGACGAGGACGTCATCGAGGCCACCAATGCCTTCGAGGGGCAGGTCTTCGGGCGCGACAACAAGGCGCTCAAGGACCCTCACAACTGGCGGTTGGTGCTCAATCCGATGCGGCCCTCCTGGGGAGAGCCCTACAAGGCCATCGCGGCCCGCATGACCCGCGCCGTGCTGCGTGCCGCCAAGGAGGCAGGTCCCGGCGGCCAGGCCCTCATCGTCTCCCATCAGCTGCCGATCTGGATCGCCCGCTGCGCCGCCGAGGGGCGCCGACTCCCGCACGATCCGAGGTCGCGCCAGTGCAGCCTGGCCTCGATCACCGGCATCGGCGTCCTGGACGGGAGGATCGTGCGGGTCGACTACGCCGAGCCGGCCATCGATCTGGTCCCCTCCAGGGACCGCCGGTCGAATATCTCGGCCGGATCGGGTGGAACCCTCGGATCAGGTGCCGGGGCGGGCGCGGCACATTGATCGGGCGCCGCTCCCTGCTGGCGGCCGCCGGGCTGGCACTGCTCGTCCCGGCGGCCGGTTGTTCGACCTCGAACCCGAGCGCGGACGCGGACAAGGGGTTCGCCGTGGGCGACGGCTCCTTCTCCCAGCTGGAGATCGGCAAGCGGGAGAAGGCTCCGACGCTGTCGGGCGCCGGTCTGGACGGCCGGAGGCTGTCGACCGCCGGCGCGGCCGGGAAGGTCATCGTCGTCAACGTGTGGGGCTCCTGGTGCGCCCCCTGCCGGCATGAGGCTCCGGCGCTGGTGGCCGCCGCGAAGCGCACCTCGGGCGTCGCCCAGTTCTTCGGGATCAACACGCGCGATCTCGATCGCGCCCCGGCCACCGCATTCGTGCGCGCCTTCGGCCTCACCTGGCCCAGCTTCTACGACCCGGACGGGGACCTGCTGCTGCGCTTCTCCGACCTTCCTCCCAAGGCCATCCCCTCGACTCTCATCATCGACCGGCGGGGACGGACGGCGGCGCGCTTCCTCGGAGAGGTGAGCACCACCACCCTGGCCCAGGTGGTCGCCCAGATCGCCGAGGAGCCCCGGTGATACCGCTCGATCTGGGCTCGTGGGCGGCCGGGATGCTGCAGGGTTCGATGATCGGCGCGGTCCCGGTGGCGGTGTTCGCCGGGCTGGTGTCCTTCTTCTCGCCCTGCGTGCTGCCCCTGGTACCCGGCTACCTGTCGTATGCGACCGGCCAGAGCGCTGCTGAACTGGCGGGGGGACGACGTCGCGCGGTGCTCGGCTCGGTGCTGTTCATCCTGGGGTTCGGGGTGGTGTTCGTGGCCACCGGCACCCTGGTCGGCGGGCTCGGCAGGGCCCTGGTGAGCCATCAGCGCACCATCGAGATCCTCGTCGGGGCCCTGGCCGTGCTGCTCGGCGCCATGTTCGCCGGGCTGGTGCCTCTGGGACGCCGGGAGTTCCGCCTGCACCGGCTGCCGCGTGCCGGGCTGGCGGCCGCCCCGGTGCTGGGCGTCGTCTTCGGCCTGGGCTGGACGCCGTGCATCGGCCCGGCCCTCACGGTCGTCTACGGGCTGTCCTTCTCGCAGGGATCGGCGGCCAAGGGCGCGGTGCTGGCGGCCTGCTACGCGGCGGGGCTGGGCCTGCCCTTCGTGGCCGCGGGGGCCGCCCTGGCGCGGCTGGCCCGGACCGTGACGTGGGTGAAGGCCCACCAGCGTCTGGTGCAGAGATCCGGAGGAGTTCTCATGATGGCCGTCGGAGTGGCCCTGGTGACGGGATGGTGGGATGTCGCGATGGCCGCCCTGCGTTCCTGGGCGGCCCGTTTCGGGGCGGTGATCTGATGGCGGACAAGTCCTCGACGCTCGGCGTCAGACAGATGGCACGATGGCTGTGGGGCCAGCTCACCAGCATGCGCACCGCTCTGGTGCTGCTCTTCCTGCTGGCGGCGGCCGCGATCCCCGGGTCACTGGTGCCGCAGTCCTCCCAGAGCTCCATCAAGGTGTCCGATTTCGTCAAGGCCCACCCGGTCCTCGACAAGGTCTACCGGCCGCTGGGGATGTACCACGTGTACACCTCGGTGTGGTTCTCGGCGATCTACCTGTTGCTGTTCATCTCGCTGGTGGGGTGCATCGTCCCCCGACTGGTCACCCAGGTGAAGGCGTTGCGCCGCGAGCCTCCGCGGGTGCCGTCCCGGCTCGACCGGCTGCCCGGCCACCTGGCGGTGGAGGTCGAGGCGGGCACCGGGACCGAGGACGTGAAGACCGAGGAGGCCGAGGGCCATCGGGCCGGGGAGGGGAGCGGTGACGTCGTCGGGGAGATCGACGATCGTGCCAGGGCCTGGCTCAAGGCGAACCGCTACCGCGTCGTCTCCGATCCCGACGGCTCGCTGCGGGCCGAACGAGGACGGCACCGCGAGACCGGCAACCTCGTCTTCCACGTATTCCTGGTGGTGCTCCTGATCGCCATCGCCTGGAACACCCTGTGGGGCTACAAGGGCAGCGCTGTGGTCGTGGAGGGCCAGGGCTTCTCGAACAACATCACCCAGTTCGACGAGTTCCACGCCGGAGCCGCGGTGAACACCGACCGGCTGCAACCCTTCTCGATCATCCTGAAGAGCTTCGTCGCCCGATTCGAGACCGGTCCGGTCCAGCACGGGGCGGCGCGCGAGTTCACGGGCAAGGTCGCCGTCACCACCGACAAGGGGACCCGTAACAGCAGCCTGACGGTCAACAGGCCCATCACCATCGGATCGACGAAGGTCAACCTGCTGGGTCATGGCTACGCCGCGACCGTCAAGGTGACCGACGGCAACGGCCGGGTGGCCTACTCCGGGCCGGTGATCTTCGTCCCCCAGGACGGCAACTTCACCTCCTCGGGAGTCATCAAGGTGCCCGACTCCCGGCCGCAGAGGCTCGCCTTCCAGGGCTACTTCCTGCCCACCGCCACGGTCGGCAGGGCCGGCCCGGTCTCCATCTTCCCCGACGCGTACAACCCGCAGCTGTATCTCAACGCGTGGGCCGGGGCGCCCGCCGAGGAGACGGGCACACCGCAGAACGTGTACGTCCTCGACACCACCGGCCTGACCCGGATCAAGGACGGTTCGAAGCCGGTGAGCTTCGCCCTGTCTCCCGGCCAGGGGTACAAGCTGCCCGGCGGCCGGGGGTCCATCGAGTTCACCGGCTGGCAGCGCTGGGCCAAGCTCCAGGTCTCCAGCGCTCCCGGTCTTCCGCTGGCCTTCGGCTCGCTGATGATCGCGGTGGCCGGGCTGTGCGTCAGCCTGTTCACCCGGCCGCGCCGGCTCTGGCTGAGGGTGACCTGCGGCGAGGCGGGACGGCTGTCCATCGAGGTCGGCGGCCTGGACCGGGCGGATTCCCGGGCCGGGCTCGACGACGACGTCGCCGAGCTGGTGGAGGCCGCCCGCGGCGAACTGGTGTCCGCCGGTCAACCCGGCACCGGAGCTACAGTGTCCCCGACCACCAGCGAGGAGGATTCATGAGCCTGTCGAGCCTGTCAGCGCTGGGCATCGTCACCGCTGCCGTCGTGTACCTGCTGGCCTTCATCGCCCACGTCGCCGAGTGGGCCGGGCTGCGCGGAGTGGCGGAGGCCGGCGGGGTCGGTCAGAGCGCCGGGAGGCGCGAGGCCGCCGAGACCCGTTCGGAGGTCTGGGGCCGGCTCGGTCTGAATCTCACGATCATCGGTGCCGCCAGCCATGCCGTCGGGGTGGTGTGCCGGGGGATCGCGGCCCACCGCGCCCCCTGGGGCAATATGTACGAGTTCGTCACCGCGGCGCTGCTCTTCGTCGTGGTCGTCTATCTCGTGCTGGTCGCCCGCTGGAATCTCCGCTGGCTGGGGATCGGCGTCACCCTCCTGCTGGCGGTGGGCAACGGCCTGGCCGCCACCGTGCTCTACGTCGGCATCGCCCCACTGGTTCCCGCCCTGCACTCGGTGTGGTTCGTCATCCACATCGTCGCGGCCTGTCTGGCCGCGGCGGCCCTCAACGTCGGTGCGATCGCCTCCGTGCTCTTCCTGTTCAGATCGCGCGCCGAGAAGAAGTCGCAGCGCACCGGGGAGCCCGTCAGCGGGTTCATGGCGAGGGTGCCCTCCTCCCGCGCCATCGACACCGTGGCCTACCGGGCCCACGCCTTCGGGTTCCCGATCTGGACCTTCACCATCGCCGCCGGCTCCATCTGGGCCGAGTACGCCTGGGGTCGGTTCTGGGGCTGGGACCCCAAGGAGACCTGGTCCCTGGTCACCTGGGTCGTCTACGCCGGATACCTGCACGCCCGCGCCACCGCCGGCTGGCGGGGGACCCGCGCCGCGGTGATCGCCATCATCGGCATCGCATGCTTCTGGTTCAACTTCGTGGGCGTCAACCTGTTCATCAACGGTCTGCACTCGTACGCCGGAATCTGAGCGTCATGGCCGACGAGAGCTACACCGACCGCACCATCTGGTTGCCCTCGCTCTATCAGGAGCAGTGGGAGCCCATGGTGCGACTCGCCGTGCTGCTGCTCGGCGGTCCCGGCGCCACCACCGCCGCCGAGGAGATCGTGCGCGACGCCATGGTCACCATGTACCGGCGCGATCCCACTCTGCACTCCTGGCCCCATGCGGTGGGCTACCTGCGCGCCTCGGTGGTCAACGGGGTGCGTGCCGCGGTGCGGCGTCGCGACGACGCGGAACCGGGCCAGCCCGTCCTGATGGCACAGGCCGATGAGGACGCCCTGACCGCCGGGGCCGACGGTGACGGTTCCGGGGCCGACGGCCAGGAGGCGGGCGGAGTCGCCAGGGGGATCCAGGTGCTCACCGCACTGAGAACGCTGCCGCGACGTCAGCAGGAGGTGCTCATCCTGCGCTTCTACGCGCAGGCCTCGACCCCCGACATCGCCGAGGCGCTGGGAATCACCTACGGCGCGGTGCGCTCCCGCACCGAGCGCGGCCTGGCCGGTCTCGCGGCGGCGCTGGACGAGTCCGGGGAGCGGCAGTGAGCGGCCGCCAGCCCATCGAGAGCCACCGGGATCCGCGGCTGGAGGCGATGCTGCGCTCCGCGCTGGAGGCCCGGGCCGACGCCGTCCACCCCTCCGACCGGTCCGGCGAGATCCTCGGGCTGACCCGGGTACCCGAGCCCGGGCCGCGGCGCACCCGCCTCGGTGGGTTGCTTCTTGTGGTCGGGGCACTGATGGTCGGATTCCTGCTGTCCTTCCTGTGGCCCTCCACCCCCTCCACCGATTCCCAGGACGCGCCGACCACGGCGTCCACCCCGTTGGGGGGAACGGCGTCGGGACAGTCCTCGGTGCCCACTGTGCAGACCGGGATCCAGGTCTTCTATCTGGGCAGGGCCGACGGGCTGCTCTACCGGGAGATGCGCGATCTGCCCACCCTGGGGGATCGGCTCGGTACCGCCGTGGCCGCCGTGCTCAATGTGGCCCCGCAGGATCCGGAATACACCTCCAGCTGGTCGGGCGGGCAGGTCAACAGCGCCACGGTCAAGGGGAACCGCATCACCCTGGACCTGTCGCAGTCGGCATTCGCCCAGTTCACCAGCCGGTCCCAGGAGGAGAAGGCGATCCAGCAGCTGGTCCACGCCGCCACCGCGGCCGTCGGCGGCTCCCAGGCGAGGACGGTCCAGATCCTGGTGGACGGCTCGCCCAACCTGCCTCTGATCGGAAAGCCGGACACCGATTTCGTGAGGTCGGGGTCGGCCGATCTGGGGCCGCTGTGGATCGACTCGCCGCAGTTCGGGCAGACGGTTGCGCCCGGTCCCCTGGCGGTCTACGGCACGGCGAGCGACTCCCTGACGTCGATGACCTGGTCCCTCCACAAGGGGGAGGCGAAGGCCGCCGCCTCCACCGGCAGAGTGACGCTGGGCCAGCGGGTCGACGGCCGGGAGCCGTGGAACGCACTGATCCGGATCCCCCGGGGGGCCGGTCAGTGGCGGATCGTCGTCACGGCGGGGTCGACGTCGGTCTCGCGGACGGTGACCGTGGCCGGGTGAGGATTCTCCCGGCGCCCAGTGCCCCCGGGAATCTCAGTTGCCTGAGCGGAAGATCCTGTCGGCGACCGCCGAGGTGAGTGCGTCGGGGAGCACTGAGACCAGTGCGGTCTGCGCCCTGTTGACCGGCCCGTCGACGGCCACCGGGCGGTGATGCTCCAAGGCCCTGAAGGCGGTGCGAACCACCTGATCGGGGCGACGTCGCCGGCCCGGGATCGTGCCGTCGTGGTCCCCGGCCGCCCTGAAGAAGCCGGTGTCGGTGGGGCCGGGGCAGATGGCGGTCACCCGCACCCCGGTTCCCCTGGTCTCATGCCAGAGGGCCCGGGTGAAATCCAGGACGTAGCGCTTGGAGGCGGCATAGGTGGCCAGACCGGGGACGGGCTGGAAGGCGGCGGCCGAGGAGACGTTGATCACGGTGCCGCGCCGTGCGGCGAACATGGCGGGCAGCAGTGCGGCGGTGAGCTCGGTGAGGGCCTGGCAGTTGACGCCCACCTCGTCGGCCAGACGCCGCGGCCCGATCCCGGCGACGTCTCCGAGAGTGCCGAAGCCGGCGTTGTTGATGAGGGTGTCGACGACGATCTCCTGCTCCCCGAGCCGTTCGAGGAGGGTGCGGCGCTCGCGGCCCGAGGCGAGATCGATCCGCATGGTGACGACCTGCACCCCACGGCGGGTGGCGAAGCGGTCTGAGATCTCCTCGAGGATCGGGGCGCGGCGCCCCACCAGCACGAGGTTGTGGCCCCGGGCCGCCAGATGGTCGGCGAAGGCCTGCCCGAGTCCGCCGGTCGCCCCGGTCACCAGGGCCCAGGGGCGTTCGTCGCGGGTCGCGGTCCGGTCAGTGGTCGCCATGGGGCCAGGGTATGGCGGCGACCAACCAGGCAGGGCGGGAATCGCCGGTCCGCTCGGGCGACGCCGGGAGCCTGCGGAGTCCGCGCCTGCCGGAGCAGGGGTGGTTCACGTCCTGCCAACAGGAGCGCCCCGGGTCGCACATGTGTTCGGGCCCTGGTGTCGGACAACTATTTACGCAAGGGTGGAGTAACGAAAAAGCCGTGGCCTGGAAGGGCCGCGGGAATCGCCTTCGAGGGAGAAGCACCATGAGCGCACCGCATTCCACACTCTCGCCCCAGACCCGCTCCCGGCACCTGGCCGGAATGGGGGCGAATGATGAACCTCTCGACGTCCTGGTCATCGGCGGGGGAGTCACCGGGGCCGGCATCGCCCTGGACGCCGCCACCCGCGGGTTGAGCGTGGGGATCGTCGAGGCTCAGGACTGGGCGTCGGGCACGTCGTCGCGCTCCTCCAAGCTCGTTCACGGCGGGCTGCGCTACCTGTATCAGCTGGACTTCCCGCTGGTCGCGGAATCGCTGCGCGAGCGAGGACTGCTGCTCACCACCACCGCTCCCCACCTGGTGAAGGCCCAGCCCTTCCTGTGGCCGCTGAAGACCCCGGTGATCGAGCGCGCCTACTCGGCGGTCGGGGTCGGCATGTACGACGTGCTGGCCCAGTGGGCGCACCGCGGATCGGTGCCCACCCAGCGGCACCACACCCGTCGCGGCTCGCTCAGGCTCGCCCCGGCGATCGATCCGAAGGCGCTGACCGGCTCGATCGTCTACTACGACGCCCGCGTCGACGATGCCCGTCTGGTGACCACCCTGGTGCGCACCGCGACCCGTTACGGGGCGCTGGCGGCCAACCGCACCCAGGTGATCAGGTTGACCAAGGACGGCTCGGGACGCGTCGACGGCGCCGACCTGAAGGATCTGGAGACCGGGGACGAGTTGCACGTCTCGGCCAGGAACGTCATCAATGCGACCGGCGTGTGGACCGAGAAGTCCCAGTCGCTGGCCGGGACCTCCGGCGGGCTGAAGGTGCTGGCATCCAAGGGCATCCACATCGTCGTCCCGAAGGACAGGATCGATTCGCAGGTCGGCATCTTCCTGCGCACCGAGAAGTCGGTGCTGTTCATCATTCCGTGGAAGCGCTACTGGGTGATCGGCACCACCGACACCGCGTACCACGAGGACCTGCGAGAGCCGGTGGCCGACGCCGCAGATATCGACTACGTGCTGGAGCACGCCAACTCCGTGCTGGCCAGGCCGCTGACTCGTGACGACATCATCGGCACCTATGCCGGGCTGAGGCCGCTGCTGCAGCCGGGGACCATGGACGGCGACGACTCGAAGTCCACCAAGGTGTCGCGGGAGCACACCGTCACCGAGGCGGCTCCGGGACTGACGGTGATCGCCGGAGGCAAGCTCACCTCCTACCGGAAGATGGCCGAGGACGCCGTAGACTTCATCCTGGGCGAGGAGGGCGCCGAGGACCATCCGTCGGTGACGCCGAACACCCCGTTGCAGGGGGCCGACGGATATCACGCCCTGTGGAGCCGGCGCGAGGCGATCGCGGCGCGTTCGGGGCTCAGCGTCGATCACGTCGAGGACCTTCTGGACCGCTACGGCTCCGACATCTCGCTGATTCTGGACTCGATCGCCGACGACCCGGATCTGGGCCGCGAGCTCGAAGGCGCGCCGGAGTACCTGCGGGCCGAGATGGCCTTCGGGGTGACCCATGAGGGGGCCCTGCATCTGGAGGACCTGCTGGCCAGGCGCACCCGGCTCAGCTACGAGCACCGGGATCGCGGGATGGGAGCGGCCGAGGAGGCCGCCGGGATCGCCGGTGGGCTGCTGGGCTGGGACGACGACACCCGCAGGGCCGAGATCGAGGCCTACCGGGAGCGCTGCGAGGCAGAGCAGCAGGCCGAGGGACTCACCTCGGAGGCCGAGGCCCAGAAGGTCCGCGGAGAGGTGGGGGAGGTGACGCCGTTCATCGACGTAGCCCCCGACATCCGGGCCTGAGGGGTCCCCTCCGTGCCCCGGTGGCCGCGACATTGTGATCCTGTGGGGTGAGTTCGCCCCACAACATCACAATGTTCCTGGTTCCCGGCGTCGCGGCTAGTCCAGCGAGGCTCCCCTGGCCTCCAGGGAGAGCTGGTCGGCGTCCAGGGTCTCCAGGGCGGAGCTGACCGCCTCGGGGCTGAACCTCCCGGCGTCGTTGGCGTCCAGCAGCACCTTGCGCTGGGCGACGATGAGCTTGAGGGCGTACTGGCGGGAGATCTCAGCGGCCCGGCGCCTGTGTTCGGGGGATGCCAGGACCTTCGCCCGGGCTTCCTCGCCGGGAAGCTGCCTGCCCACGATCCGGGGTATCGGAGCGGTCTCACCGAGATGTTCGGGCCCTTCCTGCGCCGGTGCCCCCGACTCCACCGAGCGGTCCCGCAGGGCGGCGAACTGGCGCCAGGCCAGCGCCACGGCGGCCGCCTGGGCCCGGTTCTCCTCGGCGTCCTCGCCCTCCTGGTGTCCGGTTCTGGACAACATCTTGCGCATCGCCGGGGGTACAGGCACGGTGCGGGCCGCATGGTGCATGAGTTTGCGGATCTCGGCCTGCTCGTCGGGATCGACCCCCTCCGATGTCGCCGGCTTCGCGAGCCGCACGACGAGTCCCAGGGTGCTGCCCTGGATGAGCAACGAGGCCGAGGCGACCAGGAAGGCGACGAAGACCAGGAAGGAGCGGTGCGGGGTGTCCAGGGGCAGGGTCTGGGCGGCGGCCAGGGTGATGGCCCCGCGCATTCCCGCCCAGATCATCACGGTGCCCTCGCGGGGACCCAGCGGGTGCTCGATGTAGTAGTCGAGGTCGGAGATCGCCCGGGTGATCCGGTGACGGAACCTCATCGCGTGGTCGGGATCGATGGTGGTGCCGCGGATCGTGATCTCGTCATCGGACTCCAACGCGTCGGTCACCTTCTGCGACGCCTTCTCCAGGTAGGAGCGGTGTTTCGACCGGCGCTTCGACCGGCGGGACACCCACAACAGCAGCGGGGTGACGACGGCTGTGCGCAGCGCCATCGTCATCACCAGAGCGATGGCGGCGACTCCGACGGCCAGCTTCCAGCCGAAGGAGTCGGCCTCCATGTCCTCGACGATCGCGGTGAGTTCCAGGCCCATCAGCAGGAAGACCGCCGACTCCAGGACGAGCATCAGCGAGTTCCACGTCGTCCTGCTGGACATCCGCTGGGTGGGTGTGAGCGCCCGAGGACCCTGATGACTGGCGACCAGGCCGGCGGCCACCGCGGCTACCAGCCCCGATCCGTGCAGGTGCTCGGCAGGCAGGAAGGCCAGGAACGGGGTGGCCAGGGAGAGCACGGTGTCGGGGGTGGTCTCGTGGATCCTCGACCGGATCCAGATCATGGCGCGGCCGACGAGCCAGCCCACGACCACGGCCACCACCACGGCCAGGACGAAATCGAGGATCACTTCCCCGGCGCTGATCTGGCTGGCCATCGCGCCGACCGCCGAACTGAGGATCACCAGGGCGGAGGCGTCGTTGATGAGCCCCTCGCCGTCCAGCACCGTCACGACGCGGCGCGACACCCCGGCCTTCTTCACGATCGAGGTGGCCACCGCGTCGGTGGGGCTGACGATGGCGCCCAGCGCCACGCAGGCCGCGATCCCGATCCCCGGCACCATCTGATTGACGATGAAGCCGATGGCGGCCGCCGAGACGGCCACCAGGGCCACTGCGAGCACACTGATCGGGGCGAGATTCCGCCGGAAGTCGGAGACCGGCATGTTGACCGCCGAGGAGTACAGCAGCGGCGGAAGGATGATCATGAGCACCAGCTCGGGCTCGACCTCGACCTCCGGCATCCCTGGGACCAGGGCCACTCCGGCGCCCAGCAGGAGCAGCAGGATCGGTGCGGCGGTCCCGGTGCGGTCGGCCAGCAGTTCGGCGGCCGCCACGACGACCAGGGCCGCGATGACGATGATGAGGACGACGGTCACCCGGTCATTTTCCCACGGCAGGCCGCACCGGAACCTGCGGTTTCACGCCCCCATGAAGAACTGGTAGGCCGGTGAGTCGGAAGCGTCCGCCCACGGATACCCGACGGCGTCAAGATGATCGGTGAATCCCGGGTCCGCCCCCGCCCCGGCGAATCCGGCCAGCACTCTGCCGGTGTCCATCCCGAAGCTGCGGTAGTGGAACAGGGAGATGTTCCACCGGCTGCCCAGGGTCGAGAGGAAATGCACCAGCGCGCCGGGAGCCTCGGGGAACTCGAAGCTGGCCACCCGCTCGTCGAGATCGGCCGGGGGCCGCCCGCCGATCATGTAGCGCAGGTGGGTCTTGGCCGACTCGTCCTCCGAGAGGTCCATCACCCGGTATCCGGCCCTCTCCAGGGCCGAGACGATCTCGCCGCGTTCGGAGGCGGTGTGCAGCTCCACGCCGACGAAGACGCTGGCCCGGTCCGGTTCGGCGTAGCGGTAGTTGAACTCGGTGACCATCCGCCCGCCGAGCACCCGGCAGAACTCGAGGAAGGATCCGGGGCGCTCGGGGATCTCGACGGCGAACAGGCCCTCCCGCTGCTCGCCCAGCTCGGCCCGCTCGGCGATGTAGCGCAGCGAGCCGAAGTTGAGGTTGGCCCCCGACAGGATATGGGCCAGCCGCTCCCCGCGCAGGTGGTGGGTGCGGACATACTTCTTGAGCCCGGCCAGTCCCAGGCCTCCGGCGGGTTCGGCGACCGCGCGGGTGTCGTCGAAGATGTCCTTGACGGCAGCGCTGATCTCGTCCGAGTTGACTGTCACGACGTCGTCGAGGCAGGTCTGGAGCACCCGGAACGGCTCATCGCCGATGCGGGCCACCGCGACCCCCTCGGCGAACAGCGAGACATGATCGAGGTCGACGGGCCGGCCGGCCTCCTGAGCGGCGGCCAGGCAGGCCGACTCCTCCGGTTCGACGCCGATCACCTGGATCTCCGGTATCAGCTGCTTGATGAGCACCGAGATCCCGGCGGCCAGCCCGCCGCCCCCCACCGGCACGAAGACGCGGTCCAACCGGGCGTCGTCCTGGACGAGCTCCAGTCCGACGGTGCCCTGACCGGCGATCACGAGCGGGTCGTCGAAGGGCGGTACGTAGGTCATGTCCTGTTCGGCGGCCAGCCACTGGGCGTGGGTCTTGGCCTCGTCGAAGGTACCGCCCCGGAGTACGACGTGACCGCCGAAGCCCTTGACAGCCTCCACCTTGATCGACGGGGTGGTGACGGGCATCACGATCACGGCGCGGATGCCCAGGCGGGCTCCCGACAGGGCGACGCCCTGGGCGTGGTTGCCGGCCGAGGCCGTCACCACCCCGGCCTCGGACTCTGCCTCCGACAGCTGGCGCATCCTGTTGTAGGCCCCGCGCAGCTTGAAGGAATGAACCGGTTGACGGTCCTCCCGCTTGGCCAGCACCACATTGCCCAGGCGCTGGGACAGACGCTCCATCGGCTCCAGGGGGGTCTTGACGGCCGCCTCGTAGACCGGCGCCCGCAGCACGGCGCGCAGGTAGTCCTGGGCGGTCATCCGGGGCTCCCGGTCCGTCGTCGGCAGGGACGTCGGGGCGGGTCTGGGGGCCAGCGGTTCGGCCGCTGTGGCCGCCGTGGTGCCGTGATCGTGAGGGGCCATCTGATCAGACCTTCGCGGGACGGTTCGCATCGGCGGCGCGGGGGACCGGGGTCACCTGGGACAGGTCGCGGACCCCGCCGCGATCTGCGGAGGCGGCCAGCAGCCCGTAGGCCTTCAGGGCGGTGGAGACGTGACGGGAGCGCGGGGCGTGGGGGGTCCAGGCCTCGGCCCCGCGGGCCTCCTCCTCGTCGCGACGCCGGTCCAGCTCGACCTCGTCGACGTCCAGCCGGATGGTCCGGTTCGGGATGTCGATGGACACCGTGTCGCCGGAGCGCACCAGCCCGATCAGGCCGCCGGATGCGGCCTCGGGGGAGACGTGGCCGATCGACAGGCCCGACGTGCCTCCGGAGAACCGGCCGTCGGTGAGCAGGGCGCACTCCTTGCCCAGGTGCATCGACTTCAGATAGCTGGTGGGGTACAGCATCTCCTGCATGCCCGGGCCGCCCTTGGGCCCCTCGTGGCGGATCACCACGACGTCGCCGGCCTTGATCTTCTTGCCGAGGATGCCGGTCACCGCATCGTCCTGGGACTCGTAGACCACCGCGGGCCCCGAGAAGGTGAGGATCGACTCGTCGACGCCGGCCGTCTTGACGATGCAGCCGTTCTCGGCGATGTTGCCGTAGAGCACCGCCAGCCCGCCGTCGGCGGAGTAGGCGTGCGCGACGTCGCGGATGCAGCCGTTCTCGCGGTCGGTGTCCAGGCTCTTCCAGCGGCTGGCCTGGGAGAACATCTGGGTGGTGCGCACCCCGCCGGGGGCCGCCGAATACATCTGGCGGACCTCAGGGGAGGGGTCGCCGGTGAGATCGAAGTGGGCCAGCTCGTCGCCCATCGTGGTGGCCGACCCGTCGGGGGACCAGACGGTGAAGGTCGAGGTGTCCAGCAGGCCGCCGCGATCCAGCTCGGCCAGGATGCCCAGCACGCCGCCGGCCCGGTGCACGTCCTCCACGTGGAAGACGTTGGTGGAGGGGGCGACCTTGCACAGATGGGGCACCCGGCGCGACAGGGCGTCGATGTCTGACATGGTGAAGTCGACCCGGCCCTCCTGGGCGGCGGCCAGCAGATGCAGCACCGTGTTGGTGGATCCGCCCATCGCGATGTCCAGGCTCATCGCGTTGGCGAAGGCGGCCTTGGAGGCGACCGAGCGGGGCAGCACCGACTCGTCGTCGGCGTCGTACCAGCGCTTGGCGATCGCGACGATCTGGCGGCCGGCCTGCTCGAACAGGGCGCGCCGGTCGGCGTGGGTGGCCAACAGGGAGCCGTTGCCGGGCAGGGCCAGGCCCAGCGCCTCGGTGAGGCAGTTCATCGAGTTGGCGGTGAACATACCCGAACACGACCCGCAGGTGGGGCAGGCGTTGGCCTCCATGAGCTCGACGTCGGCGTCGGAGGCGCTCTCGTCCCCGGCGGCGACCATGGCGTCGATGAGGTCGAGCTTGCGGACGCCGTCCGACAGGTCCGCCTTGCCGGCCTCCATCGGGCCGCCCGAGACGAAGATGGTGGGGATGTTGAGCCGCAGGCTGGCCATCAGCATGCCCGGGGTGATCTTGTCGCAGTTCGAGATGCACACCAGGGCGTCGGCGCAGTGGGCGTTGCACATGTACTCCACCGAGTCGGCGATGATCTCGCGGCTGGGCAGGGAGTAGAGCATGCCGTCGTGGCCCATCGCGATGCCGTCGTCGACGGCGATGGTGTTGAACTCCTTGGCGACTCCGCCGGCCGCCTCGATCTGCTCGGCGACGATCTTCCCGACGTCGCGCAGGCCGACATGGCCGGGCACGAACTGGGTGAAGGAATTGGCGACGGCGATGATCGGCTTGCCGAAGTCGCCCGCGCCCATGCCGGTGGCGCGCCACAGGGCGCGTGCGCCGGCCATCGCGCGGCCGGATGTGCTGGTGGCTGATCGCAGGGTTGGCATCTGATCTCCTGAGGGCTGTAGAACGAGAAACACCCCCCGTCCGTGAGGATGGAGGGCGCGCGGTCGACGTGTCGGGCGAGGCTCAGACCGCGCGCCGACTAATAAGGACTCGACCGGTGTTCATGACCACGCACGCTACCAGTCCGGTCCAATCCCTGGGACCGGCTGTCCGTATTCCGGACGTCTGGGGTCCGCCCGCTGATACGACGCTCACGGGTGCAGGTGCGCCATGAAGGGCAGCAGCGGCGACATCAGCCCGGCACTCATCCAGGCCATCCCGAAGCCCATCGCCGCATCGGTCAGGCCCGACAGCCGGGCAGTCGCCCGGGAGGTGGGGGCGACGTGGCAGCAGGAGGCGACCCCCGGATGGGGCGCCTTCGCGGTGGCGGTGCGCACCAGGCCGGAGATCCCCAGGATGACCAGGGCGACCATCAGCGGCAGGCCGATCCCGGTGACGAGGGTGAGGCCGGACATCTGGCCGCCCATCTGCCCGGACATGTCATGGCCGCCCGTACTCCCCATGCCTCCCATCGAGGAGTGCTCCGATCCCATCGAGGCCGACATTCCCGCCATGGCCGACAGATGCCAGGCCATCGCGCCGAACATGAGGGTGTGTCCCACCGCCAGCCAGGACATCCGCCATACCGCCATCGCCGCCATCCACAGGGTTCCAGCGGCGAAGACGCCGATCAGGACGGGTTCGGTGATGGCGCTGGAGAAGGGCATCCACCAGGATCGGGGGACCATCGCCAGCATCACCAGCGACATCACCACATGGCAGCACTGCGACACGGTGATCGCCCAGGCGTGCTGGGCGGGCCGGGAGGCGCCGATCAGCCCCATGCTGGCCAGCAGGTCGCGGACGGTCCAGATGAGGCACCAGCCGAACAGGATGAGAAGGCCGGAGAAGGTGACCGGACTGCCGGTGAGAGTGAACACGTCGCTCCTTGGAGGCGGCCCCGGCGGGGCCGTGCTCCGCTGACGTTAGTGACATAGCTCACGTGTTATCAACAGGGGGGACGACCCCCCTGCGCTCGCCAGGGCTCGCCTGCCCCATCGGTGGGCTCGGCATGGAAGAATCGCACCATGGCCAGTGAGGATCGCAGCAGCCCGTCAGCCGAGCACTTCGACGTCGTCGTCATCGGGTCGGGCTCGGGCAACACCGTCCTCGGCAAGGAGTTCGCCGATCTCAAGGTCGCCATCGTCGACTCCGGGACCTTCGCGGGCACCTGTCTGAACCGCGGCTGCATCCCCTCCAAGATGTTCGTCCTCCCGGCCGATCTGGCCGCCTCCGTCGGCGACGCCGGGAGGGTCGGCGTCGATCTGGACTTCGAGGGAGCCTCCTTCACGGCGATCCGCGACCGGATCTTCTCCCGGATCGATCCGATCAGCGCAGAGGAGCTGGCATTCCGTCAGGGCCTGGCCAACACCACGGTGTTCACCGAGGAGGCGAGTTTCGTCGATCCGCATACCCTTCTGGTGGGGCGGCGCCGGATCACCGCCGACCAGATCGTGCTGGCCGCCGGCTCGCGGCCCAGGGTGCCCGAGCTGCTCGGTATCGACGATCCGCGCTGGTCGCACCGCATCCACACCTCGGACACGATCATGCGGATCGACGAGCTGCCCGAGCGGATCGTCATCCTCGGAGGCGGCTTCATCGCCGCCGAGTTCGCCCACATCTTCTCCGCCCTGGGATCCAAGGTCACCGTCGTCAACCGGTCCGGGCGGATGCTGCGGCGCGAGGACATCGACATCTCCAAGAGCTTCACCGAGGAGCTGGCCTGGCGGGCGTCGCTGCGGATGTCGGAGGATCTCGTGGCGATCGAGGAGGACGCCGGGGGCCACCTCGTCGTGGTCACCGTCGATCCCTACGGCGTCGACTACATGTACCCGGCCGACGTCGTCCTCAACGCCACCGGCCGCATCCCCAACTCCGACCGGCTCAACCTGCCGGCCGCCGGGGTGGAGACCGATGACAACGATTTCGTGGTCGTCGACGAGCACCAGCGCACCAGCGTCCCTCATATCTGGGCGCTCGGCGACATCTGCTTCCCGGGGCTTCTCAAGCACGTCGCCAATGCCGAGGCCCGGGTGGTGCGTCACAACCTGCTCAATCCGGATGGACTCATCAGCTCCGACCATCGGTTCGTGCCCCACGCTGTCTTCTCCAACCCTCAGGTGGCCTCGGTGGGAGCCACCGAGCAGAGGCTGCGCCAGTCCGAGACCCCCTATGTCGCCTTCACCCAGCAGTACTCCGACGTCGCCTACGGGTGGGCGATGGAGGATTCCGGCCATTTCGTCAAGCTGCTCGGGGATCCTGCCTCCCGCACCCTGCTCGGCGCCCACATCATCGGCCCCCAGGCCGCCACCCTCATTCAGGTGCCCATCCAGGCCATGAGCTTCGGGCAGCGGGTCGATGACGTGGCCAGGGGCCAGTACTGGATCCATCCCGCGCTGCCCGAGGTCGTGGAGAACGCCCTGCTGGGC
The DNA here is from genome assembly GCF_003325455.1 of Acidipropionibacterium virtanenii. Taxonomy (NCBI): domain Bacteria; kingdom Bacillati; phylum Actinomycetota; class Actinomycetes; order Propionibacteriales; family Propionibacteriaceae; genus Acidipropionibacterium; species Acidipropionibacterium virtanenii. The sequence goes on from NZ_CP025198.1 coordinate 828,118, forward strand.
CTGGCGCGGGAGATGGACCGCGTCTGAACCCCGGTCCGGGCGGCTCCCGGGATGCCGGTGATCAGTTCTCGGCCCGGCCGGACCGCCAGTAGCCCATGAAGGCGATCCGCGACCGGTCCACGCCGTGTTCGGCCACCAGCAGCCGCCGCAGCGTTCTCACAGCGGCGGCCTCCCCGGCGATCCACGCGTAGAAGTCGGCTCCCGGATCGGCCTGCGGGGCCTCCCACAACAGCTCGTGGTCGACGTCGACGTCGGCCAGGGGGCCGGTCTCGTGCCCCAGGGGCATGAATTCGGGGTTGCCGGAGGCGAAGGAGCCGATCTCCTCGACGAGCCGGGCGCCCACCTGCCCCTGGCGGGCCATCCAGTGGGTGTGGATGCCCTCGCAGGAGTCCAGGGACAGCCGGTCAGCCTCGGAGGGCACCTCCATGAACGCGTGGACGTTCCAGCCGCCGTCGGGCCCGGGGTCCGAGGACAGCGACTCCAGGATCGAGCAGATCGCCGGGACGGCCGTCTCGTCACCGGCCAGCAGCAGGTTCCGTGCCCGGCCGGGGTGGAAGTCGATGCCCAGCCCGTGCAGCGGGGAACGGGAGTCGGGTCCGACGATCACCAGTTCCTCGCCGATCAGGGCCCGGTCCGGGAATGAGCCCCCGGGCCCGGCGCCGTCATGCACGGCGAAGTCGACAGTGAGTTCACGGGCCACCGGATCGATGGCGCGCACGGTGTAGGTGCGGATCGGGTTGCGCCGGTCGTCATCGGCCTCCAGCCAGCGCGGATACCAGTCGCCGGAGGCCAGCTCGACCGGGTCGTCGAGACCCAGGTCGATCCAGCCGCCGTCCCGGTTGGCGAAGAGCAGCTTGATCCGCTGGTCCAGCCCGTCGGTGCCGAAGATGTCGAGATCCTCCCCGGTGAAGACCAGGCGCCGGAAATGGGGGCTGAGGGTCTGCTTGTCCGCCACCTGCACCCGGAAGGGCCGGGCCCCCTTGGCGGCGACCGGGCGCGGATCGGTGGTCATGCGGCCTCCTCGGCGCGGGACGGGTCCTCGGAGCGGACGTCGTGGTCGGCGTCCGCAGTGCCCGCAGTGCGCACGGTGTTCTCGGCGCGTCCCAGGGGCACGACGACGGGGGAGCCGTTGACCGGATCGGTGAGGATCCGCGTCTCCAGGTCGAAGACCTCTCGCAGCACAGGCTCGGTGACCACCTCGCAGGGCGCTCCCTGGGAGCGCACCGATCCGTCGCGCATGGCCACCAGCCAGTCGCAGTAGCGTGCCGCCATGTTGATGTCGTGAAGCACCATCACCACGGTGGTGCCGCGGTCCCGGTTGAGGCGGCCGAGCAGTTCGAGGACGTCGATCTGGAAGGTGAGGTCCAGGTAGGTGGTCGGCTCGTCGAGGAGCAGCAGGTCGGTCTGCTGGGCCAGCGCCATGGCGATCCACACCCGCTGCCGCTGCCCGCCCGACAGCTCGTCGACCGGGCGGTGAGCCAGCTCGGCGGTGCCGGTCTGATCCAGCGCGTCGGCGACGGCCCGGTCGTCGGCGGCGCTCCAGCGTGCGAAGGCGCCGCGGTGGGGGGCGCGTCCCCGGGAGACGAGATCGGCCACCGCGATGCCCTCGGGGCAGGTGGGCGATTGCGGCAGCAGCCCGAGGAGTCGGGCCACCTTGCGGGTGGGCAGGGAGCTGATGGCCTGCCCGTCGAGCAGCACCGATCCCGCGCTGGGCCTCAGCAGTCTCGACAAGGTGCGCAGCAGGGTCGACTTGCCGCAGCCGTTCGGGCCGATGATGGCCCCGATACCGTGATCGGGGACGGTGAGGTCGAGGGCCTCGATGACGCTGCGATCGCCGTATCCGACGGCCACCCCCTGTGCAGAGAATGTGTGATCGGTCATGCCGGCTCCTTCCGGGTCATTCGCACGATGAGGATGATGAGGTAGATCCCGCCGACGATGCCGGTGACGACGCCGACGGGGTAGCTGTGCGCCAGCAGGTGCTGGGCGATGAGGTCGGAGGCGAGCACCATCACCGATCCGACCAGGGCGGCGGGCAGCAGCGGCGAGCGGCCCGCGCCGATGAGATTGGCGGCGATCGGCCCGCACAGCAGGCTGACGAAGGCGATCGGCCCGGTGGTCGCGGTGGCGGTGGCCAGCGCCACGACGGCGACCAGCATGATCGCCACCCGGGTCGCCTGGACGTGGACGCCCAGGCCGGTGGCGGTGTCGTCCCCCAGCCGCAGGGTGTCCAGGTGGCGCGACAGCACGGCGATCGCGGGGACCCCGACGGCCAGGCCGATGAGCAGCGGGACCAGGCCGATCCAGGTGGATCCGTTGAGGCTTCCGGTGAGCCAGCGGCTGGCGGCCTGGATGTCCCACTGGTCGGCGCGCACCATGATCCACATGGTCACGGCGTCGAGCATCGAGCTCACCGCGATGCCGATGAGGATGAGACGGCCTGTGGCCCCGCGGCCCTGCCAGGCCAGCAGGGCGATCGCCAGGGCGGTCAGCAGCCCGCCGGTCACCGCCGTCGCGGCCAGCGCCGCCCCCGACAGGCCCAGCACGATGATGCCGGCCACCGCGGCCGTGTTGGCGCCGGCGGTGATGCCGATGATGTCGGGGGAGGCCAGGGTGTTGCGCAGCAGGATCTGGAAGCTGGCCCCGGCCAGGCCGAACGCGGCTCCGGCGAGAATCGCGGTGGTGGCCCGGGGCAGGCGCAGCCGGCCCACCGTGAACCAGGCGCCCGGCACGTGCTCCCCCTGGATCACGTGAAGCACCTGGGCGGGGGAGTAGATCCGTTCGCCGAAGCACAGGGCGGTGAGGAACAGCGCCGCGACGAGGATCGCCAGGACGGCGACGACGATCAGCTTGCGGCGCCGGCCGGCCAGCCGGCGCCGGCGCACCAGATCGGCCGTTCCCGGGCCGGCGGGTGAGGCGACCCGGGCGGAATCAATGGTCATCGGTCCTCCCATCTCACAGCTCCGCGAATCTGCGGTTGCGCACCAGGGCGATGAACACCGGCGCACCGACGACCGCCATCACGATGCCGACCTGGATGTCTGTGGGGCGGGTGACGATCCGGCCCACGACGTCGGCCAGCAGCAGCAGGAGGGGGCCGACGATCACCGACCAGGCCAGCACCCATCTGTTGTCGGCACCGACGAGTGCGCGCACCGCGTGCGGCACGATGAGTCCCACGAACCCGATCGGTCCCGCCAGGGCCGTGGAGGCGGCCGCCAGGAGCACGGCCGCCGAGGCCACCAGCAGCCGGGTGCGTCCGACGTTGACGCCCAGCCCCCGGGCCAGCTCGTCGCCCAGGGCCAGGGAGTTCAGGGCCCGGCCCGACAGGATCACCAGCACCGCGCCGACCAGGAAGAAGGGCAGCACCCCGGTCATCTGGTCGAAGCGGGCCCCCTCGATGCCGCCGGCCTGCCAGGTGCGGAAGGACTGCAGCAGCTGGGCGCGGGGCAGCAGCACCGCCTGGGTGATGCTGGTGAGGACGGCGGCCAGCACCGCCCCGGCCAGGGCCAGGCGCAGCGGGGTGGGCCGTCCGCGTCCTCCCGATCCGACGGCCCACACGGCCGCCGCGGCCAGTGCTGCTCCGGCGACCGCCAGCCAGATGTACTGGGAGGCGGAGTCCAGTCCGATGTAGGCCATCCCGATCACGATGAACGCCGCGGCGCCGGCGTTGACGCCGAGTATCCCGGGATCGGCCAGCGGGTTGCGGGTGATGCCCTGCATCAGTGCTCCCGAGACGGCCAGGGAGGAGCCCACCAGCAGCCCCAGGACGGTCCGGGGGATGCGGGAGCGGACCGCCTCGGCCGCGATGGTGCTCACCGACGGGTCCGTGAGGGCCTGCCAGATCTGAGCCGGGGCCACGGTGCGCGAGCCGATCCCCACTGACGCCGCGCACGCGGCGAGCAGGGCGAGGACGGCGAGCACCAGCCCCCACCGGCGCACCCGGCCGGGCGTGCCGGTGGAGCCGACCGACGAGCCTGTCAGGTCCGGCCGGCCCGACAGGGCGACCGAGCCTGGCTGCGCCGTCGGGGTCACGGCGTCAGCCGATCTTCGCCGCGGCCTCGGCCAGAGCCTTGGTGTAGGCGCCGACCTGATCCGGGATGGACAGCACCGAGGGGGAGACCGCCGAGGCGAGCTCCGAGTTGTCCTGGATGACGGCCACCGAGCCCCGCTTGACGGCGGTGATCTTCGACAGCAGCGGATCCTTCTGGAGGGTCGGCAGCAGGGTCTTCGGGTCCCCGTAGCAGACGATGATGTCGACGTCGGAGAAGACGTCGGCGTTCTCGGCGGAGATGTCCCTGTAGAAGGAGGTGGTGCCCTTCGACTGCCGGGTCACCGAGTCGGCGATCGGCAGGCCGAGATCGGCCAGGTACTGGGGCCGGGCGTCGCCGGCGGTGTAGATGCCGATGGTCGACAGCTTCTTGGGGTCGAAGTACATCACGGCGGCTGTGCGGCCCTTCAGGCCCTTGTGGGCCGCGACGGCGGCGGCCATCTTCTTCTCGCAGTCGGCGATGACCTTCGTGCCGTCGGCGCTGCGACCCATCGCCTTGGCGGTATCGCGCATCACGTCGCGCCAGGTGGCGCCCCAGGCGATCTTCGAGGTGTAGGGAACCGTCGGGGCGATCTCCGAGAGAGTCGTGTACTGCTGCTTGGTGATGCCCGAGGAGATGCCGAGGATGAGGTCGGGCTCGGTGTCGGCGATGGCCTCCGTGTCCAGCGAGTCGGTCTCGTCGTAGGTCTTGGGCAGGGTGCCGCCGAGTGCGGCGGCCGCCTTGGCGGTCCAGGCGAGCATCCCGTTCTTGTCGACGACGCCGTAGTTGGCCTTGGGCATCCCGACCGGCATGACGCCCAGGGCCAGCACGGCGTCCTCCCCGCTCCACCCCGAGGTCGCGACCCGGCTCGGTGCCGAGTCGATCGTCGTGGTGCCCCAGGCGTGCTTGATGCTGACCGGGAAGGAGTCGGTGGCCTTGGGCGCCGACGATCCTGCGACCGACGAACCGGAGGACGAGGCGCCCGAGGACGATGAGCCGGCACCGCATGCCGACAGGCCGAGGACCGCGGCTGTGCCCGCCGCTGCGGAGAAGATGCCGCGTCGGCTCACTGCACGGGTGAGGAAACGGGGTGTATCGGTCACGGACGTGACTCCTCTCGTCGGGTGCTCTGGGCACGGCGAGGGTTCGACGGCTCACACGGCACCCAAGAGAGGTTAGCCTGTCCTAACTTCAGAAATCAATTTCTGGCTAGGGCTTATTCCAGATGCTGGCTCGAGCCCGCGCGTCGACAGTTCTTCCTGCCGTCGAGGAGGATCCCTGAAGCGGGAGATCACCCGAAGCGGCCGGAGATGTAGTCCTCGGTGGCCTTCTCGGAAGGATTCGAGAAGATCTGCTCGGTGGAGTCGATCTCCACCAGATGGCCCGGCTCCCCCTGGGCCTTGAGGTTGAAGAAGGCCGTCTGGTCGGAGACCCGGGCCGCCTGCTGCATGTTGTGGGTGACGATGACGACGGTGAACTGCTCCTTGAGGTCGTTGATGAGATCCTCGATGGCCAGCGTGGAGATCGGGTCCAGGGCCGAGCAGGGCTCGTCCATCAGCAGCACCTCCGGCTGCACCGCGATGGCCCGGGCGATGCACAGTCGCTGCTGCTGGCCGCCCGACAGGGAGGCTCCGGAGCGCTCCAGCCGGTCCTTGACCTCCTCCCACAGGTTGGCGGCCCGCAGCGAGCGCTCGCACACCTGGTCCAGGGTCTTCCTGTTCTTGACGCCGTTGAGCCTCAGCCCGGCCACCACGTTGTCGCGGATGGACATCGCCGGGAAGGGGTTGGCGCGCTGGAAGACCATGCCGACGTTGCGGCGCACCGCCACCGGATCCACCCCCTTGCCGTAGAGGTCCACCCCGTCCAGCTGCACCGATCCGTTGCAGTGGGCGCCGGGGATCACCTCGTGCATCCGGTTGAGGGTGCGCAGCACAGTCGACTTGCCGCAGCCCGAGGGGCCGATGAAGGCGGTGACGGTGCGGGGCTGGACGGTGAGGCTCACCGACTCCACGGCGTGGAAGTCGCCGTAGTAGATGTTGAGGTCCTCGACCTCGATGCGCTTGGCCATTGCTCAGTTCACTTCCGTCATTCTTGTCATTGCGGGAACGCCGAGGCCGGACGCCGTGATCATCGGCCCATCCGGCGGATGAATCGGCGGGACACGGCCTTGGCGATCAGGTTCAGCCCCATCACCAGGATGATCAGGGTCAGGGCCGCTCCCCACACGGTGGGGGTGTCGGCCGATCCCTGGGTGTAGGCGTTCGAGATGATCGTGGGCAGCGTCGCGAAGGTCGGGGAACCCGGATTCAGGGTGATGTACTGGTTGAACTGCAGCAGCACGATCAGCGGAGCCGTCTCTCCCATCACCCGGGCCAGGCCCAGCACGATGCCGGTGATGATGCCCGAGACCGACGTCGGCAGCACCACCGAGATGATCGTCCGCCACTTCGGGACGCCCAGTGCGAAGGACGCCTCCCGCAGCGAGTCCGGCACCAGCTTGAGCATCTCCTCGGTGGAGCGCAGCACGGTCGGCACCATGAGGATCACCAGGGACGCGGACGCCGCCCAGGCCGACTGGCGCCCTCCCAGGGTGGTGATGACCAGGGCGAAGACGAACAGCGCCGCGACGATGGAGGGCACCCCGGAGAGCACGTCCACGGCGAAGCTGATCACCCTGGCGATCTTCCGCCCCCGGGCGTACTCCACCAGGTAGATGGCGGTGAGCAGTGCGATCGGCACCGAGATGACAGCTGTGATGAGGCCGATCTCCACGGTGCCGATGATGGCGTGCAGGGCCCCCCACTTCGCCTGGTCGGCGGCATCCATGGCGTCGGTCCACCACGCGGTGCGCAGCAGCGACCCGATGCCCCTGCTGATGGCCGACCACAGCACCCACACCAGCGGGATGACGGCCAGCAGGGTGGCGGTCACCATGAAGACGGAGGCGAGTCCGTTGCGGGCGGTCCTCGAACCGGAGGGCCGGGTGAGGTCTAGGTCGGACGCCGGCTCGTCGGTGGTTTGTCCGGAGATCAGATCCGTGGCGGTCATCTGCGGACCCCTCTCCCGGCGATGGCCCGGGCCGCCGCATTGACGATGAAGGTGATGATGAACAGGCTCAGCGCCGAGGCCACCAGGGCGCCGAGGGCCCCGGGATCATTGATCGCCTCGGAGAAGTCCCGGGCGATCTTCGAGGCGAAGGTGTCGCCGCCGGTGAAGATCGACGGGTTGAAGGCCTTGCGCAGCTGCATCTGGCTCACCTGCTGCAGGATCAGGGTGACCGCCAGGGTCTCGCCGAGAGCGCGCCCCAGGCCGAGCATCGACCCGGAGATGATGCCGGAGCGCGAGTGCGGCAGCACGGCGGTGCGGATCACCTCCCAGCGCGTCGCTCCCAGGGCCTGCGCCGCCTCGATCTGGTCGCGCGGGGTCTGGGCCATCACATCGCGACTGGTCGCGGTGATGATCGGCAGGATCATGATCGCCAGCACCACCGATGCCAGGAAGACCGTGCCGGTGGGATCGGTCCACGACGGGGTCGCCTTGAAGATCGGGATCCACCCCAGCAGATCGATGAGGACCTCGCGGATCCACACGATCACCCCGGACGAGCCGAGGACGATGCCGCCCCACAGACCGAAGATGATCGAGGGGACGGCGGCCAGCAGGTCGATGACGAAGGCCACCGGCCCCGCCAGTCGCCTCGGTGCCATCTGGGTGATGAACAGGGCGATGCCGATGGCCAGGGGGACGGCGATGACGAGTGCGATGATCGAGGAGATCACCGTGGTCCAGGCCATCGCGGCGATACCGAACTCCAGGGGCGAGGAGTCGGTGGACCAGGTGCGGGTGGTGAAGAAGTTCGCGTCGTCGTCGCTCAGCGCGGGCAGGGCGGCCTTGATCAGGAAGATCAGGATCACCAGCACCAGGACGGCCAGGGCGATCGCGATGCCGGCCGACAGACCGGAGAAGATCCGGTCGCCGACCCGCGACGGCGGCTTGAGACGGGACGCCGGTGCCGGCGAGCCCTCAGGCTGCGCCGGTCGGGTGGTCGAACGGATGTCGGCCATGGATATCAGGCGATGGCCTGGGCGGCGGCGATCACCTTGCCGGCGACCTCACCGGGCAGCGGGGCGTAGCCGGCGGCGGTGATGGCCTTCTGCTCCGCGTCGGAGGCGTAGAAGCTCATGAAATCCTTCAGCAGGGCCGTCTTCTGCGCGTCCAGACCCTTGGAGCAGACGATCTCGTAGGTCACCAGAACCGCGGGGTACACGCCTGCGGGGGTGTCCTTGTACTGCATCTCGAGTTGCAGATTGTTCCCGGCGCCGGCGCTCTTTGCGGCCGAGACGGCCTTGCCCGCGGACTCTCCCGACAGCTTGACCGGTCCGTTGCCGTTGTCGATGGCGACGGTCGTGAGGTCGTTCTTCTCGGCGTAGCTCCACTCGACGTAGGAGATGGAGTTCTTGGTGGACTTGACCGCCTGGGCGACGCCGGCGGACTTGTCGGCGCCCTTTCCGGTGCCCTTCCACTGCTTGGAGTGCTTCTCGGTCCACACGTCGCCGGCGGCCTTGTTGAGGTAGTTGGTGAAGTTGTCGGTGGTCCCCGACTCGTCGGAGCGGTAGAAGACCGAGATATCGGTGGAGGGCAGCTTCGCCGACGGGTTCTCCTTCTTGATGGCGGCGTCGTTCCACTTCAGGATCTCGCCGGAGAAGATGCCGGCCAGAGTCTGGGAGCTGAGGTTGAGCTCCTTGACGCCGTCCAGGTTCACCACGACGGCGATCGGACCGGCGGCCATCGGCAGGTGCCAGGCCTCGCTGGCCGAGCAGCGCTGGGCCGCCTTGGAGATCTCGCCCTTGTCGGCGGACAGCGCCGAGTCGGATCCGGCCCAGTCGATCTGCTTGCCGAGGAAGGCCGAGACCCCGGCTCCCGAACCGGTGATCGAGTAGTTGACCTTGCTGGATCCGCAGGCCTTCTTGTAGTCGTTGATCACCTGGGTGATCGCATTGGCCTGGGCCGAGGACCCGCCGCCGTTGATGGTGCCGCCCGGGCAGGTGGGCGTGTAGTCGGTGGGGCTCGGTGCGGCCGCGGCCACGGTGCTGGTGGCCTTCGCGGTGGAGGCGGCGGTCGATGCGGACGAGCCGGTCTCCGATGAGCCGCAGGCCGACAGGCCGAGGGCGCCCAGCAGGGCGACGGTGGTGAGCGTGGCGAGACGCGTGGTCTTCACAGGGAATCCTCGAGGTAGGGACTGTGGCGAGGAGGCCCGGGCAGTCCCCGCGACGCCGTCCGGCGCCGCGGCCCCCCCGGAACCTCGTACGCGGCTCACGCTAGGAGGATCACATGTCGCCCCGCCCCACTCCGGATGAACGGCGGGTGAACTGTCAGCGGCGAGTGTCCGGGTCTCTCAGACCGAGGGCCGATGCCACTCCTGGCGCACCGCGCGCCCCTTGTGGTCGAGGTGGACGATGAGGCACTCGGCGGTCGACATCGGATGGTTGCCCGAGTGCACCACGTCGCCCATGCTGGGCAGCACCGGGCGGTGGCCGCAGATCGCCAGCGGGGAGTCGGGATCGTCGAGGGCCTCGGCCACCAGCTTCTTCATGGCCCGCTTCGGCGCCTTGTGATGGGCCTCGAAGGTCTCCTCGGTGAATTCCGGGCACTCGGTGATCTCGATGTCGGAGTCTTTCGCGAAGGGCTGCAGGGTCTGCATGCACCTCTTCGACGGGGAACTCACCAGGCGCGTGACGCCGTAGGCGTCCAGCAGCGTGCGCAGCGCCTTGGCCTGCCGATGCCCCCGCCGGTCGAGGGGCCGCTTCGTGTCGTCGGCGTTGCCCTTCTTGGATCCCCACTCCTTGCGGCTGACCGCCTTGGCGTGGCGCACCATGAGGATCGTCATCGTCGGCGGGATCTCCAGAGCCTCCTCGAGCACCTGGACGTCGGTGTGGTAGCTCAGCCGTTCCCGGGCCTGCCCGACGTCGAGCCACAGCACCTCGTCGACCTCCGAGCGGTCGATCTCGCCCGCCTCGGCGGCGCACACCCTCGCCCGCCACCACTGGACCATCTTGCCGCCCTTGTGCGGTACGTCGTACTCGATCGGCTGGAGTCCGGCAGTCAGCCTCACCTTGACCCCGGTCTCCTCCAGAACCTCCCGCACGGCCGCGACCGGCGCGTCCTCGCCGGATTCCAGGTGGCCCTTCGGGAGGCTGATGTCGTCGTAGCGGGGGCGGTGGACGGTCAGTACCTGCGGGCCGTTCGGTCCGTCCCTCAGCACGACCGCTCCGGCCGCCATGATCGGCCCCCTGCGCCTGCTCATCAGTGCACCGGTCCGGGGCCAGGGGTGCGGGGGCGCACGACCGGCGTGCCCGTGCTGCGAGTGTCGCTCATCTCGGGCGCCTCACTTGCGTCGTTCCCTGGTGCGGCCGATGAGGACCTCCTGCAGGTCGGCCAGGACGTCGCCGTCGGCGTCGCGGGAGACCTGCTCCCACGCGCGGTCGTGCAACTGCCACGAGATGGTGCCCGGGTCGAAGGCCAGCGCGAAGAGCCCCTCGATCTCGGCGATGTGATCCTTGTTGGTGAGGCTCACCAGCACCTCGACGCGGCGGTCCAGGTTGCGGTGCATGAGGTCGGCCGAGCCGATCGCCACCGTGGGACTGCCGCCGTTGGCGAACCAGAAGACCCGCGAGTGCTCCAGGAAGCGGCCCAGGATCGAGCGCACCCGGATGTTCTCGCTCAGCCCGGGCACCCCGGGGCGGATCGAGCAGATGCCGCGCACCCACAGGTCCACCGGCACCCCGGCTCGCGAGGCTCGGTAGAGGGCGTCGATGACTCGCTCGTCGACGATCGAGTTCACCTTGATCTTGACCCCGGCAGGGCGACCGGCCTCCTGGTGCGCGATCTCATTCTCGATGGCGTCGATGATCCCGGTGCGGATCCCCTCGGGGGCCACCAGCAGCCGCCGGTACCGCTTCTCGGCGGTCATCCCCGACAGGTGGTTGAACAGCCGGGCGACGTCGTCGGTGATGATCGGGTTGCAGGTCAGCAGACCCAGATCCTCGTACTGGCGGGCCGTCTTCGGGTTGTAGTTTCCGGTGCCGATGTGGGCGTAGCGGCGCAACCCCTCGCCCTCGTCGCGGATCGCCAGGGACAGTTTGCAGTGGGTCTTCAGGCCCACCATCCCGTAGACGACGTGGACGCCGGCCTGCTCCAGCACCCGCGCCCAGGCGATATTGGCCTGCTCGTCGAAACGGGCCTTGATCTCGACGACGGCGAGCACCTGCTTGCCGGCCTGGGCGGCGTCGACCAGGGCGTCGACGATGGGGGAGTCACCGGAGGTGCGGTAGAGGGTCTGCTTGATCGCCAGCACCTTCGGGTCGGCGGCCGCCTGCTCGATGAACCGCTGGACGCTGGTGGCGAAGGAGTCGTAGGGGTGATGCACCAGCACGTCGCGGCGACGGATCGCCTTGAAGATGTTGGCCGGCCGGGCCGTCTCGACCTCTGCCAGGTGGGGGTGGGTGATCGGCAGGAAGTTCGGGTACTTCAGGTCGTCGCGATCCACCTTGGCCAGGGAGAACAGGCCGGTGAGATCCAGCGGCGCGGGCAGCCGGAAGACCTCGGACTCGCTGACCCCCAGTTCTCGGGTGAGCAGCTCGAGCATGTCGTCCTGGATGTCGCTCTGCACCTCCAGGCGGACCGGTGGACGGCCCACCTCTCGGCGCAGCAGTTCCTTCTCCAGGGAGAACAGCAGGTTCTCGGCGTCGTCCTCCTCCACCTCGACGTCCTCGTTGCGGGTGACGCGGAAGGTGGTGTGCTGCAGCACATGCATGCCGGTGAACAGCTGATCGAGATGACGGCTGATGATCTCCTCGAGGGGCACGAAGCGGCCGTGACCCAGGTGGAAGAAGCGGGGCAGCACCGAGGGCACCTTGACGCGGGCGAACTGGTCGGCGCCGGTCACCGGGTTGCGCAGCATCACCGCCAGGTTGATCGAGAGGCCGCGGATGTAGGGGAAGGGGTGCGAGGGGTCGACGGCCAGCGGGGTGAGCACCGGGAAGACCCGCTCGGAGAAGAGGGTGCGCATCCGGTCCTTCTCCTCGTCGTCGAGCTCGGACCAGGCGAGGATGTGGATGCCCTCCTCTGCGAGCTGGGGGCGGACGACGTCGGCGAAGACCTTCGACTGATCGGCCACCAGCTGGTGGGTGCGGTCGAGGATCGCCTCATGGAGGTCCCGGGGCATCTGGCCGGTGACGGTGGGCACGGCCACCCCGGCCGCGATCCGGCGCTTGAGACCGGCCACCCGCACCATGAAGAACTCGTCGAGATTGCTCGAGAATATGGCCAGGAAGTTGGCCCGCTCCAGCAGCGGGATCCGCTCGGAGTCCCGGGCCAGGTCCAGGACCCGGTCGTTGAACGCCAGCCAGGACAACTCGCGGTCGGAGAAGCGGTCCGCCGGAAGGTCGGCCACCTCACTCTCCCCGACGGGCGAGAGACCTGGGACTGACGTCGACTTCTTCTCCATCTGGCTGCTCCTCAACATGGCGATCGGGAGAGGCGGGCCGACAATCCACCGGATGCGGCACCGGCCACTCTCGGCTACGGAGCACAATCTACCGGAACCGGTCGCTGCGGGAGCGAGGGTCAGCGCTGGGCCTGGAATCGGTATCCGACAGAGCGGACCGTCTGGATGTGACCGTCGTACTCGGGGCCTATTTTGGCGCGCAGCCGCCGGATGTGGACGTCGACCGTGCGGGTGCCGCCGTAGTAGTCGTAGCCCCACACCTCCGACAGGAGGACATCGCGGGTGAGGACCCGCCCGGGGTGGGCCACCAGGAACTTCAGCAGTTCGAACTCGGTGTAGGTGAGATCCAGCGGCTGGCCGGCCACCGTCGCCGTGTAGGCCTCCTCATCGACGGTGAAAGGACCCGCGACCAGTTCCCGGGACTCCTGGCCAGAGGCCACGAATCGCAGCCTGGCATCGGCCTCCAGCGGGGTCGCGGTGTCGGAGAGGAAGTCGTCGGCCCCCCAGTCCCTGGTCACCACGGACAGGGTCGACGCCGAGGCCAGCAGCACCACCGGGGCGTTGGAGGTCTGGGAGGAGACCTGGAGGCAGACCTCCTTCGCTCTGGCCGGCTCGGTCCTGCAGTCCACCAGCACGACGTCGATCACATCAAGGTGATCGATGCAGTCCGCGACCTCGGAGTAGCGGTCGGTGGTGTGCGGCAGCAGTTCGAGGGCCTCGGGCAGCGGTTGGCCCGCGGGCCCGACAAGAGCCAGTCTCGACACGGTGTGCCTCCTCGTCCGGACGGGGCCGGGATGACCCGCCGGCCGTCTGCGTGCAAGTGGCCGGGCCCGTCGCATCTGCCCCCAATTATGGCGACAATCGTCCGCAACGCGTCCGGGGGCCGCATCGCGGCGTGTGGGCGGGGCCTAGCAATTGTCGGCGGGGGTGATCTGCGACATCGACCTCGGTAGACTCTCCGGGTGCCCACTGATCTTCCAGACGAGTGGTTCCGGCCCTCGCGACCCGAGGGGGACGGGGCCGGGGAGCTGGACCGACTCGCGGATCAGGCCCGTTCAGACTCCGAGGAAGGGCCGGATCACAGGCCCTTCTCGCCCTCATCGTCCAGCACCGCTGACGGCTCGCAGGAGGCGACGGATCCCGGTGCCCGCACGCTGGATCCGGAGAGCACCGGGAGGCTCAGCCTGGGCGGTCTCGACGACGAGGGCCCCAGCGTGGTCGTCGGCCACGCTCCCAGGCGGGGATCCCACAGCCGGGGGCACGGCCGCCGCGGCCCGCGCTGGCCGCTGCTGATCCTGGGCCTCACCCTGGCCCTGGTGCTAGGCCTCATCCTGGGATCGCTGGCGCGTAAGGCTCGCAGCTCCGAATCGCACATCAGTCCGGTGGGCAACAGCATCATGGCGCCGCAGACCACCGAGGCCCAGCCGTGGCGCGGATCGACGAGGATCGTCTCAGGAGTGAGTGCCGAGGCCTCCTGTGTCACGGCGCCGGCACTCGATGAGATGGGTCGCCAGGTTCGCTATCCGGCGGCCAACGCTGTCGACGGGAACCGGTCCACCGCCTGGCGGTGCGACGGCGAGGCGATCGGCCAGAGAGTGACCCTCGAGGTGCCCTCGGGTACCCGACTGGTGGGTGTCGGCATCATCAACGGCTACGCGAAGAACTCCGGCGGAACTGACCTGTACCACGAGTACCGCCGGGTGCTGAAGGTGCGCTGGACCCTGCCCGGCGGGAGTTGGTTCACCCAGGATCTCACCGACGGCAACGAGGGCGTCCAGGGGCTGAAGATCAGCCCGCATGTGGTCCGAGGGCCGGTCGTCATGACCATCCTGGCGTCCAGCTCCCCGGGTATGCCGGGTGAAGGCACCCGGGACGCCATCCTCGTCTCGGAGATTCAGCTGTATACGAGTTCTTGAGAAGGGGAGCGACTCCCCCTTCGCTCGCGCAGGCGCTCGCCGACCCCCTCGGGCGGCAGCCTGCGCCAGGGGCGGGTCGGTGTCGCCGGCCACTGGGCTCCTGTGAGTGTGCTTTGCGTCCCGTCATCCCACGTTGGCCCCTCTGCAGGAGGGCCAACGCGGAGTTGCGGGCGAAAGGTGGACGCACAGCAGATTCTCACATCAGGAACCGCGGATAGGGGAACGGCGGATAGGCTGAGCCGAATGGCTGGGAACCCGGGGGTCCAGGAGTTCTGGAGCCGCTGCCGGGAGGCCCTCCCCGGGCTCCCGGAGGAACTGCCCGATGCATGGGCGTTCGGCGCAACCCGCGACCAGGCCGATGAGCTGCTCGAACTGGTGCTCGACGGCACCAAGACCGGAACCGCCTCAGCCCTGTGGGACTACGAGCACAGCGGCGATGCGCTGCCGGCCGTCGGCGGGTACAGCATCATTCTCGACGGCCGGACCGCTCCCCGCGCCCTGATCGAAACGACGTCGGTCGACGTCGTCGCGTTCGGCGAGGTGTCAGGCGCGCATGCCCGTGCCGAGGGTGAGGGGGATCGCAGCCCTTCGACCTGGCGCGAGATTCATGAACGGTTCTGGCGCAACCATTCCGAGAACCCCGTGGCCAACGATCACGGGGGTTCATTCCTGGCTGCCGCACGCGCGGCGCGCGCTTGCCCTCGGGAAGCGGGGCGGGGTTCAGGGGGTCAGAGAACGTACTCGAACAGGTGGAACTGGCTCAGGTCCGTGCCCTCGTAGGCCACCGTGTGGCAGCCCAGATCGGTGAAGCCGTAGCGCTCGTAGAGCTTGCGCGCTGGGGTGTTCTCCACGTACGTGTCCAGCCGTACGGCCTTGCAGCCCTGCTCGCGGGCGACGTCGAGCGTCGCGTCCACCAGGAAGTGCGACACGCCCTTGCCGAGGTGTTCGGGGACAACGCCGAGGGCATGGACGACGAGGATCTCGTGCGGCGCGGCCTCGATCGCCCATGCAGCGTTCTGATAGGCCTCCACGGCGTCGTGGTTGAGCACCGTGACACCGGCGATGCTCCCGTCCCCGTCGAGCGCGAGGCAGAGCTCGCCGGCCTCGATCCAGCCGGCGACCTCCTCCGGGGTGGGGTGGTTCTCGGTGTGCCAATGCGGGAAATCGACCGTCTCGGCCAGGTGGTCGATGATCCGCCGGTACGCCTGCTGTGTGTCGGCGGTGTCGCTCGCACCTGCTCGTCGGAAGGTCAGGGTCACGTAACGTCAGTCCTTTCGCGTCGGGTCCGCCAGCGCCGTCCGACGCGCGACCTCGGTGCTACTTGATGCCAGACGTCCCTTCGTGCTGGAACCCGACATGGTGGTCGTATTCCTGTCCACGATTCTACGCTGTGACCCCCTTCCCCCAGTCTCGAACGCCCGCGTCCAGCTACGCGGAGAACGGTCCGGCGACACCGGACGACGTACCATCCGAACCCAGCCGGAGCACCCGTCGTCGCAAGTGCCATGAGCACACGCCAGAGCCAGAACAACGAACCGTCCCAGACGACCGACCATGCCCAGCCGAAGAGAGGGCCGACGCCGATCACCTGACTCACCGGCACGATCAGCGCGAGGACCATCAGCGCTCGGTGCCGGCAGCGCTGGCGCTCGGACCGTAGTGCGTGGTGCTGTCGCGCTCAGCCGATCCGGTCCCCCTGCACGGGACCTTCCGTGTTGGGCTTCCAGCCGAGTTCCGGTGCCACATGCCTGGCGAAGCTCTCCAGGATGTGGAGGTTCAGATCCACGCCGGCCTGGGACGGGATGGTCAGCATGAGGGTGTCCGCGGCCTGCACGGCGGCGTCGGCCTTCAGCTGTTCGATCAGCTTGTCGGGCTCATCCGTGTAGGTGCGGCCAAATGTCGCCCGCCCATTGTCGATGATCCCGATCTGGTCGGAGTCCTCGCCGGGGCGCATGCCGAACAGGTGACGGTCCTGCTCGGTGACGATGGGGAACACGCTGCGCGAGACCGACACGCGGGGACTGCCGGTGTGGCCCGCCTCCTTGTAGGCGGTGCGGAAGCGCTCGATCTGTTCGGCCTGGAGGTCGCCGAACGCAGCGCCGGTCGCCTCGGTGAGCAGGGTCGAGCTCATGAGGTTCAGGCCCATGCGCCCCGTTCGCTCGGCCGTGTCCCTGGATCCTGCGCCCCACCAGATGTGGGAGAAGAGATCCTCGGACTGCGGCTCGATGCGCAGAGGGGCATGGGGAGCGGCGTCGGACATGTAGGGCTGCGCCGCCGCACGGGTCATCGGCGTGCCCTGGATGGCCTGCAGGAAGGTCTCGAACTTCTCCTGCGCAATGTCTGCGCCGCGCGGGTCGGTCGAGCCGGTGTAGCCGAAGGACTCCCACCCGCGGTCGGCCGCCTCGGGGGCGCCGCGGGAGACCCCCAGTGCCACGCGTCCGTCGGCGATGAGATCGAGGGCTCCGGCCTCCTCCGCCAGATACAGCGGGTTCTCGTAACGCATGTCGATGACGCCGGTGCCCACCTCGATGCGCTCGGTGGTGGCGGCGATCGCCGACAGCAGCGGCATCGGGGATGCCGCCTGGCGGGCGAAGTGATGCACCCGGAAGTAGGCGCCGTTGACGCCGATCTCGTCGGCGCCCCGAGCGATCTCGATGGCCTCGTGCAGGGCCCGGCGGGCGTCCGGGTCGTAGGGCCCGGTACCCCGGCCGTAGTGGCCGAATGAGAGGAATCCGAAACTCTTCATACCGTCATCAAGGTCGTTGACGTGTCAATTATTCCCGAGGCGCCTTCAGCCCCGCACGACCCGCGTCATCTCCCGCCCCTGGCCGCCGGGACCGGCTGTCGCATCCCCGCATAGTGACTCGACAGCCTGCGGTACTGCGGCGAGACGAAGGCCAGCGCCACGGCGGCCAGCATGACCAGCCCCGCGATGAGGAACATGAGGGCGATCCCGCGGGTGTCGCCGCTGCCGAGCAACCACCCCAGCATGTGCCGCCCCGAACCTTCCCGCATCCAGGGGATGATTGCGAACTCCGCGACCGGCGCCACCAGAAAGGCGGAGACGGGGGTGGCGGCGCTCTCCAGACTCTGCGCGAAGCCGAAGACCCGGCCCTGCCGCTCGAAGGGCACCACGCGCTGCAGGATCGTCTGCTCGGACGCCTCGGCGGCCGGGATCATGCACATGTAGACGAAGATGCCCACGGCGAACAGCAGCCAGGACTCCCGGATCGCGAAGACGCCGCCCACCGCCGCCACGCCGATATTCACCGCGAGCAGGGTCCGGACCGGATTCGAGCCAAGGCCCGTCCTGGCGATGATCGCCCCGCCCACGATGAACCCGATACTGGTGACCCCCATGACGACTCCCCAGGCCTGAGCGCTCATCAGCTCCAGGCCGTACGGGTCCATGAGGGCCATGTAGACCCCGCCCACCAGGTTGTTGAAGCAGGTGAAGATGATCAGCGCGAAGAGTCCGGGCACTGAGCGGATGGCAGCGATCGAGCCGGCGAGATCCACCCGGTCCCGCAGGGTCGGGAGACCGTCCGGCACCGGGGCGGCCGCGCCCTCCCAGTCAGAAGCGGCATCGGCCTCAGAGGCTGCTCGAGGCGCTGTCGCGATACGGTCCTCGGGGATCGAGATGGTCACCAGATGGGCGAATGCGACGCCTGTCGCCGACAGGGCGATCAGCAGCGTGGGGCCCATGCCCAGGTACCCGATGGCCAGGCCTGAGAACACCGACGTCACCATGAATGCGATGCCCTGCACCATGCCCACCAGACCGTTGGCCTTGTCCCGCCGGCCGTCGGGGACCAGCAGGGTGACCGTGGTGGACAGCGCGATATTGCGCATGTTCTCCACCACGCTGCCCGCGAGGATCACGACGATGAACGCCCAGAAGGCGGGGGAGGCGACGCTGAGGAAGGCGCTGTCGGGCAGGGCGATCCACATGCCCGCGGCCAGGAGGTACATGCTGAAGGTGATGATCTGCGCGATCACCATGACCTTCTTCTTGCGGTTGTGGTCGACGATGACCCCGAACGCCAAGGAGCACACGGCCACCAGGGCCATATAGCCACCGCCGACGATTCCGGTGGCCAGCACCGATCGGGTCTCGATGTAGATCCAGAAGGTGAGCGCGAACCAGAGGAAGCTCGTGGTCACGTTCGCGAGCAGGGTGTTGACCAGGACGTGATGGAAGTTCTTCACGGGGCCCTCCTCGGTAGCTGCGGCGAAAGCCGGATCTCACTGACCGGTCACACTATGCACGCCGGGTCCGACAGTTCTGTCGACGGAGGAGACGACTCCGCGTCGCTCCGCTCCTGCCTCCTCGAGCGGGTCGGGTCTGCGTGCCCGGTTTGGGCTTCCCGCGTCCGGCCTCAGCGCCAGGTGTCAGAGTCGATGATGATCGTCACCGGGCCGTCGTTGGTCAGGCAGACCTTCATGTCGGCGCCGAAGATGCCGGTCTCGACGTGGGCGCCCAGGGTGCGCAGATGCTCGGCGAAGTGATCGATGAGGGGTTCGGAGACCGGCCCGGGAGCGGCGGCGCTCCAGGTGGGGCGGCGTCCCTTGCGGGTTCCCGCGTAGAGGGTGAACTGGCTGATCACCAGCAGGGGCGCCCCGACGTCCGAGGCCGACTTCTCGTCGGCAAGGATGCGCAGCCCCCACACCTTGGATGCCACCTTCTCCACCACCGCGGGGGTGTCGTCGTGGGTGATTCCCGCCAGGATCACCAGGCCCGGGGAGGGAAGCTCGCCGACCAGCCGCCCGTCGACCCGGACCGATCCCTCAACGGCCCGCTGGACGACGACTCTCATCGGGACGCGCCGTCCTGCTCCTCCTGGCTGGCCGCGCGGCAGTGGCAGCGCTCATCGACGGGGACCCCGGAAAGGGCCTGGTCGATGTGCTCGCCGCATCCCTCCCAGGTCGGTCGTCCGCAGGTCGGGCAGGTGACGCGGTGGCACATGGGCAGATCCTCTCGAGCGGTCCTGTGCAGCGGCGCAGGACAGGGTGCGATGTCGGGGCCGCCGTCCAGACGGCCGCAAACGATGCTACGACACGATCCGGGCGCATGACATGACGAAGGCTCTGGCGTGGTCCGTTCCCCGCGTTCGGCGGACGTTCCGCCCGCTGACGTAGAATCTGCGGATGGCCACCTTCGATCTCGTCGCCCTCGTGGCTGTCTGCGTGCTGACCGCACTGGCCCTGCTCGGCTGGACGGTCCTGCTGCTGACCCGGGGGCCCGGGGACGAGTGACCGGCCGGGTCCCTGCCCGGCCGCCGATCCGAGTTCAAGAGGACATATGCCCTTCCAGATCCCTGACAACCTTGACAACACCCTCATGCCCGTGGCCTGGATGATCGGCCACTGGGAGGGAGACGGCCACGGCGTCGCTCCCGGCGGGGGCGAGCTGAGCTTCGGATGCCAAATCGACTTCACCGACAACGGTGGGGACTACCTGCACTACATCTGCCAGACCTTCACCAAGAAGAGCGACGGCACCCCTGAGGCCGCGCTGTGGATGGAGACCGGATTCTGGCGTCCCCGGCTCGACGGGACGATCGACGTCGTGATGGCGGCCCCCGAGGGCTGGGCGGAGCTGTGGACCGGAACGATCGACGGCGCGAAGATCGAACTGGTGACCGACGCCGTGGCCCGCAGCAAGGACGCCACCGTCTCCTACACCGGAGGCCGGCGGCTCTACGGGCAGGTCGAGGGCGACCTCATGTGGGCCTACGACCGGGCGACCACCGAGGCCCCGCTCGCCCCCCACATGTGGGCCCGGCTGGCGAGGGCCTGACGATGGGCGCCCCAGTTCTTCTCACCGAGGGGCCCGACGCCGGTCTGGTCTCGCACCTGGACAACCCCAACCTGGAGCAGCGCCGCATCGACTCCTCCTGGGTGGGCCTGGGCAACCGCGACATCCTGTCCGTCAGCGGCCCCGACCGGCTCGTTTGGCTCCATTCGCTGACCACCCAGTTCCTGGAGGGCCTGGAACCCGGGCGCGCCATCACCGCCCTGGTGCTGTCCCCGACCGGCCACGTCGAGCACCTGCTTCGCGGGGTCGACGACGGGAAGACGTTCTGGGCCTGGACCGATGCCGGACGCGGCCCGGCGCTGGTGGGCTGGCTCGATTCGATGCGCTTCATGATGCGGGTCGAGGTGCTCGCCCATCCGGAGCTGAGGCTCGTGTGGACCGGCCGCGACGTGCCCCCGCCCGACGGCGTCGTGTCGATGGACTCGGAGGTGGCCGGAGGACACGAGCTGCTGCTCCCCGACGACGCCGGGGATCCCCGGGCCCCGCAGGCCGGGGTGCGTGCCTGGGAGGCGTCGAGGATCGAGGCCGGGGTGCCGCGGATCGGCCTGGACACCGATGAGCGGACCATCCCCAACGAGATCGGCCTCTACGGAACCCACCTGGACAAGGGCTGCTACCGCGGTCAGGAGACGGTCGCGAGGGTCCACACCATGGGCCGCCCGCCGCGCCGGCTCACCCGCCTGACGCTGGACGGCTCCGGGACGGAGCTGCCCGAGCCGGGTGCCGAGATCACCCTCGAGGGACGCCGGGTCGGCGTTCTGGGCTCGGTGGCCGTGCATCATGAGGACGGTCCGATCGCGCTGTGCCTGCTGCGCCGCTCGACGGATCCCGAGGCCACCCTGGACGTGGCCGGGGTGACAGCCGGCCAGGAGATTCTGGTGGACCCGCAGGTGGGCCTGCACGTCCGCCCGATACTCTGACTGCACCTCCCCGGCAGGGAGGAGATGACGAGGAGAACACGAGTGCCGAAGAGGGTCGACTTCAACAAGACGCAGAAGCTGATCACCGCCCTGATTGACGTGGCGGTGTTCGTCGGCTGCCTCTTCCTATCTTTCTATCTGCGATTTTTCACCTCGCTCGGATTCATTCCGGCCAGGAATCTGAATGACGCCAAGGCCGCCATGCTGACGTCGGCCATCGGGTTTCTGGTGATCAATGTGTTGTCCGGCATCTATGTGCTGTACAACAAGACGCTGCTGGATGTCTGGATCGTCACCGTGGTGGATCAGGTGCTCATCACCGTCCTCATCATGGCGCTCACCTTCGCCGGCCGCTGGTTCGCCTTCCCGCGGTCGGTGCTGATCATCAATCTGGTCGTCAGCATCATCGCACTGCTGGCCTGGAGAAGCGTCGTGTTCTGGGCCTACAGCCGCTTCCGCGGGGCCAAACGGGTCATGGTGCTCGGTCTTCCCGGGCAGCTCAGCGGGCCGGTGCTGAACTACATGTCCAACAAGAGCCGGCGTCACCGTCTGACCCATGTGGTGGAGGGGCACTACCTCGAGCAGATCCGCGGCCATCTCGACGAGTTCGACACCGCACATGTTTCCGATGCGATTCCAGCTGCGGATCGGAATGCCATCTACGATCTCCTTCTCAGCGAGGACAAGGAGATATTTCTTACGACCAGTTTTGAACATCTTCTGCTGGTGAATCCGACGATCATGAGTATTGAGGACGAGTCGATCATCGCGGCGAGTCCGTTCAAGATCCCTGCGGAGTTCGACGTCATCAAGAGGTTCTTCGACGCGCTGGTGGCGCTCATCGGTCTCATCATCGCCTCGCCGGTGATGCTGGTGACCGCGGTCCTGGTGAAGGTGACGTCCCCCGGGCCGGTGTTCTATCGGCAGACCCGGATCACCAAGGGCGGCAAGGAGTTCAAGATCCTCAAGTTCCGCTCGATGAGCGCCACCGCGGAGAAGGAGTCGGGGCCGATGCTGGCCACCACCAACGATCCGCGGGTGACGACGGTCGGCAAGTACATCCGCAGCCTGCGGATCGATGAGCTGCCACAGCTCATCAATGTGCTGGTGGGGGACATGTCGATGGTGGGCCCACGCCCTGAGCGGCCCTTCTTCGTCGAGCAGTTCCAGTCCCAGAACGCCCACTACAAGCTGCGGCACAATGTGCGCGCCGGTCTGACGGGATACGCGCAGGTCTACGGGAAGTACGCCTCGGACTTCGCCAGCAAACTCAACTTCGACCTCATCTACATCAAGCAGTACTCGCTGGTCCTCGACGTGAAGATCATGATCCAGACCATCAAGATCCTCTTCGACAAGGTCTCTTCCCGGGGAGTCGACGAGGAGGAGGAGCGCGACACCTCGGTGAGTCTGCCCTCAGGGGTGCAGCAGCTCAGCTGAGGGCCCGTCGGGGATCGGTGATTGGCCTGCGAGGCCCCCACCCCCCAAGGAGCAATCACTCCCAACACGCCGTGCCACAGCTCTGGCGGGCGCCAGGACG
This sequence comes from Acidipropionibacterium virtanenii, assembly GCF_003325455.1. NCBI lineage: Bacteria > Bacillati > Actinomycetota > Actinomycetes > Propionibacteriales > Propionibacteriaceae > Acidipropionibacterium > Acidipropionibacterium virtanenii. The sequence goes on from NZ_CP025198.1 coordinate 850,849, forward strand.
GCGTGTTGAGAACCGATGCTCCCCGATCAAGGGATGTCAACCTGTTCCAGACAGTCGAGATAGAATCGGGCTATGAGCGCCCTAGTCAGCCGCCTCGACAGGATCACCGTGAGCCCGTCCGTGTGCCATGGTGCGCCCACCATTCGCGGAATGCGGTTGCGAGTGCAGGACGTGCTTGAACTGCTTGCCTCGGGTATGAGCTACGAAGAGATTCTCAACGACTACGACGAGCTGGAGCGCGACGATATCCTGGCCGCGATCGAGTACGCGGCGCTGGACTCGTCGGCGCGCGCGCTTCGCGTGGCCTCGTGAGCTGAGCCATGGCTCGTTTTCTCGTCGACCAACAGTTGCCTGGCGCGCTGGCGCATCATCTCAGGACCTTGGGTCACGATGCGAAGCACGTCAAGGATTATCCGGGAGGTTCGACCCTTCCCGATAATGAAATCGCCCGCATCGCCGATGCAGAAGAGCGCATCGTGGTCACCAAGGACGACGATTTCCGAGCTTCGCATATTCTGAGCCGTCGCCCGGCCAGGCTGCTCCACGTCACATGCGGGAACATCTCTACCAGGGATCTGCTCGCCCTCGTTGACGAGCACTACGCGGCACTGGAGGTGGCGGTGGCCGAGTACAACTTCATCGAAATCAACCGACCCGGCATCACCGTTCACGACCCGAGCTAGCGGAGATACGGTCACCTCAAGATCACTCCGCCGACGGTCTCAGGGGTAGAGACATCCGGAGGTCCTGAAGAATCAAGGGAATCTCTGGGGCGAGTGCCTCCCTCCAGGAGCAATCACTCCCAACACGCCGTCCCACAGCTCTGGCGGGCGCCAGGACGGCGAGTTGGGAGCCGATGCTCCCCGATAGAAGGGAACTCGTCCGGTTGGCGGCTCGGCTCAGCTGTACACCACGACTTTCGTCCCGACCGGGGCGTGGTTCCAGACGTACTGGATCCCGCTCCAGGAGCGGATGTTGACGCATCCGTGGGAGTTGCCGTCGTAGCCGCGGGCGGCGAAGTCCGAGGAGTAGTGGATGGCCTCGCCGCCACTGAAGAACATGGCGTAAGGCATCTTGGAGCCGTAGATGGTGGAGACCCAGTCCTTGTTGCGCCACTCGATGCTGAAGGTGCCCTCACGGGTGGGGCCCTCCTCGCTGCCGAACCTGGCGTCCAGGGAGATGAGGACCTTGCCGTCCTGGACCAGCCGGAGCTGCCGGTCGGTCTTGGAGATGCACACCACAAGACCGGTCTTGCAGCGGCTGTCCAGGGATACGGCGTCGGCGCCGCTGGTGCCGGGGGTCGGGGTGGCCGGCTTCTTCGTGGAGATGTACTGGGTCTTGACCCAGGCCTCCTGACCGTTGTACTCGACGGCGGTCCAGCCCTGGACGGTGGTGCCGGTGGCGCTCACCTTGTCCCCGGCCGCCAGGGTCTTCAGGACGGTGGATCCGGTGCCGGCCTCCTCGCGCAGGTTGACGGCGGTGGTCGCGTACATCGTGGTGACCGACACGTCGGTGGCGGGCTTGCTGGCCGACAGCCACTTGGCGGTGACGTAGGCGGAGATCCCCTGGTACTGGACTGGTGAGTATCCTCCGGTCGGCGCTGCGGAGACGATGACCTTGGTGCCTGCCGTGAGCTGGCCGAGTACTTCGGAGTCATCGGACGCCGTGGCCCGCAGGTTGAGGCTGTTGGCCGTGACGTAGGCGGCATGGGCCTTGAAGGCGGCGGCACTGGGGGTGGGCGTCGAGGTCGAGGCGCTGGGGCTCGGGGTGCCCGGTGTGGAGGCCGAAGGGGTGGACGCCAGGCTCGGTGCGCTGCTGACCGGTGCGGGGGTGGCCGTGGTGCCGCTGCCCGCGGTGCCCGCCGATGCGCAGGAGGCCAGCGTCATGGCGAGAGCGCCTGCGAGGAGTATGGAGGCCACCTTCGCGGCTCGATTCGTGCGCATCCGCATGTCCCTTCTCACGGACTCCTGGCTGGCTGCGGAGATGTTCTGCAGCACCGAAGCCGGCCGCGGGGGAGCTGACCTGCCCCGCGCGTCACCACGATGGTGGCGTCTGCGGCTCTGGCAGAGGCACCCTAACATCCGGGTGCGGCGCATTTCGTACCGGGAACGTCAATGGGACTGAGGCTGTTGACAATCCATTGTCCACATTCCCAGAAGTCGCTCATGACAAGGCGGAATACTGGTCCTGAGAATTATTGACCGAATCCTTAAATTCACCTGAGAAAACACGGGAAAGGGGCCCCGCCGAACGGTGGGGCCCCTTGATGGCGGCAGTGGATCAGGCGTGCTTCGCGCGGGTGCGCGCCTTGGCCCGGTCGTGGGCGTTGAGCTCGGTCTTGCGGATCCTCACGACCTCGGGGGTCACCTCGAGGCACTCGTCGGAGCGGCAGAACTCGAGCTGCTGCTCCATCGACATCTTGGTGGCCGGGATGAGCCGCTCCAGCTCGTCGCCGGTCGACGAGCGGACGTTGGTGAGGTGCTTCTCCTTGGTGGGGTTGACGTCCATGTCGTCGGGTCGGGAATTCTCCCCGCAGACCATTCCCTCGTAGACCTCGTCTCCGGGGGTCACGAACATGGTGCCGCGCTCCTGGAGATTGAACAGGGCGAAGGAGGTGACGCTGCCCTGCCGGTCGGCGACCATCGAGCCGGTCTGGCGGGTGCGCAGCTCCCCGACCCAGGGTTGGTAGTTCTCGAAGATCTGGTTCATGATCCCCTGGCCGCGGGTCTGGGTGAGGAACTCGGTGCGGAAGCCGATGAGGCCGCGGGCCGGCACCACGAATTCCATGCGGACCCAGCCGGATCCGTGGTTGACCATGTGCATCATCTGGCCCTTGCGCAGCCCCATCATCTGGGTGACGGCGCCCATGAACTCCTCGGGGCAGTCCACGGTGACCCGCTCGAAGGGCTCGTGGAGCTTGCCGTTGACCTCCCGGGTGACCACCTGGGGCTTGCCGACGGTGAGCTCGAAGCCCTCGCGGCGCATCATCTCGACCAGCACCGCCAGCTGCAGCTCGCCGCGTCCCTGCACCTCCCACATATCGGGGCGGTCGGTGTCGGAGACCTTGATGGAGACGTTGCCGATGAGCTCCTGGTCCAGGCGGGCCTTGAGCAGCCTGGCGGTGAGCTTGTCGCCGGAGCGCCCGGACAGCGGGGAGGTGTTGATGCCGATGGTCATCGACATCGACGGCTCGTCGACGTGGATCAGCGGCAGCGGCTTGGGATCCTCGGGGTCGGTGATGGTCTCGCCGATGGTGATGTCGGGGATGCCGGCGACAGCGACGATGTCCCCGGGGCCGGCGGTCTCGGTGGGCACCCGGTCGAGGGCCTCGGTGATGAGCACCTCGGAGAGCTTGACGTTCTCGACGGAGCCGTCGCGGCGGCACAGGGCCACCGGCTCGCCCTTGTGGAGCTCGCCCTCTACGATGCGGCACAGAGCCAGACGGCCGAGGTAGGGGGAGGCGTCGAGGTTGGTGACGTGGGCCTGGAGGGTGGCGCCCTCGGTGTAGGTCGGTGCCGGGATGTTCTTGAGGATGGAGTCGAAGAGGGGCTGGAGATCGGGGGAGTCGGGCAGCTGGCCGTCGGCGGGCTTGTTCAGGGAGGCGCGCCCGGCCTTGGCGGAGGCGTAGACGACGGGGACGTCGAGCAGGGAGGCGTCGTCGTCATCGGAGAGGTCCATGAAGAGGTCGTAGGTCTCCTCGACCACCTCGTCGATGCGGGCGTCGGGCCGGTCGACCTTGTTGATCACCAGCACCAGGGGCAGCTTCTTGGCCAGGGCCTTGCGCAGCACGAACCGGGTCTGGGGCAGGGGGCCCTCGGAGGCGTCGACGAGCAGCAGGACGCCGTCGACCATCTCCAGGCCGCGCTCCACCTCGCCGCCGAAGTCGGCGTGGCCGGGAGTGTCGATGATGTTGAGGGTGATCTCCTCGCCGTCGCTCATGGTGTGCTTGACGGCGGTGTTCTTGGCGAGGATGGTGATGCCCTTCTCCCGCTCCAGGTCCATCGAGTCCATCACGCGCTTCTCGACGTCGGCGCCCTCCCGGAAGGCTCCCGACTGCCACAGCATCGCGTCCACGAGGGTGGTCTTGCCGTGGTCGACGTGGGCCACGATGGCGATATTGCGCAGGTCTTTGCGAACGGGCATGCAGGACTCCGGTCAGTCGGGAGATGGGGCGGACGCCGACGGGCATCCCGGGCAATTGTAGACGTTGTGCGGGCTGGGTCGCGCGCGTGCGTCCTCGCTCCGGGGTGGCAACAGCATGCGACGGGCAGCTACTCGTCGATGAAATCGATGATCCACCGTCGGATCTCGGCCAGTGCGTCCGGATCGACCCGGCCCAGACGGTGTCGCCGGTGGCCAGGTCAGGCACCCTGAGCCGACTCCCACCAGAACCACTGCCTGTCGCCGGGAATCATCGATCCCAGCCAGGCCGACAACTCCCACCGGCCGGCGTCGCCGGTCGTGTCGCAGCCACCATGGCCGCCGGGCCACCCTCGCCTCCTGCCGGGGCGGGGTGCAGGCCCGGGTGAATCAGTCGGGCAGCAGGCGTGGCTGGCCGATCTGGAACTGTGCTACGCGCCGCAGTTCGGCTCGGCCAAGGATCCGGTGAACTTTCTCGGCCGGGCCGATCGCAACATCGCCGACGGCCTGGTTGAGACCCTCCAGCGGCATGAACTCGACGCCGCGCTGGCCGCCGGAGCCCGCCTGGTCGACGTGAGAACCCCCGCCGAGCACGAGGTCGCGGCGATCCCCGGCTCGGTGTTGATCCCTCTGGACGAACTGCGCGAGCGCCTCGACGATCTGCCCGACGGCGATCTGATCGTCCACTGCGCCGCCGGGCTGCGCAGCTGCGTCGCCGCGCGCATTCTGACTCAGCACGGCCGGCGGGTACGGAGCCTCGACGGCGGATTCGCCACCTGGGCAGACGGGAGAGCGACGGCGCAGTAGCCGTCGGCCGCGGCGGACGGAGTGGCACCCGAACTCTCCAGACGAGAATCCCGGTCAACGGGGGTTCGGGTCGCCACAGCGCCGAGAACCCCCGTTGAACGGGAGATCCGTTTCCGCACGGCCCCCCGGAGGCGCTCACGCCAGGGACAGGAAGAGCTTCTCCAGCCCGGCAAGGTCTTCCTCGCAGTCCTCGCCGCCGCTGGTGATGCAACTGCGTACCCCGGTGGACACCAGGGTGAAACCGGCCCGGTCGACCGCCTTGCCGATCGCGGCGAGCTGGGTGACGATGTCGCGGCACTCACGGCCGTCCTCGATCATCGCGATGACCCCGCCGATCTGCCCCTGGGCTCGGCGCAGCCGGGTGATGACGGGCTTGAGATCCTCGGGATCGAGTTTCACGGTTCTCTCCTCGCGGTGGCTGGGCCCGATGGGATTGTCGGACGGGTCGGCCGTCGGACGACGGCGCCCGGAACCCGGCCGATGATACCCCTGGGGGTGTTCCATGCGATTCGGCCGGGAGTACGGATCGCCGCGGGCCATCACGTCGTCGGGCGGGGCGGGGCCCTAGGGTTGGGGCATGGCAGAAGACCAGACGCATCCGAATCTGCTGGCCGAGACCGAGCCGGCGACGCGGCTGCCCCATGACCCGGCGATAGCCGAGCTGGCCGACCGCGGCCGTCAGGACTTCCTTGCGGTGGTGCGCGAGTACCCCGCTTCGAGCCTTTGCTGGGCGCTGCTGGCCGAGGGGTCTCTGATGGCGGGTACCGAGGCCGCCGACGTCGCGGCCTACGCCTACGCGCGCACCGGCTACCACCGCGGCCTCGACGCGCTGCGCCGGGAGGGTTGGAAGGGGCAGGGGCCGATTCCATGGGAGCACCTGGCCAACCAGGGATTCCTGCGCAGCCTGTGGGCCCTGTCGGTGGCCGCGGGCCGGATCGGGGAGCAGGACGAGGCGCAGCGTTGCGAGCAGTTCCTGCGCGACTCCAGCCAGACGGCCTGGGACGCACTGCACACCACCCTGGTCCCCGCCGACGAGGCCGAGGACGAGGAGGTGCCCGAGCCGGACGGGACCACCGGGGGCGTCGAGAAGGCCGCGGCCTCCGATGAGTCTCCCTCCGATGAGGCCGAAAATGGCACCGACGGCTCCCCGGACGCAGATCCGCGAGAGGATGGGGACAACTCCCCGGAGCGGCCCGAGGATGAGCGCCACGCCGAGGAGAGCCGGCAGGAAGCGGTGCACGTACAGGGGTGACGAGACGGGACGGTCGCCGGACCGCGCCCGCGCAACCGTCCTGACGGACCGAGGATCCGACTGAGGAGGAGACATGGCCGAGCACATCAAGTTCCGGGACTTCCAGCCGTCGGACGCCAAGGCGATCACCTTCGGTGAGCCCGGGGAACTGCTCAACCGGGTGGGCGATCCCGGCACCATCATCCGGGTGGCCACCTGGCAGGGGCGGATCGTCGGCTACGTCACATCCTGGCTGGCGGTGGTGCACCGCAGCCGCCGCTTCATCGACGTCGTCGTCGCCCCCGACTCCCGGGGCCGGCGGGTCGGCACCCGGCTCGTCGAGGAGATCCGGGCCCGGTCCCACCGACCGCTGGCCACCAAGGCCGTCGAGGGATCCGACGCCGAGGCCTTCATCCGCAGTCTTGGCGGACGGGCGTACGCCACCTGCCCGCCGCTGGAGCTGGCCCGCCGCCAGTTCGGGCGGGTGCGCGAGATGCTCGGCGGCCACGACGACGTCATCTCCGCCGCGACCCTGTCGCCCGGTGAACCCGAGCACCTGTGGAGCCGGTACTACGAGTGGGTCCACGCGGACTGGTCCCCGGTCGACGACACGGAGGAGGCCCGGGCGGCGGTGCGCGCCGAGGCGGCCGAGCTCGACCTGGAGCACACCAGCGTCGCCCTGGTCGACGGGCAGCCGGCCGCGGTGGCCTTCGTCTTCGACGACGACGGCGCCCCCACCGTCTGCGCCGAGACCGTGGCCCGCGACACCCCCGACGGGGACGAGGCGCTGGCCAGGGCCGTGGCCGACGTCGTCTCCGCGTCGTGGCGGCGAGGGGTGCGCCGGTTGGCCTTCGACGGTCATCAGGAGGATCCCCACTTCGGGCCGCTGGCGGCGAGACTGCCCCTGGAGGGGGCCCGCCTCTTCCTCCTGGAGCTCCCCCTCGACGTTGTCGTCCCCGGTGCCGACAGGTAGACGGCGGCCTGCCCCGGCCGCCCATCCCGTACAATGCGGAACGTTGTGCCGAGCGCCGGACGTCGGCGTCGGGCCACCCGGATCGGCTGCCGAATGCTGTGACGCAGACGAGGCGGCCGGGGAAGCGAAGTGAGAATGCCTGGAATCGTCGTTGTCGGAGCCCAGTGGGGCGACGAGGGAAAGGGCAAGGCGACCGACCAGCTCTCCGAGCGGGTCGACTACTGCGTCCGCTACTCCGGCGGTAACAACGCCGGGCACACGGTCGTCGTCAACGGTGACAAGTTCACCATGCACCTGCTGCCCTCCGGCGTCCTCAACCCGAACTCCACCGCGGTGCTCGGCAACGGCGTCGTCATCGACCTGGAGGTGCTCCACCAGGAGCTCGACGAGCTGGCCGCCCGCGGCCTGGAGATCCCGCACCCTCTCATCAGCGCCAGCGCGCACATCATCACCCCTTACCACCAGACGATGGACAAGGTCACCGAGCGCTTCCTCGGCAAGCGGCGGATCGGCACCACCGGGCGCGGCATCGGGCCGGCCTACTCCGACAAGATCAACCGGATCGGCATCCGCATCCAGGACCTCTTCGACGAGTCGATCCTGCGCCAGAAGGTGGAGGCGGCGCTGGAACGCAAGAACGCCGAGCTCGTCAAGATCTACAACCGTCGCGAGATCGACGCCGATCAGGTCTCCGACATGCTGCTCTCCCACGCCGACCGGATCCGCCCCCACGTCGTCGACGCCGCCAGGCTGCTCAACAAGGCCCTCGACGAGAAGAAGGTCGTGCTCTTCGAGGGGGCCCAGGCCCACCACCTGGACGTCGACTTCGGCACCTACCCCTACGTCACCTCCTCCAACCCCATCGCCGCCGGCGCCTGCACCGGATCGGGTGTCGGGCCGTCGCGGATCCACCGGATCATCGGCATCGCCAAGGCTTACACGACCCGCGTCGGCGAGGGGCCCTTCCCCACCGAACTGCTCGACGAGACCGGCGAGAAGCTGCGCACCGAGGGCGGCGAGTACGGGGTGACCACCGGGCGTCCGCGCCGCTGCGGCTGGTTCGACGCGCCCCTGGTGGAGCAGGCCGTCGTGGTGAACGCGATGACCGACGTCTTCCTCACCAAGCTCGACGTGCTCACCGGGTGGGAGCAGATCCCGGTGTGCGTGGCCTACGACGTCGACGGGGTCCGTCACGACGTGATGCCGATGACCCAGTCCGACTTCCACCACGCCAGGCCGATCTACGAGTACCTGCCCGGCTGGACCGAGGACATCACCGGTGCCCGCAGCTTCGACGAGCTGCCGGCCAACTGCCAGGCCTACGTCAGGCGCCTGGAGGAGTTGATCGGCTGCCGCATCTCCGGCATCGGGGTGGGCCCGGGCCGCGAGCAGTCGGTGATGATCAACGATCTCATTGACTGAAGAGGAGGCGCTGAGCGGCGGAAACGCGAGCGGGGACGTGGTGCGGATCGGGGACACGGTCCGCAAACCGTGGACGAGGTCGAGCCCGGCCGTCGGGCGGTACATGACGTTCCTGCGCGACGCCGGCCTCGACGTACCGCGGTTCCTCGGCCGTGACGACCGGAACCGGCAGGTCATCGAGTATCTGCCCGGACCCATGGCCATCGACGGCCCGCCTCCGGGCACTGCCGTGCTGGCCGGGATCGGTGCCATGGTGCGGGCCGTCCACGACGCCAGCGCCGCATTCACCCCTCCCGCCGACGCCCGTTGGGAGGTCGTCCTGCCCGTGCCCGCCGACCTGCCCGGCGAGCCGGTGATCTGCCACAACGACCTCGCCCCGTGGAATCTGGTACTCGGGACTCGCCGTGTCTTCATCGACTGGGACGGGGCGGGGCCCAGTACCCGCCTCTGGGACCTCGCCTACAGCGCGCAGGCGTTCGCCCTCAACGATCCCGACCGGGATCCCGATGCGGCAGCCGGTGACCTGTCGGCCTTCGTGGCGGGCTATCGGGCCGATCCGTCACTGCGCGCCGCGCTGCCGGCGGCGATGGCGCGGCGGGCGCGTGCGATGTGGCAGCTGCTGGCCGCCTCGCACGAGACCGGTCGACAACCCTGGGCCGCCATGTACACGGCCGGGCACGGTGCGCACTGGGACCGGGCGGCCTGCTATGTGGAGGAGCACCGCGACCTGTGGGCCCACGTCCTCGACGACATCCGGGCCGCATCCGGTCAGTGATCGGCCGACGGGATGTCGGTCTGGGCGAAGTCGTCCCCCTTGAACAGGAGCGGCTCGCCCAGACCGGACGCCGCGGCGTAGGCGAAGAGGTCACCCAGGTTCAGGCCCGCGAGGTGGCGTCCCTTCCCGAACCTGCTCCATGCCTGTGACGCCAGGATCGCCTGGTCCTCGTCGAGAGGGAGGACGTCGGCCTCCAGATCGGCGAGGAGTGCCTGGAGATCGGTGACAGCCTCCGCCCCGGCCCGGGCCTCGAGGACGACCGAGCTCTCGACCAGGCCGGCGGCGCTCACCACGAGGTGATCGGCGCCGATCATGAGGTCCAGATAGTGCTCCGCATCGGGCTCGCCGGTGAGCACCGCGACCAGCACCGAGCTGTCGACGATCATCGGGGCAGTCCGTTCTCGTCATAGCCGAGGATCTCGTCGGCGTCCCGTCCGTCGAGTACGGTCCTTGCCCGGGCCCGGTCGATATAGCGATGCAGGTCCGGACGCGCCGACACGTGATGCTGCCGTCGGACCCGCGCCAGACGCTCGGCCACCGCTGTGCGCAGTGCGGTCGTGATGGTCTCGCCGGTCTCGGCGGCCAGTTCGCGGGCCAGCCGATCGGTATCGGCATCCTTGATGTTGAGAGCCATAGGGCCAATGGTAGGCGGCTGTTCTTTCGTTTTGTGAAGACAGGCAGATCAGTAGGAAGAAAATCCTGCGTCGACGTGTTCCGGCCTGCAGCGGGCGCGCCCGCCTCGGCTCCGTGTCCCGATCTGGTGAACGCAATGTGGCGCCCGGCGGCGCCGGGCCCCGTTTCCGCGAGCCGATGCCGCGGGACGCCGCATCGGGGATTCGCGGCCTCTACTACAGTTGCGCCCGTGACCGAGATGACAGTCCTCATCCTGGGCTCGGGAGGTCGCGAACACGCGATCGCCCTGGCCGTCTCCAAGGATCCGCAGGTTCAAGCCGTGCATGTGGCCCCGGGCAATCCCGGAACGGCCTCCTTCGCCACCAACCACGAGGTCGACGAGACCGATCCGGATGCGGTGGTCGCCCTGGGGCGCGAGATCTCAGCAGACCTCGTCGTCGTCGGCCCTGAGGCCCCGCTGGTCGCCGGGGTGGCCGATGCCGTGCGCGCGGCCGGCATCGACTGCTTCGGCCCGGGTAAGGAGGCGGCGCGCCTCGAGGGCTCCAAGGCCTTCGCGAAGGAGATCATGAGGGCCGCCGGGGTGCCCACCGCCGATGCCGTGGCCTGCACCACCGTCGAAGAGGCCGAGGCGGCCCTCGACCGGTTCGGGGCTCCCTACGTCGTCAAGGATGACGGGCTGGCCGCCGGGAAGGGCGTGGTCGTCACCTCCGAGCGCTCCGAGGCCGTGGACCACGCCAGGCACTGCATCGAGGCCGGTCACCCGATCGTGATCGAGGAGTACCTCAAGGGGCCTGAGGTCAGTCTCTTCGCGATCTGCGACGGCTCGCGAGCCCTGCCACTCCAGCCAGCCCAGGACTTCAAGCGGGTCGGCGACGGCGGCACCGGGCCGAACACCGGAGGGATGGGCGCCTACACGCCACTGCCGTGGGCGCCCGCCGATCTCGTCGAGACGGTCACCAGGACCGTCATCGGCCCGACCCTGGCCGAGATGAACCGTCGCGGCACACCCTTCCAGGGGCTGCTCTACGTGGGCCTGTCGCTCACAGCCGACGGCCCGCGGGTGGTCGAGTTCAATGTGCGTTTCGGCGATCCGGAGACCCAGCCCCTGCTGTCGATGATCGAGTCCCCGCTGGGTCAGGTGATGCGCGCCGCGGCCACGGGGGATCTCAGCGGGTTCGACGGCCTGCGGTTCCGCCGCGGGTTCGCGGTCGGCGTCGTGCTGGCCTCCGAGGGATATCCCGGAGAGGTCGTCACCGGCCGCCCGGTCGGAGGGGTGCTGTCCGCCGACGGCGACTCCGATCCCGACATCATCCAGGCCGGTACGGCTGCCGACGGTGACCGGCTGGTGTCGGCCGGCGGGCGGGTGCTGGTGGCCCTGGGGCACGGCGAGACCCTGACCGGGGCCCGCCAGGCCGCCTATGCGCGTATCGAGAAGGTGTCTCTGGAAGGTGGCTTCCACCGGGGCGACATCGCGCTGACGGCCGCAGAGGAGGAGGCCTTCACCGCACTGTCGGAGCCGAAGGAGTCCCTCGGGGATCCCGGCGCCAACGACTGATCCATCCGCAACCGAGCAGTCACCCATCACCTCCAAGGAGCCCTCGTGAGCGTCCCCAATGTGCTGGCGACCCGATACGCATCCCCGCAGATGCGCGAGATCTGGTCCCCGGAGAACAAGATCAAGGCCGAGCGGAGGCTGTGGATCGCTGTCCTGGAGGCTCAGATCGACCTGGGCGTGGGTCTGGGCGATGACGACCCCGCCCGGGTGCTCGCCGACTACCGGGCGGCGATCGATCATGTCGACCTGGAGTCCATCGCCCGTCGGGAGGCGATCACCCGCCACGACGTCAAGGCCCGCATCGAGGAGTTCAACGCGCTGGCCGGCCACGAGCACATCCACAAGGGGATGACCAGCCGCGACCTCACCGAGAACATCGAGCAGCATCAGGTGCTCGTCTCGCTGAACCTGGTGCGCGACCGGATGGTGGCCGCCCTGGCGCAGCTGGCCCGGCTGGCCGGCGAGTACGCCGACCAGCCGATCGCCGGGCGCTCCCACAACGTCGCCGCCCAGGTGACCACCCTGGGCAAGCGCTTCGCCACCGTCATCGACGAGATGCTGGTCGCCTACCAGCGGGTCATCGAGCTCATCGACCACTATCCGGCCCGCGGCATCAAGGGGCCGATGGGCACCAGCCAGGACATGCTCGACCTGCTCGACGGCGACGCCGCGAAGCTCGCCGAGCTGGAGCACCGGATCGCAGCGCACCTGGGCTTCAACCACGTGCTCACCTCGACCGGGCAGATCTATCCGCGGTCGCTGGACTTCGAGGTGATCTCGGCCCTGGTGCAGGTGGCGTCGGGGCCCTCGGACCTGGCCACCTCGATCCGCCTGATGGCCGGCAACGAGCTGGTCACCGAGGGGTTCAAGCCGGGCCAGGTGGGCTCCTCGGCGATGCCCCACAAGATGAACGCCCGCTCCTGCGAGCGGGTCAACGGCTTCCTGGTGGTGCTGCGCGGCCACCTTACGATGGTCACCGGGCTGGCCGGTGTGCAATGGAACGAGGGCGACGTCTCCTGCTCGGTGGTGCGCCGGATCGCGCTGCCCGACGCCTTCTACGCCATCGACGGGATGTTCGAGACGTTCCTGACGATCCTCACCGATTTCGGCGCCTTCCCGGCGGTCATCGAGGCCGAGCTGTCGCGCTACCTGCCGTTCCTCACCACCACGAAGGTGCTGATGGCCTGCGTGAGGGCCGGGGTGGGACGTGAGGACGCCCACGAGGCCATCAAGGAGAACGCCGTGGGTCTGGCTCTGGAGATGCGCGAGACCGGATCGACGCGCAACGACCTCTTCGAGCGGCTGGCGGCCGATGATCGCATTCCGTTGTCCAGCGTCCAGCTGGAACACCTCGTCAGCGACCCGATCGAGCTCACCGGGGGAGCGCGCGATCAGGTCGCGACTCTCGTCGAGAAGGTGGAGGCGATCGTCGCCGAGCACCCGAAGGCGGCCCGCTACCTCCCCGGCAAGGTGCTGTAGAGCGGCGCGTGCCATACTGCCCCCATGACCTCTGCCGATGATCTCGGGCTGCCCCTTCTCAGCGAGGGCAAGGTGCGTCGTCTGTACCGTCTGCCCGACCAGACCGGCCGGCTGCTGATGGTCGCGACCGACCGGATCAGCGCCTACGACCACATTCTCAGCCCCGACATCCCCGACAAGGGAAAGGTCCTGACGGGCATCTCCCTGTGGTGGTTCGATCAGCTCTCGGACGTGGTCGAGAACCATCTGGTGTCCACCGACGTCCCCGACGCGGTGGCAGGCCGGGCGATGATCGTCGAGGAACTGGACATGTTCCCGGTGGAGTGCGTCGTGCGCGGCTACCTCACCGGATCTGGTTTGGCCGAGTACCAGAAGTCCCGGTCGGTGTGCGGAATCAAGCTGCCCGAGGGCCTCAAGGACGGGTCGCGCCTGCCGCAGCCGATCTTCACCCCGGCGACCAAGGCCGAGTACGGCGAGCATGACGAGAACATCGACTTCGAGACCCTGACCGGGATCGTCGGCGCCGAGGCGGCCGACCGGCTGCGGCGTCTCTCCCTGGCGATCTACGTGCGGGCCGAGCAGATCGCACGGGAGCGCGGCATCGTCCTGGCCGACACCAAGGTGGAGTTCGGACGCCGCCCCGACGGCACCGTCGTGCTCGGCGACGAGGTGCTCACCCCGGACTCCTCTCGCTTCTGGGACGCCCGCGACTGGCATCCGGGCGGGAAGAATCCCTCCTTCGACAAGCAGTTCGTCCGGGACTGGCTGACCTTCGCCTCGGGCTGGGACCCCCGGTCCGGCGAGGAGCCCCCGGAGCTGCCCGCCAATGTGGTGACGGCCACCCGGAACCGGTATCTGGAGGCATGGTCGATGCTCACCGGGATCGCCGATCCGCTGTCGGGGGAGCACGCGGGGCAGGATGCCCGTGCGGGGCGGACGGTTGATGACGTCGCGTCCGGGGCCGAGCCGCAGTCGGTTCCGGAGCCTGCTCCGGGCCACGTCTCCGGGCCTGCCGCCGTACCGGAGGAGGCGTCGGAGCCCGTCGTCGCCTCCGAGCAGGAACCGGCGTCCATCATTGAGGAGCCTTCTGCCGCGCCGGCGCAGCCCGATAGGATCGGCGCCATGGCACGTGTTGTGGTGGATGTCATGCCCAAGCCGGAGATCCTCGACCCTCAGGGCAAGGCGATCACGGGAGCCCTGGGCAGGTTGGGGCATGACGGACTGACGGTCCGTCAGGGCAAGCGTTTCGAGATCACCGGTGAGGACGTCGCCGATCGTCTCGACGAGATCCGGGCGATCGCCGAGGGGATGCTGGCCAACACCGTCATCGAGTCCTACGACGTGCGCGTGGAGGACTGAGATGGCGGTACGGATCGGGGTGGTGACCTTTCCGGGGTCGCTGGATGACGCCGACGCCGCGCGTGCGGTCCGCCTGGGCGGGGCACAACCGGTCCCGCTGTGGCACGCCTCGCAGGACCTGCAGGGGGTTGACGCCGTCATCCTGCCGGGCGGGTTCTCCTACGGCGACTACCTGAGGGCCGGAGCCATCGCCTCCCTGTCGACGGTGATGCGCTCGGTGAGCGCGGCCGCCGCCAAGGGCCTGCCGGTGCTGGGCATCTGCAACGGCTTCCAGGTGCTGTGCGAGGCCCATCTGCTGCCGGGCACCCTGATGCGCAATGAGCAGCGGCGGTTCCACTGCTCGGTCCAGGAGCTGGTCGTCGAGAGTATCGACACGGTGTGGACCTGCGACTTCGCCCCGGACGCGCACATCTCCATCGCCGCCAAGCACGGCGAGGGGAACTATGTGGCCGACGACGCCACCCTGGCGGCCGTCGAGGCCAACAATCAGGTGGTCTTCCGTTACGTCGACAATCCCAACGGCTCGGATCACGACATCGCCGGCGTCACCAATGAGGCCGGCAATGTGGTGGGTCTCATGCCCCACCCCGAGCATTCCGTGGAGGATCTGACCGGCGGTTCGACCGACGGCCTCACCTTCATCTCCTCGGTGCTGAAGTTCCTCAGCGTCCAGGTCTGAGCCGGATCCCGAGGCACGAACGCGGACGGCCGACCCCCGAGGGGGCCGGCCGTCCTGCGTCGCGGGGGGATGTTCAGGCCAGCTGCTCCTCGGGGGCCTCAACGGCCCAGTGGGCGAAGTCCTGCCCCTCATCGCGGTGGGCCAGATAGCTGCGGACGACCCGCTCGACGTAGTCGGCGAGGCCCTCGGAGGTCACCTTGAGACCGCGGACGGTGCGTCCCAGCCGACTCTCCCCCGTGTGTCGCCCGGTCTCCAGGCGTCCTCCCAGATGGACCTGGAAGCCGAACTCGCCCTTGATGATCTGTCCCTTCAGGCCGATGTCGGCGACCTGGAAACGGGCGCAGGAGTTGGGGCAGCCGTTGATGTTGAGAGTGATCGGCGGTTCGACCCTCTCGCCGGCGAAGCGCTTCTCCAACTCGTCGACGGTCCGGGCGGCCAGGCCCTTCGTCTCGACGAAGGCCAGCTTGCAGAACTCGATCCCGGAGCAGGCCATGGTGGCCCGCCGGAATGAGGACGGGTGAGCCTGGAGGCCGAGTTCCCCGAGCTCGGCGACCAGGTCGTCGGCCCGATCGGGCAGGACGTCGAGCACCACGAGCTTCTGGTACGGGGTGAGCCGGATGCGATGGGATCCGGCCTTCTCGGCCGCCTCGGCGATAGCCGTGAGCCTGGGGCCGGAGAGCCGGCCGACCGTCGGGGCGAAGCCGATGTACAGATTGCCGTCCTTCTGGGCATGGACGCCGATGTGGTCGTCGGGGGAACCGTCGGGGTGGGCGGCCGGCCCGTCATGGAGCTTTCGGTGCAGGTACTCGTCCTCCAGCACCCGGCGGAACTTCTCGGGTCCCCAGTCCTCGACGAGGAACTTCAGGCGGGCGTGGGTGCGGCGCAGCCGGTATCCGTAGTCGCGGAAGATGGAGGCCACCCCGCACCAGACCTCGGTGGTCTCCTGCTGGGAGACCCAGACGCCGAGCCGCTTGGCGAGCTTGGGGGTGGTGGCCAGCGCCCCTCCGACCCAGACGTCGTAGCCGGGGCCGAGTTCGGGATGGACGACGCCGACGAAGGAGATGTCGTTGATCTCGTGCGGGATGTCGATGCTGGGGTGACCGGTGACCGCGGTCTTGAACTTGCGGGGCAGGTTCGAGAACTCCGGATTGCCGATCCACTGGTCGACGATGCCGCGGATGGTCGGTGTGGGGTCGATGATCTCGTCGGCGGCGATCCCGGCCACCGGGGAGCCCAGGAATCCTCGCGGCACATCGCCGCAGGCCTCGGTGGTGCGCAGGCCGACGGCCTCGAGCCGCTCCCAGATCTCGGGGATGTCCTCGACGCGGATCCAGTGGTACTGGATGTTCTGGCGGTCGGTGATGTCGGCGGTGTCGCGGCCGAACTCGTGCGACAGCGCTCCGAGCACCTTCGTCTGCTTGGTGGTGAGCTGGCCCCCGTCGATGCGTACCCGCATCATGAAGGTGTCGTCGGACAGCTCGTTGGGGGTGAGGCTGGCGGTGCGGTGGCCGTCGATGCCCTGCTTGCGCTGGGTGTAGACGCCCCACCACTTCAGCCGGGCGAAGAGATCCTCCTGGCTGATCGAGCCGAACCCCTCCTTGGCGTACGTGCTGATGACCCGGTCGCGGGAGGTGAGCCCGTCGGCCTCCTGCTTGAGCACCTCGTCGGAGTTGAGCGGAGCGCGCCCGGAGACTGCCCACTGGCCCTGGTCACGTGTGGGAGTGCGAGTCGGCATGTGTTCCTCCAGCATTCGCGGATTTGCCGGAACGGTACCCGGGAGGTCTGCTCGAACCGGAAAATCGTCCAGAATGTGGCGCAATGTCTGGAATATGAGACGTCACCGATCTGCGTGCCGCTCGGGTCGCGGCGGATCCGCCGGGATGGATGCCGGTGCCTTCGCCGCGCCGGAAAGGGTGTGGGAGAATCACAGGCGCCGAGATCGCACAGCCTTTCGTCGAGCGACTCTCCTCACCGAGGATCCGGCTCGCCCAGCAGTCGGCGCGGGCCCTCGACCCGGGACGTTGACACTGCTGGAAGGAGCGGAGATGAGCGGGACCGGACCGGCCTCACCCACGGACCAGAACGATGGCCATGTCGTCGACGAGGGGGACAGGGGGTACCAGAAGGGCCTGAAGACCCGCCACATCCGGATGATCGCCATCGGCGGCTCCATCGGCACCGGGCTCTTCCTGGGTGCCGGAGGCCGGCTGGCCAACGGCGGCCCCGCCCTGGCGATCGCCTACGCCATCTGCGGGATCTTCGCCTTCATCATGGTCCGGGCGCTGGGCGAGCTGTCCATCCACAGGCCCTCCTCGGGGGCCTTCGTCTCCTACGCCCGCGAGTTCATGGGGGAGAAGGGCGCCTACATCACCGGCTGGCTGTTCTTCCTGGACTGGGCCACCAGCGTGATGGCCGATATCACCGCCGTCGCCCTCTACCTGCACTTCTGGACCTTCTTCCAGCCCGTGCCGCAGTGGCTTCTGGCGATGATCGCGCTGGTGCTGGTCTTCACCCTGAACCTGTTCAGCGTGAAGTACTTCGGCGAGGCCGAGTTCTGGTTCGCCGCCATCAAGGTGACCGCCATCGTCGTCTTCATGATCGTGGCCATCTGGGCCATCGTCACCGGGCATGCGGTGGGCTCCGGGCACGCCGGGTTCTCCAACCTCACCGATCACGGCGGCTTCTTCCCGATGGGCGTCGCCCCGCTGCTCACCCTCTCGCTGGGAGTCGTCTTCGCCTTCGGCGGCACCGAGATGGTCGGGGTGGCCGCCGGCGAGGCCGAGGAGGCCAAGAAGATCCTGCCGAAGGCCGTGAACTCGATGATCCTGCGGATCTTCATCTTCTACGTCGGCTCGGTCATCCTCATGACCCTGGTGCTGCCCTGGACCGCCTACTCGGCCAATGAGTCCCCGTTCGTCACCTTCTTCGCCGGCATCGGGGTGCCCCACGCCGGAGACATCATGCAGGTGGTCGTCCTCACCGCGGCGCTGTCCTCGCTGAACGCCGGCCTCTACGCCACCGGCCGCACCCTGCGCTCCATGGCGGTGGCCGGGGAGGCGCCGAAGGTCGCCGCGAAGCTCAACAAGCACCAGGTGCCCGCCGGAGGCATCGCCATCACCGCCTCGCTCGGACTCATCGGCGTCCTCATCAACTACATCTACCCGACCGGCGCCTTCGAGATCGTCATGAACCTGGCCGGCATCGGCATCGCCGGCACCTGGATCTCCATCCTCATCTCCCACATCCTGTTCGTCCGAAAGGCCGGCAGGGGAGAGGCGACCCGCCCCGACTTCAAGCTCCACGGCGCACCGGTGACCAACGTCGTCGCCGTCGTCTTCCTGGCCGCGATCATCGTCTCCATGTGGTTCGACGCCGAGATCGGCCGGCCCACCATCTACATGTTCGGCGGGGTCGTGGCGCTGCTGGTGATCGGCTGGTTCGGAGTGCGCCATCGCATCAAGGGGGACCTGCTCGACACCATCCTCGACGAGGACGCTCCCGCCGTGGCCGACCCGCACGGGCAACACGAGGAATAGGGGAGACGTGATGAGAGTGTCGATCCTGTACACCGGCGGCACCATCGGAATGGTCGACACCCCACGCGGGCTGGCTCCGGGGGCCGATCTCGACGGATGGCTGCACCGGCTGGTCGCCGGCACCGAACTCGACCACGGCGTCACCGTCACCTCCTTCGAGAAGCTCATCGACTCCTCGAACGCCACACCGTCGGACTGGCAGGCGATCATTGACGAGCTGTGGCGCCAGTACGACGACGCCGACGCCTTCGTGGTGCTGCACGGCACCGACACGATGGCCTACACCTCGGCGGCGCTGGCCTTCGCCCTCACCGGGTTCGACAAGCCCGTCGTGGTGACCGGCTCCCAGTACCCGCTCGGGGTCGTGGGTTCCGACGCCGCTCCAAATGTCACCGGGGCGCTGCGCGCCGCGATGACCGGGAACCACTTCGGGGTGGCGATCTTCTTCGGCCACGTGCTGCTGCGCGGCACCCGGGTCACCAAGACCTCCACCTGGGCCTTCCAGGGATTCGACTCGCCCAGCGTGCCCGAGCTGGCCCGTACCGGAGCCCCGTGGCAGTGGAGCCGGTACGAGGTGCCCAAGGGCTGCGGATGGACGGATCCTGCGCCCTACACCCGCCAGGACGTGCCGGTGCTCGACCTCGCTCCCGGTATCACCGCAGCCAGGCTGGCCGCCGCCCTCGACCCGCTTCCCCGGGCCGTGGTGCTGCGCGCCTTCGGGGTGGGCAACATCCCCAGCGACGAGCCTGGACTCCTCGACGTCATCACCTCGACCATCGGCGCCGGTGTGCCCGTCGTGGTGACCTCCCAGTGCCATCAGGCCGATGTGCAGCTGGGCCACTACGAGGCCGGATTCGAACTGGCCCGGGCCGGCGCCGTGGGTTCGGGGGACATGGTGCTGGAGGCGGTCTACGCGAAGCTGAACTTCCTGCTCTCCCAAGGGCTGGAGGCCGACGAGGTGCGCCACTGGATGGGGACGAATCTGACCGGGGAGTTGAGCTGATCGGCAGCCGGAGAAATGAGCCGATCGGCCGGCTCAGCGCTTCCGGCGCTCCCGCTCGATGACCTGCCGCCAGGTCGGCACGACGGTGCCGCGGCCTGCCGAGATGCGTCGCAGCCGGCCGCGGCAGAACACGATTCCGCCGATGCCGACGGCGAAGAAGATCAGCTGGACGCTCATCGACCAGCGGAATCCCGACAGGTTGTAGGCGCCACCGGGGCACAGCACGTCCAGCATCAGCCCGATGATCTGGATGAGGAGGAGCGACGCCGTGAACCCGCCCATGATGGCGATTCCGGTCGCGGTACCCAGCCGGTGGGCCGGAAGTTCGGTCCTCAGCACATCGAATCCCACCGAGCCGCCGGGAAGCGCCAGTCCCAGTCCGACCGACAGGCCCGCCAGCAGCCACAGCGGCGCGCGCCCCGGCCACAGCAGCACGACGAGCCACGGAATGACGGCCAGGCAGACCATGCCGATCACCAGGGAACTGCGCCTCAGCGGATGGCGCTGGGTCAGCCGCGCCGCGATCGGCCCCGTGAGCGCGGAGATGACGATGTACAGGGTCAGCAGGCCGGACGCCGTGCCGGTGGAACGTCCCTCGGCCCGGGTGAGATAGGGCATTCCCCACATCATCGAGTAGACGATGCCGCCGAGGTTGGTGGACCAGTGCGACCAGAACCCGACGCCGGTGGCGGGATGGCGGATCACCTCGAGCACCTCGTGGGGCATCTGGCGCAGCGCGACGCCGCTGCGCTGCCCGGCGGCACCCGACGGGGCGTCGCGCAGCAGCCCTGCGCTGGTGATCACGCCCAGGGCACCGATACCGGCCGCCACCAGATAGGTGGTGCGCCAACCCTCGCTGCCCACCAGGGCGACCAGCCCGACTGTGGAGCCGATCTGACCCACCTGGCCCAGCAGACCGGTGAGCTGGGTGAGCATCGGCACCATCCGGACCGGGAACCAGGACGGGATGAGACGGATCGCCGAGCTGAAGGTGCAGGCGTCCCCGGTGCCCACCAGAACGCGGGCCAGGATCGCGATCGGCACCTGGTCGGTGAGGGCGATCGTCGTCTGCCCCGCCGTCATGAGGACCGCTCCGAGGGTGATGACGAATCGCGGACCCACCCGGTCCAGCAGCATCCCGGCAGGCAGCTGTGCCAGGGCGTAGACCGCCAGCTGCAGCACCATGAAGGTGGCCACGATCCCGGCGGTCGCATGGAAGTGGGAGGCCGCTGTCAGCCCCATCACACCCAGTGAACTGCGATGCAGCACCGCCAGGGTGTAGGCGAGGACGCCGGCTCCCCAGACGATCCATGCCCTGCTCGACGTTCTCGATTCCGCCACGGGCGGCCATCCTATTCCTGCCGGGGTGCCTCGATCGCTGTGAGTCCGGCCCCATATGGTGGGATTCGGAGCGGACCCCACCGGTCCACGCACGAACGGGGAATGAGGCAGATGGCTCAGATCGACGTCGAGGACCTTGCCGAGCGCGTGGTGGCCGGAAGCAGGCCGCACATCGCCAGGGCGTTGACCCTGGTGGAGTCCAGCCGGGCGGAGGACCGCGAGCGGACCCGCGAACTGCTGAGGCTGGTGTCCCGGCACACCGGCCGGGCCATCCGGCTGGGCGTCTCCGGAGTCCCCGGAGCCGGGAAGTCCACCTTCATCGACGCCCTGGGGTGCAGGCTGGTCGACGAGCACCACCTCAAGGTCGCCGTGCTGGCCGTCGACCCGTCGTCCTCCCAGACCGGGGGATCGATCCTGGGCGACCGGACCCGGATGGGCGAACTGGCCGAGCGCGACGACGCCTTCGTGCGTCCTTCCCCGTCGGGCGGCAGCCTGGGCGGGGTGGCCCGGGCCACCCGCGAGTCGATGATCATCATGGAGGCCGCCGGGTACGACGTCGTGATGATCGAGACTGTCGGCGTCGGGCAGTCCGAGGTCGCGGTCGCGGGGATGGTCGACACCTACCTGCTGGTCGCCGTCACCGGCGCTGGTGACGATCTCCAGGGAGTCAAGAAGGGCATTCTGGAACTGGCGGACGTGATGGCCGTCAACAAGGCCGACGGCGACAACGCACCCCGGGCCCGCCAGGCCGCCGAGGACTTCAGCAAGGGCCTCGAACTGGTGTCCGCCCAGGCGGGCGAGCGGACCGTCCCGGTGCTCACCTGCTCGGCGCTGGAGGGCACCGGCCTGGAGGACGTGTGGCAGGCCGTCGTCGACCACCGGCACTGGCTGGAGCACAACGGCTCGCTGAGCCGGCGTCGCGCCGAGCAGCAGCACGAATGGATGTGGAACATCGTCCGCAACTCCATCGTCGAGTCCCTCAGGAAGGATCCGGTGGTGGCCGACCGAATGGCCGGCATCGAGGCCGGCCTGGGCACCGAGGCCACCGAGGCACTGGACGGCGCCCAGCAGATCCTCAGGCTCTTCGCCCGGCGCGTCCCCGATCAGCCCTGGGCGCAGGGCCGGCCCTCAGCGGGATGACTCCGGGCCCTCTCCCGGGAGAGCACGGCGCCCGGGAGAGGGATGCCATACCACCTCGACGATCTCATTCGGTAGATTGGCCCCGTGGCCGACACCGTAGAGAATGCCCGCAACACCCCGGATCTGGGCCAGCCCTGGGCTGAGCTCGGGCTCGCCGAGGACGAGTACAGCAGGATTCGCAAGATCCTGGGTCGACGCCCCACCGGCGGGGAACTGGCGATGTACTCCGTGATGTGGTCGGAGCACTGCTCCTACAAGTCGTCCAAGATCTACCTCAAGAAGTTCGGTGCGCTGCCTCAGGAGACCCCTCGCGGGCCGCTCATGGCGGGCATCGGAGACAATGCCGGAGTGGTCGACATCGGCCACGGGCTGGCGGTCACCTTCAAGGCGGAGTCCCACAACCACCCCTCCTACGTCGAGCCGCACCAGGGAGCGGCGACCGGTGTGGGCGGCATCGTGCGCGACATCATGGCGATGGGCGCCCGGCCGATCGGCGTCATGAACGCGCTGGCCTTCGGACCCCTGAACGCCCCCGACACCGCCCGGGTGCTGCCCGGCGTGGTTTCCGGGGTCGGCGACTACGGCAACTGCCTGGGTCTTCCCACCATCGGCGGGCAGACCCTCTTCGACCCCACGTATTACGGGAACCCGCTGGTCAACGCGCTGTGCGTGGGCGTGCTGCGCCACGAGGACCTGCAGTTCGCCAAGGCCTCCGGGATCGGCAACCTGGTCGTCCTGTTCGGTGCGGCCACCGGCGGCGACGGGATCGGCGGCGCCTCCATCCTGGCCTCCGAGTCCTTCGAGTCCGAGGGTGAGTCGAAGCGGCCCAGCGTCCAGGTGGGCGATCCCTTCATGGAGAAGCTGCTCATCGAATGCACCCTGGAGCTGTTCAACGCCGGTGTCTGCGAGGCCCTCCAGGACTTCGGCGCCGCCGGCATCTCCTGCGCCACCTCGGAGCTGGCCAGCGCCGGGGACGGCGGCATGCACGTCGAACTCGACCTGGTGCCGCTGCGCGACCCGAACCTCGCCCCCGAGGAGATCCTCATGAGCGAGTCCCAGGAGCGGATGGCCGCCGTGGTCACACCGGCCAACCTGGAACGGTTCATGGAGATCTGCGAGCACTGGGACGTGGCCGCCACCGTGATCGGCGAGGTCACCGACGGCGACCGGCTGCTCGTCGACTGGCACGGCGAGCGGATCGTCGACGTCGACCCCCACACTGTGGCCCACGACTCGCCCGAGCTGCACATGCCGGTGGCCCGGCCCGACTGGATCGACCCCCTCAACGCCGATCACGCCAACAACCTGCCGCGCAGCAATGACGGCTCCGAGCTGGCCCGTCAGGTCACGGCTCTGGCCGTCTCGTCGAACCTGTGCGACCGTTCCTGGATCACCGACCAGTACGACCGCTTCGTTCGGGGCAACACCGTGCTCGCCCAACCCGAGGACGCCGGCATGATCCGCGTCGACGAGGAGTCCGGGCTGGGGATCGCCCTGTCATTGGACGCCAACCCCCGCTACACCATGCTGAACCCCTATCTCGGCGCCCAGTTGGCGCTCTCGGAGTCCTACCGGAACGTGGCCGTCGCCGGAGCCACCCCGGTCGCCGTCACCGATTGCCTCAACTACGGATCGCCCTACGATCCCAACGTGATGTGGCAGTTCTCCGAGACGATTCTGGGGCTGGTGGACGGCTGCCGGAATCTGGAGGTTCCGGTCACCGGTGGCAACGTCAGTCTTCACAATCGCACCGGAGACCGGTCGATCCGCCCCACTCCGCTGGTCGGGATGCTCGGCATCATCGACGACGTCACCACCCGGATCCCGGCCTCCTTCGCCCATCCGGGGGATGCCGTCCTGCTGCTCGGCGAGACGAGGCTCGAGCTGGGCGGCTCGGCCTGGGAGGACGTCATCCACGACGGGCATCTGGGCGGGATGCCGCCGATGCCGAAGCTCGCCGCCGAGAAGGCGCTGGCCGCGGTGATGGCCGCGGCCGCCGGCGAGGGACTGCTCAGTTCGGCCCACGATCTGTCGGAGGGGGGCCTGTCGCAGGCTCTGGTCGAGGCCTGCCTCGACGGGAGAGTCGGGGTCAGCCTCACCCTGCCCGAGGGCGAGCCCTCCGTGATGCTGTTCTCCGAGACCCCGGCCCGCGCCCTGGTCTCCCTGCCCGGAACCGCCTACCAGCGCTTCACCGCCCTGTGCGCCGAGCACCGGGTACCGGTGGCCCGCCTGGGCGAGGTGCTCGACTCGGGCGAGATCGAGGTCCAGGGGCTGTTCACCCTCGATCTGGATGAGCTGCGGACCGCCTGGGAGGCCCCGATCCCCGCTGCGATGGAGGTCTGAGGGGCGGGCCGTCGTCGGTCCGCCGGTGATGGGGCGACGAGAATCCCGCTCAACGGGGGACAGGGCCCCTGTGGAGGCGGGAACCCCCGTTGAGCGGGATTCTCGTCCTGTCAGTCGGACCCGCGCCCCTTCCCCATCGCCCCCAGCAGCGGAGTGATGATGTCCATCGGCAGCGGGAAGACGACTGTCGAGTTCTGATCGGCACCCAGTTCGAGCAGAGTCTGAAGGTAGCGCAGCTGGAGCGATGCGGGGCTCTGCGAGAGCACGTCGGCCGCCTGCTTGAGCTCCCCGGAGGCCTGCAGCTCGCCGCGGGCATTGATCACCTTGGCGCGCCGTTCCCGTTCCGCCTCGGCCTGGCGGGCCATCGCTCGCTGCATCGCCTCGGGGATCTCCACATCCTTGATCTCCACCACCGAGACGTCGACCCCCCAGGGCTGCGTCTGCACCTCGATGATCTCGCGCAGGTCGGCGTTGAGCTGCTCGCGGTGGGCCAGGAGGGTGTCCAGGTCAGCCCGCCCGAGCACGCTGCGCAGGGTGGTCTGGGCGATCTGGCTCGTCGCGACGGCGTAGTTCTCGACATTCATCACCGCGTGGGTGGCGTCGGTGACGTTGAACAGCACCACCGCGTTGACCCGGGCCGGCACGTTGTCCTGGGTGATGACCTCCTGCGGCGGGATTGTCAGGGTCACGGTCCTGGTGTCGACGCGCATCAGCCTGTCCAGCCCCGGGACGATGAACACCAGCCCGGCCCCGTGGAGAGGCCGGAGCCGGCCGAGCCGGAAGATCACCGCGCGCTCGTACTCGGGGATGATCTTGAGGCAGGTCACCAGGATCCCGGCGACGAGCACCACCAGGGCGATCGTCGTGAAGAGCCATTCGGTGTGATTCATCGGGTTCCTCCGGTGCGGGAGTTGTCGGGTCTGTGGTCGGCACCGTACCGGGTGCGGCCGCTCGACCAGTGGGAGCTGTACCGCCGGATCAGCTGCGCGGCCTCGTCCGCGGCGCGATCCGTGAGCGGCTGGCCGACGGCTCCCCGGGTGACGGTGCGGGTCCGTGGACCGATCGTCTCGTCGAATCCTGAATCCGCTGACGCCGAGGACTCGATCGGGATCTCCTCGGGGATGGAGACCGGGCGATTCCGCAGCGAACTGGCCATCGGCCAGGCCGCCAGGGCGACGACCACCAGAGTGGCCGTCAGGGTGACATATTCGGCGGTGCTGCGGGCCGCCAGGAGCATCGCGGCCGGCAGCACGAAGGCGGCGATCAGGATGCACAGGCTCATCCCGCGGTGGAACATGCCGGCCTCCGAATAGGGCCACGGATCGACCGGAGCGGTGATCTCCCGGGCGCCGACCCCCGGGGCGCAGGAGTCCTTGACCGGGCAGCGGCCGCAGATCTCGTGCTGGCCGCGGTACCGGATGACCCGCTTCTCCGGGTCGAAGCTCGCCGGCCACAGCCAGTGGTCCTCATGGCACTTCCAGGCGCCGTTGTCCTCATGGAAGACGAAATTCGTCTCCTTCCACTGCCGTGAACGTCTGGCGCTGCGCTGTCCCAGGACGTCGAGCAGCCAGGCCACGCCGATCAGAAGACCGGCGTAGCCGCACACGAGAAAGATCTCGAGGGAGGTGCTCACGGTCGCGGATCCTCGGTGGCCACGGCCTGCTCCTCCCCGGTGGGCGCGGCGGCGTCCCCGGTGGTTCCCGACACGGTGAACAGGCTCTCCACCGCCAGCTCGTCGACGATCCTGCCGTGGTTGCGGAAGCGCCACCCCTGGAAGGCCATCCAGAGGAAGGGCAGGACGCCGCCGACGATGAAGACG
Source organism: Acidipropionibacterium virtanenii (assembly GCF_003325455.1). Classification (NCBI taxonomy): domain Bacteria; kingdom Bacillati; phylum Actinomycetota; class Actinomycetes; order Propionibacteriales; family Propionibacteriaceae; genus Acidipropionibacterium; species Acidipropionibacterium virtanenii. The sequence goes on from NZ_CP025198.1 coordinate 877,084, forward strand.
ATGTCGCCCGGCATCCTCATCCATTCGAGAACGGAGTTGCGGTGGGAGGTGATGTAGTTGAGCGATCGGGCCTCGTAGTACCCGGCCCCCACGGCGTGGTAGAGCTGGAGCAGCCCGAGCGGCAGCAGGGTCACGAAGACCATCCAGATGAGGCCGATATTGGTCGACCAGAAGGAGATCTTCGCCAGCCCGTCGTTCCACCTCTCCTCGGGGATGAGGTACCGCAGCGCGAACATTCCCAGGGCCAGCGCAAGCATCCCGTAGACGCCCATCATGGCGCCGTGGGCATGGTTCGCGGTGAGCGCCGTGCCGATCTCGTAGTAGGAGACGATGGGCAGGTTGATGATGAATCCGAAGACCCCGGCGCCCACGAAGTTCCAGAAGCCGACCGCGACCAGGAACATCACGCACCAGCGGTGCGGGAAGGGGGTTCTCGACTGGGACTCCTGTCGGGCGCCCAGCTGCATGAATGCCCATGCCTCGACGGTGAGGAAGGTCAGTGGGATGACCTCCGCGGCCGAGAAGAAGGCGCCCACGGCCATGCTCGAGCTGGGTGTTCCCGAGAAGTACAGGTGGTGCATGGTGCCCAGTACGCCGCCGGCCGAGTAGAGGATGACGTCCATGTAGATGATCCCCAGGGCGACCTTTTCCCGGACCACTCCGAGCATCACGAAGATGTAGGCCACCAGGACGGTGGTGAACAGCTCCAGGAAATCCTCCACCCACAGATGGACCACCCAGAACCGCCAGAACTCCGCCACCGACAGGTGGCTGCCCGAGGTGGCGAGCTGGCCGACAGCGTAGAACATCGGAATCGACAGGGCGGAGAAGAAGAAGACCCAGGGCATGTTCCCGCGCGACTCGCTCTTCAGGCGACCGCGGATCGAGCGCCAGATGATGAACACCCACAGGAACATTCCGACGGTCAACAGCGTCTGATACAACCGTGGCAGATCGAGATACTCCCACTGCTGGCCGAACAGCGGACCGTGGGCCCAGGACACTCCGTAGATCGACAGCATCTCGGCGCCCAGGGATCCGAACACGACGATCGCCACCGCGGCGAGCAGGACGCCGGTCCATCGACCCTGGTTCTTCGGTTCACGACCGGAGATGAAGGGGGCCAGGAAGATCCCGCCGGCCAGGAAGGCCGCGGCCGTCCAGAACAGGGACAGCTGGACGTGCCAGGTCCGGGCCAGGTTGTAGGGGAACCAGCTCGCCAGGTCGAAGCCGAAGAAGCTGGTGAGATCCGACCGGTAGTGCTCGGCGGCCGCCCCGACGATCGTCTGGACCAGGAAGAGCGCGGCGATCACCAGGAAGAACCACGAGCACATCCGTTGGGATCTGGTGAGACCCACCTCCCTGGGCCGGATGAAGGACAGGGACGGCACCTCGGAGGCGTGCCAGCCGATGGTGCGGCTCCATCGGCCGTAGACCGCGAACATGATGCCGGTGCCCCCGATAAGGACGATGAGGGACAGCGCCGACCACAGCACCATGTCGGCCGTCGGAGTGTTGCCGACACGCGATTCGGAGGGCCAGTTGTTGGTGTAGGAGTAATTCTTGCCGGGACGTTCGGCCGCCGAGGCCCAGGCCGTCCAGGCGAAGAAGCTGGTGAGCTGCTTGATCTGGACGGGATCCTTGATGTTGTCGGCGAGCAGCCCCAGGTTGTGGGAGTTCTTGCCGAAGTAGTCGGCGTAGTAGCCGACCAGATACTGGTAGGCGGAGGCCTGCTCGGCGGAGAGCACCAGGACTCCGGTCTTCTCGTCGTACCGGTTGGTGCGCCAGTCGGTCTTGTTGGCCTCAGTCGGATCGTGGGCCCCGGCCTCGCGGCGCTGCTGCAGCGTGTGATCGGTGGCCCGCCGCAGGTAGTCGGCGGTGAAATCGGGCCCGAGGTAGCCGCCGTGTCCGACGATCGCGCCGTACTCCATCAGTCCGCGGTTCTGAAAGATGACCTGACCGGCAGTGATGTCGGACTTGGTGAACAACTGCTTGCCCTGGGTCGTGGTGACCTTCTGGGGAAGCGGCATCGAGTCGGTGTAGGTGGCCCAGGTGACGGCACCCATGATCGTGAAGCCGAGCAGCATCACCAGGACCACGCCCTGGACCCAGCCCTTGCCCACGACCATCGGCCGTCGTTGCGGTCGCGTCTTCGTCATGGGCAGCACTCTAGTTATTGCGGATACGCTCATGTAAAAAAGTCGAATACTGAATCACCATTGACGGGTCGACCCTGCCGTGCCGCCAGGAACCCGGGCATCGTGGACCGTGGAGCCCGAGGACCCTGTCCCGATGTCCGTCGCATGACGGGAATCCCGCTCAGCGGGGGTTCGGGGCGCTGGGGAGGCGAACATCCCCGTTGAGCGGGATTCTCGTCTCTCCAACTCGTACTCCCAGGATTTTCCACAGGGCGATCGCCTCAGGCCATCCCGAGGAAGTTGTCCACAGATTCTCGGCCGACCGACACTTCGGGGATCCGGCCGCGATAACTGGGATGTGGAACTGCTTTCGATACTTCACACCCAGGGAGTGACCTCCGTGCCGAGCGCCGGGTCGCTCGCACGCCAGGCCCGCAGTGCCGTCGCGGGCGGGTTCGCCGTCCGTCCGCTACCGGGAGTCCTCATGGACGCGACTCTCACGGACAATCCGGACGCGTGGATCCGTGCTGTCAGGTGCTGGCGTCCTGATGCCGTTCTCACCGGGCGGGCCGCCCTCCGGGCTCAGTGCCTTCCCCGGATCCCGATGGACTCCATCGACCTTCTCCTTCCCCACAGGTTGTCCGGTCGTCGGCGGGTGCGGATCCATCGGGGGACTCTGCCCGGCGAGCTCCTCAGCGTCGCCCGTGGTGGGCCGACGGCCAGCGTTGCGGCCGCCTGCCTGTTCCTGGGGGCGCGCGGCGACTGGGAGGCCGTATGCCTGGCACTGCGAAAACGCAAGGTGTCACCCCAGGAGATCCGGGCCGCCCTGGACCTCCTGCCCCACCGCCGTGATGCCGAGGCGTTGAGGAGGACGGTCCGGTTCACCCGGGACGCGCCGTGGTCGGTCGCGGAACTGGAGATGCACGAGTTGCTGAGGCTCACGCATGTCACCGGGTGGACCGGCAACAGAGAGGTGATCCTCCGCCGGGAGGACGATCGCCACAGGATCTCCGCGCAGAGGTACTTCCTTGATGGCGCTTTCGCGGCCGAGATGCTCGATGTGGAGATGAACGGGCGCGAGTTCCACGACACCGACGAGTCCTTCGAATCGGATGCGGAGAAGATCAGAGCCCTCACGGCAGCAGGGTGGACCGTCATGCCGGTCACCCCGACGCAGATGCGGCATGATCCGAAGGGGTTCCTCGAGGACCTGGTCGCCCGGCTCCACCGTAGACATCGACCCGATTCCTTGCCCGGAGCTATCACGTACCGGCCGTCCGACCAGGGGTTCTGGACGTTCGGGTGACGGGAATCCCGCTCAACGGGGGTTCGGGGCGCTGGGGAGGCGAACACCCCCGTTGAGCGGAAGATTCGTCTCGCCAGGGGCGCGGTGGCCGCTGTCCGCCGGGACTCATAGGCTGTGGGCATGAGTCTCGCCGAGCGAAGAAGTGAACTGGAAGTCAAGGTGGACGGCCTGCTGGAGCCCACCATCGAGGAGCTGACCACGATGGTCGCCATCCGCTCGGTGAGCTCCCAGGAACCCGACGGGGTGGTCGCCAACGCAGCGCACATCGCCGACCTGGCCCGCCGGGCCGGGGCCGCCGACGCCACCGTGGTCACCGAGGGAGACGGGCTTCCGGCCGTCATCGCGCACTGGCCGGCCCCCGAGGGCAGGCCCACCGTGCTGCTGTACTCCCACGGCGACGTGCAGCCCACCGGAGACCTGTCCGAGTGGCACACCGAACCCTTCGTCGCCACCCGCAAGGGGGACCGCCTCTACGGCCGCGGCACCGCCGACGACAAGGGCGGGGTCGCAGCCCACCTGGCCGCCATCCGCGCCTTCGACGGGAAGCCTCCGGTCGGGGTCACCCTGTTCATCGAGGGCGAGGAGGAGATCGGCTCCCCGTCGATGGCCTCCATCATCGAGAAGCACGCCGACGAGCTGGCCGCCGACGTCATCGTCATCGCGGACTCGGTGAACTGGGACCAGGGTGAGCCCTCCCTGACCACCACGCTGCGCGGGGTGGCCGACTGCACCGTCGAGGTGCGCACCCTGGACCATCCGCTGCACTCGGGTCAGTTCGGCGGCATCGTCCCCGACGCCCTGACCACCCTGTGCCGGCTGCTGGCCACCCTCCACGACGAGGACGGGGAGGTCGCGGTCGAGGGGCTCAAGGCCTTCCCCGGCCCCGATCTGGAATACCCGGAGGACCGGCTGCGCACCGAGACCGCCCTCCTGGACGGTGTGGAATGGGTCGGCAAGGGCTCCTTCGTGGAGCGGATGTGGACCAAGCCGTCGGTCTCCGTGCTGGCCATCGACGCCACTCCGGTGGCCCGGGCCATCAACATCCTGCCCGCGGCGGCCCGCGCCAAGGTGGGCCTGCGGGTGGCACCCGGCGACGACGCCGCGCAGGCACTCTCCGCCCTGGTGCACCACCTGAAGACCCACGCCGATTTCGGCGCCCACGTCACCGTCACCCCCGGGGAGACCGGTGCTCCCGGCATCGTGAAAGCCGGGCGGCACACCGGAGAGGTGGTCGACGAGGCCTTCAGACTGGCCTGGGGCCACAAGCCGGTGGAGATGGGCACCGGCGGTGCGATCCCGCTGGTCACCGACCTGCAGAACGCCTTCCCTGACGCCACGGTTCTGGTCACCGCAGTCACCGACCCCGACTCGCGGATGCACGGCATCGACGAGTCCCTGCACCTGGGGGACTTCCGCAGGGCCATCCTCACCGAGGCCCTGCTGCTGGCCGGCCTGGCCGAGTAACGACCGACGCAGCCGCCCTGTCTGACGGCGTAGGATCTCCACCACGCCGTCAGGCAGGGCTTTCCGCGTCTCAGAAGGGTGGGGTGACGCGGGCTGTGTCGTCCCGTGAGGAGCCCCGTGCCAGCGATCCGTTACTCCCGTCTGTTCTCCTATTCCGGGCCCGCCTTCGTCGCGGTCGGGTTCGGCGCCCGCCTGCCCCTGGCGATGAGCCAGCTCGGCACCATGCTGCTGGTCTCCAGCCCGATGGTGGCCGGCTGGATGGGCCCCGGCGGGGTGGCCGCCGGAGCGGTGGCCCTGGCCAACGCGGTCGGCTCCCCGATCTTCGGTTCGCTGACCGACCGCCGCGGGCAGCGGGGCATCCTGCTGCTCCAGTCTCTGATCGGTGGCGCCGCCCTGATCGTCGAGGCGGCGGTCGCGGTCGTCGGTGCCCCGTGGGCCCTGGTGGCCCTCATCGGTGCGGTCGCCGGGTTCTTCACGCCCCAGGTCGGCACCATGGCCAGGGTCCGCTGGCGGGCCGTGGCGGCCGCGCATCCGGACCGGAAGGCCGGGATCCTGGAGACCTCCTTCGCCTGGGAGGGATCGGCCGACGAGGCCTCCTTCGCGCTGGGCCCGGCACTGACCGGCGTCCTCGCGGTGCTGATGGGCCCGGTGCCGGCGATCATCGCCGCCGGCGTCATGCTCATCGTCCTGGGATGCTGGTTCGCCGTCGACCCGACGGTGCGCCTGGTCGCCGCGATGCCCGCGGCTCCCGGCGTCGCGGCCGCTCGTGCCGGAACCTCTCGTCGCGGCCGTCGCGAGCCGGTACTGACCCCCGGTGTGCTGGCGGCCCTGGTCGGCCTGCTCATGATCGGGACGATCTTCGGTTCGGTGCAGACCGGCACCACCACCCTGGCGACCGCCGAAGGACGCCCGGGCCTGGCCGGCCTGCTGCACGCCCTGCTGTCGGTGGGAAGCGCGACCGCCGGTCTGCTGCTTCCCCGGCTGGCCAGGCGGATCGGCCTGGTGCGGCGCTGGCACATCTTCGCCACGGCCCTGGCGATCCTGGCGCTGCCTCTGCTGGCCGTCGGATCGCTGGGGACTCTGGTGCCCGAGCTGCTGGTCCTGGGCCTGGCTGTTGCCCCCTACCTCATCACCCTGTACTCGGTGGCCGAGCGCGCCGCCAGGCCGTCCCGGATCGGTATGGTGATGACCATGCTGGCGGCCACCACGAGCCTCGGCTACTCCGTGGGCACCTCGATCGCCGGGCGGTTGGCGGACTGGGGAGGCCACACCCCGGCCTACGCGGTCACCGTGGCCGCGGCTCTGGTGGCCTGTCTGCTCGGCTGGCTGCTGGCCGCCCGGGTGACGCCGCAGGAGCATGCAGTGGCCGCCGACGGGCCAGGGGCGGGGGAGCCCGCGGTGAACTGAGGACGCCGTGACGGCGAAGCTGCGATAGCTTGGGTGCGTGACCCGCGCTGACGGACTTCTCACCGCAGACCTCGATCCCCAGGATCATGGCCCCCAGGACGCCTGTGGCGTCATCGGGATCTATGCTCCCGGCGAAGAGGTCGCCAAGCTCACCTACTTCGGCATGTACGCCCTCCAGCACCGCGGCCAGGAGTCGGCCGGGATGGCGGTCTCGGACGGGGCGCGCACGATGGTCTTCAAGGACATGGGCCTGGTCTCCCAGGTCTTCGACGAGGCCACCCTGAACTCGCTGAGGGGCGGCCTGGCGATCGGCCACACCCGGTACTCGACGACCGGCTCCAGCGTCTGGGACAACGCCCAGCCGACCTTCCGGTCGCGTCCCGGCGGGGGAGGCCTGGCCCTGGCCCACAACGGGAACCTCACCAACTCCGAGGAGCTGGAGGAAGTCATCGCCCAGCGCGACCCGCACGCCGTGGTTCCGCACAAGGACCGGATGGACTCCACCTCCGACACGACGCTGATGACCGCCCTGATGGCCACCTACGAGGGTGCCCTCGACGAGATCGCGCTCCAGGTGCTGCCCAGCCTCAAGGGGGCCTTCAGCCTGGTCTTCATGGACGACACCACGCTGTGTGCCGCGCGCGATCCCCAGGGCATCAGGCCGCTGGTCCTCGGGCGTCTCCAGGGCGGCTGGGTGGTGGCCTCCGAGACCGCCGCCATCGACATCGTCGGGGCCACCTTCGTCCGTGAGATCGAGCCCGGCGAGATGGTCACCATCAGCGCCGCCGGGCTGCGCAGCGCCCGTTTCGCCCAGGCCCGTCCCAAGGGCTGCATCTTCGAGTACGTCTATCTGGCCAGGCCCGACACTCTCATCGCGGGGCGGCGGATCCACAATGTGCGGGTCAAGATCGGCAAGATCCTGGCGGCCGAGGCCCCGGTCGACGCCGACCTGGTGATCCCGGTTCCCGAGTCCGGCACGCCGGCCGCGATCGGTTACGCCGACGAGTCCGGCATCAAGTACGGGATGGGCCTGGTGAAGAACTCCTACGTCGGGCGCACCTTCATCCAGCCCTCCCAGACCCTGCGCAACCTCGGCATCCGGCTCAAGCTCAACCCGCTGCGCGACGTCATCGAGGGCAAGCGCCTGGTGGTGGTCGACGACTCGATCGTGCGCGGCAACACCCAGCGCCAGCTCGTGAGGATGCTGCGGGAGGCGGGCGCCAAGGAGGTCCATGTGAGGATCTCCTCCCCGCCGGTGAAGTGGCCCTGCTTCTACGGCATCGATTTCGCCACCCGGGCCCAGCTCATCGCCGCGGGCCTGTCCACCGACGAGATCTGCCGGTCCATCGGCGCCGACTCGCTGGCCTACGTCAGCCTCGACGGCCTCATCACCGCCACCCATGTCCCGGCCGAGGACCTGTGCCGGGCCTGCTTCGACGGCGTCTATCCGGTGCAGGTGCCGCGTGGCGTCGAGCCGATGCTGGCCGACTCCCTGTCGACCGCCCGCCCGGACCAGCCCCAACTGCCCGAAGAACCCGAGGGAGACCAGTCATGACCCCTGAGCCCAGCACCGCCGACGCCGTCCCCTCCGCGTACTCGCTGGCGGGGGTCGACATCGAGGCGGGGGAGCGCGCCGTCACCCTCATGAAGGAGCACGTCGCCAAGACCCACAGGCCCGAGGTGCTGGGCGGGTTGGGCGGATTCGCCGGCTTCTTCGATGCCTCCGCGCTCACCGGCTACCGGCATCCGGTGCTGGCCACCTCCACCGACGGGGTGGGTACCAAGGTGGCGATCGCCCAGGCCATGGACATCCACGACACCATCGGCTTCGATCTTATCGGGATGCTCGTCGACGACCTGGTGGTGGTGGGCGCCGAGCCCTGGTTCGTCACCGACTACATCGCCTGCGGACACGTCCGCCCCGAACGCATCGCCGACGTCGTGAAGGGCATTGCGGCCGCCTGCCGGAAGGCCGGGTGCGCACTGCTGGGAGGGGAGACCGCAGAGCATCCCGGTTTGCTGGCCCCCGACGAGTACGACGTCGCCGGGGCCACCACGGGAGCCGTCGAGAAGGAGGACATCCTCGGGCCCGAGCGGGTCCAGGAGGGCGATGCCCTGGTCGCGGTGGCCTCCTCCGGCCTGCACTCCAACGGCTACTCGCTGGTGCGCAATGTGCTGCTGGCCCAGGCCGGCTGGAAGCTCGAGCGGACCGTACCCGAGCTGGGTCGGACCCTCGGCGAGGAACTGCTGACCCCCACCACCGTCTACGCGGCCGACCTGCTGGCCCTCATCAAGGAGGTGCCGGTGCATGCCATGAGCCATGTCACCGGCGGCGGGCTGGCCAACAATCTGGCCCGGGTGCTCCCCGCCGGCCTGGGCGCCGTCGTGGAGCGCGACACATGGGCCCCCGCCCCGATCTTCGGGCTGGTCCAGGAGGTCGGGCGGGTCAGCCGACCGGATCTGGAGGCGACCCTCAATATGGGGATCGGGATGGTGCTGGTGCTTCCCGTCGACCGGGCCGAGGAGGCCGTCAGCCGGATGGCCGGCCGGGGACTGCGGAGCTGGCGGTGCGGCACGGTGACCGCTCTCACTGGGGACGCCGCCCCTGCGGTTCAGCTTGTGGGGAACTACTTGGCGGGCTGAGGCGGGCGCACGAACTCACAGGCCGGGCACTTTGTCAGCAGTGTCTCGGCTCGGGTAACCTGTGTGTCACGACAGTACATGACACGCGCGCGGCAATGCCGCGACGAACGAGGCGAGGGGGTCGACCCATATGGGGCGCGGCCGTGCAAAGGCGAAGCAGACCAAGGTTGCTCGCGATCTGAAATATCGCTCGGTTGATATGGATCTCGAGTCCTTGGAGCGCGAATTGAGAGGCGACCAGGCTCGTGAGAGTCAGGATGACGGGGAAGATGAGCTCCCCGACAAGTACGCCGACCTGGCTGAGAAGTACGCCCATTACGGAGACGACGACCAGTGATCGCGCGCCTGCGGCCGGTGCCCGGCCGCAGGCGGATCCTGCTTCTCGCCACGTTCCTCCGGTACGTCGATGAGATGGACTGCTGACCCGCTGCTGTCGGGTTTTCAGTGCGCCGCCATCGCTCTTCCCGAGGCTCAGCACGTCCCGGGAGATCCCGATGAGCTCCATGCGAGCCTCATCAGAGGCCATGAGCCGCAACGGCGGCGTGCACTGCTGTACCTCCATGGTTGGTCGGACTGCTTCTATCAGGCTCATCTGGCCGATGAGGTCGAGTCCTGGGGGATGGACTTCCATGCCGTGGACCTGCGCCGCCACGGCCGCAACCTCGTGCCCGGTCAGATGGCCGGCTGGATCGCGGATCTCGACGAGTACGGCCAGGAGATCGAGGCCGCGTTGACGGCGATCGGCGCCGACCACGACGAGATCACTCTGATGGGTCACTCCACCGGCGGACTGACCGCAGCGCTGTGGGCCGCCGGGCATCCCGGAGACGTCGACGGCCTCATCCTCAACTCGCCCTGGATCGACCTCCAGGGATCCTTCCTGGCCAGGTTGGCCGCGGGGCCGGTGTCCCGGGCCCTCACCCAGACCGCCCCGACAGCCGTCCTGCCACTGCCAATCCACGACAACTTCGCCCGAGCGGTGCGCCGCGAGTTCGGCGGGGAGTGGGACATCCCGCCCGAGAAGAGCGCGGGCGACAGGTTCGTGGTGAGGGCGGGCTGGCTCGCCGCCGTGCTGGCCGGTCATGCCCGGGTCGAGCAGGGCCTGGGGATCGGGGCGCCGATACTCATCATGCTGTCGGCCCGCAGCGACCTGACGGCCGCCTGGAACGAGGGGATGAGGCGGGCCGATACCGTCCTCGACGTCGAGCGGCTGGCCTCGGCCTCGGTGAGGCTCGGCCGTCATCTCACCCTGGTGCGGGTCGAGGGCGGGCTGCACGACCTGGTGCTGTCGGCGCCGCCGGTGCGGGCCGAGGTCTTCGCGCAGATGAGGCGCTGGGTGCGGGCTTATCTGTCCTGACGGCCGGTGATGCCCGGTCGTGTGGGAATCGCAGGCCGGGCCGGTGCGTCCGCGGGCACCCCCGTCGGTCCCGACCCACTGGTGATCCTCCTTGTCGACTGAAGGTCACGAGTCGGTCACAATCTCATGGTTGCGTCAACACAGTGGTTGCCGCCCTGTCGCGGCTCTGCGAGAATCGCAATCAACCGGACGAGGGCGTCCGATTCCAGACAACAGGATGTCTGGGGATGACCGTGGAGGTTTTCAGACATGCATGGCAAGAAGTTCGCGGCACTTGCAACGGCATCGCTTCTGGTGCTCAGTGGAACGGCCTGTGGATCGGGAGGCGGCAGCGGCTCCTCGACAGAGACGACGTCGGCGTCAACTCCCAAGGCCGGTGGGGCCGGCGGCGAGGTGGGCGTCTTCACCTGGTGGGCCGACGGCTCGGAGAAGAAGGGCCTGGACTCCCTGGAGACCCTGTTCAAGAAGCAGTATCCCAACGACACCTTCAAGAACCTCGCGGTGGCCGGCGGATCGGGCTCGAACGCCAAGGCGAAGCTGGCCTCGGACCTCAAGAACGGCAACCCGCCCGGATCATTCCAGGGCCATGCCGGCGCCGAGCTGATGGACTACATCGACAACGATCAGGTCGAGCCCGTCGACGACATCATCAAGCAGCTCGGCGGTACCTCCGTCTTCCCGAAGACCCTGCTCGACCGCCTCACCGTCCAGGGACACATCTATTCGGTGCCCGTCGACATCCACCGCGCCAATGTCGTGTGGAGCAACACCGCGCTGCTCAAGAAGGCCGGGGTGACCAGCGCTCCGACGTCGGTGGACGCGTGGCTCGCCGACATGGCGAAGGTCAAGGCCTCCGGGGTCTCCACCCCGCTGTCGATCGGCGGCACCTGGACCCAGACCGAGCTGCTGGAGTCCATCCTGGCGGCCAACCTCGGCGCAGACGAGTACAACAAGCTGTTCACCAAGGACGGTAAGTGGGATTCGGACGGCGTCAAGAAGTCCATCGAGCAGTACAAGAAGGCCCTGAGCTTCGCCAACACCGCCTCGGACGGCGACGACTGGCCCAATGCCACCGACATGGTGGCGGACGGCAAGGCCGCCTACAACGTCATGGGCGACTGGGCGGTCGCCGAGTTCGAGATGAAGGGCAAGAAGTACCACACCGACTGGGACGCCTTCGCGATGCCCGGCAAGGACAAGATCTTCGACTTCCTGGCCGATTCCTTCACCCTGCCGACCGGTACCAAGAACCCCGAGGGCACGAAGGACTGGCTGCGGTTCGTCGGATCGAAGGACGCCCAGGAGGCCTTCAACTCCGTCAAGGGCTCGATCCCGCCGAGGACTGACGTCAGCACCGCCAAGTTCAGCGAGTACCAGCAGTCCGCGATGAAGGATTTCAAGGACTCCTCCAATGTGAAGATCGTGTCCTCGATCGCCCACGGCGCCGCTGTCCCGCTGGCCTGGAGCTCGGAGATCAACACCGCGATGAGCAAGTTCTACCAGGACAAGAGCACCGACAACCTGGTGAAATCGCTGGTGGCCTCGCACGACAAGTACGCGCAATGAGTCATTGCGGCCGTACCGGGAGGAGTATCCGGTACGGCCGCACCGCACCGTGACCCGACACGGCGACGCGTGTCCGCGGGGGACGTCGTCGTGAACCTGTGGGCCCGTCAGGGGCGCCGGGCCCACGTGCTGGTCGGAGCGATCCGGCCGGTCGACAAGGAATCTTCAACATGAGAAAAATTCGGGGTTGGCTGCCCAGCTTCCTGTTCGTGCTGCCGTCAATCATCCTGATCGGAATATTCGTCTACGGATTCATCATCCGGAATGTTGCGACATCATTCGAGGCAGTCAAGACGAAATCAGGCAGGATCAAGGCCCCCGGCGGGTTCGAGAATTACACCGATCTCCTTGGTGACCCGCGATATCAGCACGCCCTGTGGAACCTGTTGGTGCTCACCGTGGTGTTCGTGGCCGGGACGATGTTCTTCGGACTGCTGTGGGCCCTGCTGCTGGAGCGGGGGGTGAAGTTCGAGGGCGTCTACCGATCGATCCTGCTGGCGCCGATGGCGGTCTCCTTCGTGGCCGCCGGCGTCGTCTGGCGCTGGCTGCTCTCCCCGGCCCAGGGCGAGGGCGCGGTCGGTCTCAATCAGCTCTTCCAGTACCTGGGGCTGTCGGGGCTGCAGTCCTCCTGGTACTCCGCCGGGAAGTTCAACATGGCCTCGATGGCGATCCCGGCGGTCTGGCAGTTGTCGGGCTACATCATGGCGCTGTTCCTGGCCGGGTTCCGCGGCATCTCCGAGGATCAGCGCGAGGCCGCCCGGGTGGACGGCGCCAGCGAGATCAGGCTCTACCGCCACGTGCTCTTCCCCCAGCTGTCGCCCATCGCGCTGAGCGCACTCATCATCGTGGGTCACATGTCGATGAAGATGTTCGATCTCATCTACTCCATCGCCGGCCAGAGCTCCTACACCGCCGAGGTGCCGGCGACCTTGATGTGGACCCAGATGTTCCAGCTCAACGACCCGACCGCCGCCGCGGTCAACGCCACCGTCCTGCTGCTCATCGTGGCGGTCGCCGTCATCCCGTACCTCATCTACACCAATCGCTCCGAGAAGGGAGGCCGCTGATGTCCGCCGCCACTCTCGAGAGCGAGGCGCTGGCCGCCGTGCCGCACCGGCGTCACCGCAGGACCCGTGGGGAGAAGACCTGGAGCGCCATCCAGTACGTCTTCCTGACCATCTTCGGCCTGGGCATCCTGCTGCCCTTGTACGTGTTGCTGGCGACCAGCTTCAAACAGCCGGCCGGATACGACCAGTCCACCGCCTGGCTGCTGCCGAAGGTGTGGTCGGTGGAGGGCTGGTCGGCGGCCTGGGGCACCCTGGGCCCGGCCCTGGGACGCACCATCGTGATGGCCGTCCTGGCCTCGGTGATCTCCTCGATCCTGGGCTCCTTCAACGGATATATCTTCGCCAAATGGAGATTCCCCGGGTCGCATCTCATCTTCGTGCTCTTCCTGTTCGGGATGTTCATCCCCTACCAGGCGATCATGATCCCGCTGTCCGGGATGATGCTGAATATCCAGAGCAGCGCTCCCTGGTTCTCCGGAATCCCGACCCTGATCCTGTGCCACGTCGTCTACGGCATCCCGATCTGCACCCTCATTTTCCGCAACTACTACGCCACAGCGGTGCCCACCGAGATCGTGGAGGCGGCGCGCGTCGACGGTGCGCAGACCTGGAAGACCTACACCAAGGTGGTGCTGCCCGTCTCGATGCCCGGCTTCGTGGTGACCCTCATCTGGCAGTTCACCAGCGCGTGGAACGACTTCCTCTTCGCGCTCTTCCTCACCAACCAGAACAACGGCCCGATCACCTTCGGCCTCAATGCCCTGGCGTCGGGCCAGAACCCGAATTATCCACAGATCATGGCGGGCGTCCTGCTCGCCTCCCTGCCGACTCTCATCGTCTACATCGTGCTGGGCAAGTACTTCGTGGCCGGCCTGATGAGTGGCTCGGTGAAGTAGGAGAGAGATAGGTCGAGCCGGAGGAGTCCTTCCTCCGGTCGGGGCGGCCGGACCACGCACGCCGTGACCGCGGTCGCCCGAGAACCCTGAGCACCGGTCCGAGGGGAAGCCGGGGCGGGAGTCATCGGGCTCCCGAGCCCCTGGTCGGGCCGGCCGTTCCGGGACCAGGTGGGCGGGTCCAGCCATCGCGGCTGGGCCCGTTCCTCGCCGTCCGGACGTTCGCGGCGGCAACCGGGGCATCCGGATACGACGCAAGCCCCTCCGAGGAGGGGCATGGATGGTGGCCGGGACCGGGGTCGAACCGGTGACCTTTCACTTTTCAGGCGAACGCTGCTACCAACTGAGCTACCCGGCCAAGTGACGCGTTGAGAGGATGACTCTCCACACTGAGACGGTGACCAGCACCGCCCGAGCGACCCCGATGGGACTTGAACCCACGACCTCCGCCGTGACAGGGCGGCGCGCTAACCAACTGCGCTACGGGGCCTCAGGCCCTTCCGGGCCCTGGCTGCTGCCTCAGGCAGCTCGAAAAATATAGCAGGAGATCGTCGCCGATGTGAAATCGGAGCCCGTCGGTCTCTGCCGAGCCTGCTCAGGCGCCATGCCGGACGGCGTCCGCGATGGGGGTGGGGCCGGAGACGAAGCCGATGGTGCGGTGGACGGTGGTGGGGTCGGCGAGGGCGGCTGCGATGACAGCGGCGACGTCGGCGCGCGGCACCGACCCTGGGCCGGTGGGATCCGCCTCGATGAGTCCGGTGGGCGGATCGAGGGTGAGCGAGCCGGGAGCGATGATCGTCCAGTCCAGACCGGAGGCGTGCAGATGGGCGTCCGCGGCCGCCTTGGCGTCGGCGTAGGGGAAGAAGGCGTCATCGCTGGGGACGCCATGATCGGGTCCGGCTCCCAGGTAGGACACCATGATGAAACGCGTGGTGTCGGACTGTGCGGCGGCGTCGATCGTCCGGATTGCGGCGTCACGATCGACGGCGTAGGTGCGGGCCGGATCGCCTCCGCCTGCTCCGGCCGACCAGACCACGGCGTCGGAGTCGCGCAGAAGTTCCGCGAGATTGTCGGTCGACAGCCTCTGGATGTCCTGGACGACCGGGTTGGCTCCGGTGCCCTCGACATCGGCAGCCTGGCGGGAGTCGCGGATCACGGCGTCGACCTCGTAGCCGGCGGCGATGAGTATCGGCTCGAGCAGCAGGGCGACCTTGCCGTGGCCGCCGATGATGGTGAGTTTCGACATGGTGCTACCTCTCAGTGGTTCCGGTCCTCACTGATCACAGTAGACGCCGGGACAAGATGCGATGTCGTTGCGTCACTGCCGGTGGAGTCGAATCCTTTGGCCGCGACTGCAACGACACAGCCGCGCCCGACGGCCGGGATCGCCAGATCCGCTGGGGCTGTACGGCCATTGCGGCCCTCGAAGCGACCACGCATCTGGTATGGCAGTCTGAGGTCCTGCGCAATCCTCTCGAGTTCGTCCTCGATCTTTCGTCCGGACTGTCCTGCATTGGTGGCGGTACTTCGAGTGCCGGCCCGTGCCACGAGTACATCGGCGAAGGAATAGTCGCGCCCGCGCTGGGCGGCTAGCAGCCGCAGCAGGTCGTAATCGTCGTCAAGGCGGCGGATGAGTTCCGGTCCGTGCTCTTTGGAAGCCTTCGCCCAGCTCTGGGTACCGAACCAGTCGGTCAGCTGGTTCTTGAGCTTCTCGCGCCCGATGCCGACTGCCAGACCCAGGACATACACCTGCTTCGGATGGTCCTGGGTCCATCCGACCAGGGAGGTCTCATCGACCTGTGGCAGCGCTTCCAGGCTCTCGGCGGCAGCGTGAATGTGCTCGGCAGCGGGCGTTGAGGCTGTCGGGTCAATCCGCGCGGTGAGATGCCCCAGAGAGCCCAAATAGTCCTCGAAAGGTGTGACTGGCATGGTGAACTCCTGGACTCAGGCCGCGACGATGATGTACTCCTCGGCCAGCCTGCGAGTTGCCGCGGAGTGGGTGCCGAAGTTGTATCGATGATTCACTGTGAACACCTCCGGTTGCGATCCCTTCACATCCTTCAGCATCCCGGTGAGCCGATCCAGTGAGGGCACCGCGTTCGAACCGTAGGAGAGCACGAGCGTTGAGTCGCTGAATCTCTCCAGCACACCGGTCAAGGCCGCCTCGATAGTCCGTCGAGAGCCGAATGGAGTGGCCCGCTTGGGCAACTTCCTGGTCAGGGTCTCGGTCATGACCGGAGCGGTGCCGTTGTTCCAGTAGTCAGCCAGACCTTCCAGGAACCAGTATCGCTTGATGTAGTCGTTGTCATCGCGTGGCGGAGCGTAGGGGGGGGTCGAGGTAGACCAAACCCGCTCCGGTCGGGGCTTCCAGAGCGTCTCCTCTGACCGCCTGACAAGGTGCTCTCTGGAACACTGCGCCATTCCATGCCTCGACCGACATCTTGAACTGCTGGGCGAGAGGCAGATGCAGTTGAGACCGTCCGTCGTCGTAGCGCAATCCCGTCACGGTGAAGACGCCACGAGGCTGTTTGCGGGCCGCTGCCAGTACCAGTGCGGCGATTGCCAACGATCTCTTCGGTCCGTCGAGCCGATCGATCTGCGACCAGGCGGCGTCCAGAAATCGAAGGTCATCGTGTGTGAAGAACAGACCATCGTAGGTGCGCTCGATGAAATCCCGGCCGTCCGCGTTCCCGGAAACGATCTTGGCGACATCATCACCGGCGAGAGTCTGGCTCTGGTTCACGCACGCTGCCTGGGCGAGAACGACAGGGAAGGCCATGTAGTCGCCGGAGGTCACCTGATAGCCCATGGCTTTGAGCAGGTAGGACACGACCCCGGACCCGCAGAATGGGTCGAGGGCGGTCTGGCCGCCGATCTCGGCGAACACCGATGCGAGAGTGGGCAGGAGCTTGTACTTCGAGCCCATGTAACGCAGATGCGGGTAGGCGCGGACCTGCGCCCTGCCATCTGCGGCGGTCACCAGTTGTGTTGTCATGGCTGCTCCTGTCCTCGCTTCAAACCATAGGGGGGAGGTCGGACAATTTCCTGAGCTGTCAAGACCACATCGAGGAGCCGTGCCGACGGGCGAGACAAGTGGACCCCTGGCCAAACCAAATCTGGCCAGGGGTGACGGTCCTGGTATCCCGAACGGGATTCGAACCCGCGTTACCGCCTTGAAAGGGCGATGTCCTAGGCCGCTGGACGATCGGGACGTGACGCCGCGCCGGGCCCGACCATGCTACCGGTGGCGCGACGGAGGCGACAAACGGAGGGGGGCGACGGGGCGTCGGATACTGGCGTCAGTCCCAGACGGTGGTGATGTGGACGTGATCCATGTGGTTGGCGGTCGCCGAGCCGCGGTCGGCCACCGCGCGCCACCCTTCGGAGTTCCGTGAGATGTTCCAGATCTGCTTGTTCCACATGACGTACTGGACGTTCAGCTCCTTGGCGTGGGCGCGGAAGTAGTTGGCGATCTGCTGGCCCAGGGCCCGGTCACTGGTGCCTCGCGGCAGCATCAGGTCTACGGCGTGACCGCTGGGATGATCATCGATCGAATCCGAGCGCACCCCGTAGACCGTCTTGATCTGTGGGAAGGCCGTCAGAACGCGGTTGACGATGCCCACGGCGTTCGGGCGCAGGCCGCTCAACCCCGACGACCCATTCGCGGTCAGTGTGGCCCAGGAGGAGGACGAACCGGAGCTGGAAGCCGCGGGTTTGGTGGTGGTGAGGTAGCTCGTGTTCACCCATCCGGCGCGTCCGTTGTAGGACACGGGTGTCCAGCCGTTGACGACGGCGCCTCGGGTGGTCAGGGTTTTGCCGGCGGCGAGGAGGCCGTAGGTGCGGTAGGTGGTGCCGGCTCCGGATCGCAGGTTGACTGCGGTGGAGGTGTAGACGGTCTTGCCGGATGCACTCGAGTTCGAGCTGGAAGCCGCGGGTTTGGTGGTGGTGAGGTAGCTCGTGTTCACCCATCCGGCGCGTCCGTTGTAGGACACGGGTGTCCAGCCGTTGACGGCGGCGCCTCGGGTGGTCAGGGTTTTGCCGGCGGCGAGGAGGCCGTAGGTGCGGTAGGTGGTGCCGGCTCCGGATCGCAGGTTGACTGCGGTGGAGGTGTAGACGGTCTTGCCGGATGCACTCGAGTTCGAGCTGGAAGCCGCGGGTTTGGTGGTGGTGAGGTAGCTCGTGTTCACCCATCCGGCGCGTCCGTTGTAGGACACGGGTGTCCAGCCGTTGACGGCGGCGCCTCGGGTGGTCAGGGTTTTGCCGGCGGCGAGGAGGCCGTAGGTGCGGTAGGTGGTGCCGGCTCCGGATCGCAGGTTGACTGCGGTGGAGGTGTAGACGGTCTTGCCGGATGCACTCGAGTTCGAGCTGGAAGCCGCGGGTTTGGTGGTGGTGAGGTAGCTCGTGTTCACCCATCCGGCGCGTCCGTTGTAGGACACGGGTGTCCAGCCGTTGACGGCGGCGCCTCGGGTGGTCAGGGTTTTGCCGGCGGCGAGGAGGCCGTAGGTGCGGTAGGTGGTGCCGGCTCCGGATCGCAGGTTGACTGCGGTGGAGGTGTAGACGGTCTTACCGGCGGCACTCGAACTGGAGGTGCTGGTGGTGGCGGGTCTGGTGGCCGAGAGGTAGCTCGAACTGACCCAGGCCGCGGTGCCCTTGTAGGAGACGGGTGTCCAACCGTTGACGGCGGCGCCCCTGGTTCCGACGTGGTCGCCCCGATTGAGTGTGCCCAGCAGTTTGCCACTGGTCGACGCCGTCGAGCGGACGTTCACCGAGGTTGTCGCGTAGACGATGCTCGTGGCCGGTTTCGCCGGTGTCGGCTTGGTGACGGCGGGCTTGGTGGTGGTGAGGTAGCTCGTGTTCACCCATCCGGCGCGTCCGTTGTAGGACACGGGTGTCCAGCCGTTGACGACGGCGCCTCGGGTGGTCAGGGTTTTGCCGGCGGCGAGGAGGCCGTAGGTGCGGTAGGTGGTGCCGGCTCCGGATCGCAGGTTGACTGCGGTGGAGGTGTAGACGGTCTTGCCGGCCGACGTCGTCGCACTCTTCGTCGAGGTCCTCGCCCCTGCGCTCGTCCTGGTGGAGCTCTTCGCCTTGGGCGCGGCCGACTCGGGAGTCGCTGAAGCCGTCGCCCTCGGGGCGGCCGACGTCGTCGCCTTCGGAGTCGCCGTGGCCGACGTCGCCGTGGCCGCGGGGGCGGCACCGCTGTCGGCGTCGGTCGACGAAGACGTGTCCGTGCTCTTGTCGGCCGTCTTGTCGGTGGACGTCTCGGCGGCTGGTACGGCCTTGAGACTGGATGCCGATGCCCAGCGGGCCGTACCCCGGTAGACGATCTCCTGGAAGCCGTCGCTCAGCCGGCCGGTCGTCTCCACCGAGTCGCCCGGTGAGAGCAGACCGACCCGGGACGCCGATGTCGAGGGCGCGCTGCGGACGTTGAGGTAGTCCGTGGATGTCACGGTCGAACGCGCCGTGGACTTCGACTCCGGCGCCGGGGAGGTCTTCAGCTGCTTCTGCTGAAGCTTCTTCGCGGTCGTCGTGCGGGGAGTGGGGGTTGACGTCGACGTCTGGCCTCCGGTGGCGGCCCGGTCCCCGGATGCCGTGGTCTCCTGGCTCGTCGCCCTTTCCTGCGAGGAGGTCGAGAGACTCTGAGAGAGGCTCTGGGGTTCGCTGTCCTGGCCCGGATCCACGGCGCTGGGTGCCGCGAGCTGCAGTTGCGTGTCAGCCTCCGGGGCCGCAGTAGTGGCCGGTGCACGGGTGGTGGTCGTGGTGCTGGTGGCCTGAGGCGTCGCGGACCAGCTCGCCCTCGGCGTCGCCGGCGGCGTGCTGTGCTGCGCGGGCGGCCGGCTCGACTGGTCGTCTACTGAGTTCGCGAGCAGGTGGGCGCTTCCGGCTACTAGGCCGACGCCCGCGACAGCTGCTACTCCGATCCGAAATGGATGCAGTTCACCCATCCCATCGACTCCCTTCCGACGAGCGCACCCGTCAATCGCGTGGGGAGGCGGCCCGGATCTCCTCGGACCCGTCCACGGGTCCGGTCGGGGACCGCGCTCCTCAGTGACACTGGCAATCTACGAGGAACGAGCGGGATGGCTCCAGCTCCGGCGAATGCTGTGAAGTGCGTGAGTCAATGCGACACGCCGCTCGCGGGGCAATAATGACAGCAGTGTCGTTCGAGTGCGTTCAAGGGCTGCCTGGTTGCAGGATTTCCCCTTGCCGTAGCGGTGTGGTCACTGTTTTATGAGATTTCTCAGGCGAGTTTCAGAGCTTGCTCAGGGGATTCGATCCGAGACCGCGAGACCCTCAGTGCTCCCTCAAGCCGTGATTGAGAGATCGGTCCTCATGGCGGGATGTCGGAGCGGTCAGCTCCCGGCCTGCAGATCGACCTCGGCGACGAGGGTGGTCGAGATCTCGTCGGAGACGACGAGGCGGGCCAGCCCCCACACCTCGGTGGGCAACCAGCCGCTGCGGATCGCCTGGAGCGAGGTCTGGGAGGAGCCCAGGGCGGATGTCACCGCATCCCGGTCGTCCTCGTCGGCGATGACCGGGATGACGTGGGACTGCCCATGGAGGTGGTTGGCCAGGATCACCCCGAGTGCGAACTCGTCGAAGGACGGCGCCAGGACGGCCAGGTCTTTGGCGTCCGGGTTGCCGATCAGAACGGCCTGGATCACACGGGCCCCCTCGAGGGCATCCGGGCAGACGATGACGCGGGCGTCCTCAACGACGGCGGTGGGCGTGCCGTCGGGGGAGGTGTGGGTCGCCGCGGCGGCCGAGGCCAGCGTCGCAGAGATGGTGAGGTGGTCGCCGGCCATGAGTTCATCGAGCCGGGTGCACAGATCACGTGACATCGCGGGCGGACGCCCCGCGGGCGTGGCGGCGTCCTGCGCCTCGGCGTGACGCCGTGACCTGCGATCGGCGAGCGCTGCCACGATGAGCAGCACCAGGCCGACCGCCAGGATCACCCACATCCCGGCCGGAATCTGCATGACTCCAGCCTGTCACGTCCAGGTAGGTGTTGCGCTTCCCCTCAGAACACGGGGCGGCGCTGGAGGGTGGGGGCCGCTACACTGGGCGGGCCCCCGTAGCTCAGTTGGTTAGAGCAACGGACTTTTAATCCGTGGGTCCTGGGTTCGAGTCCCAGTGGGGGCACCCAACGCACAAGGCTCGAACTTTGGCCCGATGAATCATCGGGCTGGGTTTGGGCCTTGTCCGCGTTCGCGGCCCAGGTGAGGGCGTCCGCGTTGACCTCGGGGTCCAGGAGCATCTCGAAGGGTCGGGCGTTCTCGGCTCGCACGTCGCCGTCCTCGTCGATGTAGATCTTGGTGAAGAACGCTTGGTTGCACAGGCGCCGATTCGCATCGTCGCAGCGTGCGTAGATCTCGGCGCAATTCTCCAATAGGTTGAGGGCATCATCGAGGTGGGCACGGGCGTCGGTGTACTCACCGTAGTGGGCGTCGATGCGCCGTGTGACTTGGTCGAGTTCGCCAAGGATGCGGTCCTGTTCCCGCTTGAGGACAGACAACGGGATGGCCTCGGCGTAGTGGGCCTGAAGGAGCCGGTCCTGTTCGTGTTCGAGACGGTCACGGTGGGCGGTGAGCTGTCCGAGTTCGTCGGCTTCGGCAGACATGAGCCGGTCGAACTCCGCGTGAATCATGCCGCTGAGTGCCTGGCGCTGGGCGTGGGTGACCTGGACTCGTTGATAGTACTGCTCGATGAGGTGTTCGACCTCGTCGATGAGCATGGCCTGACGCGAGCAATCAGTTCGTTTGGCGTGGCGCCCGGAGCAGACGAAGTACGGGTAGACGTTGCCGTAGCTGTTCTTGGCGTTGGAGACGATGAGCCGAGACCCGCACTGCCCGCAGTAGACGGTGCCCTTGAGATAGTGATCGTGCACTTGGGTGGCCTCCGATGCGGTCTTGTGTGCGGTGAGGACGGACTGGACCTGGTACCAGACTTCGGCCGGAACCAGCGGGGTGTGGGAGCCCTTGTAGAGGACTCCGCGGTAGGTGATCTCGCCCTTGTAGTAGGGATTCGTGAGCATCCGGTGGACGCTGGAGACGGCGAGCATCTTTGACGGGCGCTTCGGGGTGGCTGGTGTGGTAAGACCGCGTGAGGTCAGCTCGTCGTGGAGCTGGCTGACGGTCCAGTCGCCAGACGCGTAGGCCTTGAAAGCCCACTCGACGAGGGGTGCCCGGTCGGGGTCAAAGTCGACGGTACGAACTTCGCGTCCCAGTTCGTCCCGCTCACGGACGTTGAGGTAGCCGATGGGCGCCTTGCCGATCGTCCCGCCGCTGGCAGCCTTCTGGGTCATGCCCTTGATAACCTCGGTGGCCAGATTGCGGGAGTAGAACTCGGCGATCGTTGACATGATGCCGTGCAACAACATGCCCGAGGGCGTCTCGTCGATGTTCTCGGTGGCGGACACCAGCATGACCCCGGACTCCTGGAGTGCGAGGTGGATGGTGACATCGTCCGCCCTGTTGCGTGCGAGACGATCCACCTTGTGGACGATGCAGTAGGCGACGCGGTGCTGTTTGACGTACTTGATCATCCGCATGAGGTCTGGGCGGTCCGCCTTGCGGGCGGACTCGCCTGCATCAACGAACTCCTCGACGATGACGGCCCCGAGCTGTTCAGCCTTGCGCCTGTTGGCTTCCCGCTGGGCGGGGATCGAGAATCCTTCGTCGGTACCACCCTTCTCGGCTTGCTCCTTGGTGGAGACGCGCAGGTAGGACACCGCCTGTGCGGTGCCTTGGGGTGGGTCGATGAGACTGCGCACAGGATCGGTGCGGATGGCGGGGTCTCGGTCAGTCATTTTGGTCCAACTCTCACGCGGTGCGTCCCTCGCGTCGGGTTGGAACGCCCGGCGGGGTGTTGCTTGTGAGAGGAACCCGAAGGCTCTAGGACTAGGCCGAATCGGCCACGTTTCGCGTGCCCGCCATGGGCGGGGTTTAGGACCACAACACCCCACGTCTGACGCGAGGCTTGGTGCTCATTCTACCGGCTGGACTGTCACTCCGACAGGGCCGTTCGGTCGATCCTTCAAGGTCTCGGGAAGCTCGGTGGCTCGCGCATCGGCTCGCGCCTTGCCGGACTCCTGCAACGTGAGGCGTATGAGCGCTTCGGCGAGCTTATGGATGTCGACCGGATTCCGGTGTACGGCTCGGACCGACAGAGACCGCTCATCGTTCGGACGTTGCCCCGTCTTCTTGGAGTACGTACTCACTCGTCCCGCACCTCCCCGGTGTCGTGGTCGATGCTGGCGTAGAACGCGTCCTCGGCTTTCTGGCGGGCTTCAACCTGGTCAAGGACGAACTCGACGAAGTCTTCGTCACGGTCGACAATTGTCATCTCTTCTGCGTGTTCGGCAGGTTCTTCCCCGGGCCAGGTGGTCTGCCGTGTGGGCCGGTCGCGGTCGAGGCGGGTGCCGGAGGCAGTCACCCAGTCGCGCAGTCGCTGGCGGGCATCAGCGAAGTCGCGATGCCACCCCAGCGGCGCGGAGCCGTTCTGGTCAGGGTCATAGGCACAGAGCCAGTGCAGGTGGAGGGCAGAGAGTTCCCAGAGCAGTTCGGGGTGGCGGTGCCAGTAGGGCGGGATGACGGAGGCCGGGAGTCCGTAGGTGTGGCGCAGCCAGTCCACCCACCGGTTCAGCTCCAGCAGCTCCTGCTCCAGATCGTCAGCCGTCAACAGATTCCAGTTGATGGGGTGCGGAGGCTCGGCGACCAGGTTCTGCGTGTCGTCGTAGTCGGGCTGATCGTCAAACCCTGGCGTGTGCGAAGTCATGATGCGCTTCTCTCAACGTTCAGCGACCGAGCACCGGAGCGCTGGTCGTCGGCCGCCGCAACCGAGGGTCGAAGGCACGCTCCTGTTCGCGTTGAACGGTTTCCCGAGCTGCGAAGGTACGGGGTGAGCGGTCGACGTCGTAGCGCGTTCGCACTGCGTCATGCCCCATCCGCTTGGCGACGAACTCCTCGCTTTCAACGGCCTGACCTTCCCGCTCATAGTTGACCGGGCGGACATATCCCTCGGCCAAGAAGTTGTCGCCCTTGGAGAACCGGCTGCTCAGACGTTCTGCCGAACGGCCGAACATCACCAAGTGGTGATACGTCGTCTCCATCTGCGTGAAGGTTCCGTCCTCCTCCCGTCGGAAGTGCTCTTGACCGAACCTGAGGTACAAGCGAGGATCGCCCTTCGACGTAGTCGTGAGCTGCGGTTCCGACGCAATAAAGCCGGAGATGGACTGCTGCGCGTGGATGGCCATGATGTGCTCCTGGAGTTGGTCAGTCACCCGGTGGTGACCGCTGTGCCAGGCAGGTGCACGTGGCTTCCCGGCATTCGGTTAGTCGGTGCTGGGTGGTCGTTGAAGGAGGGCTTCGATGCTCGCGCGGTCTCGCGTGAGTTGAGTGGCGTTGCTGCGCTTCGGCCAGGGATGCAGGTCGGTGATGATCGGCGGGGTGGAGCGCAGGAGGATGACGCCGGTGCCGAATGGGAGGGTGCGGATGCGGTCGGGTGGCAGGATCGGCACCCGACGCACGGAGCGCTGGTTTGAGCGGGTGCCGTGGTCGCCGAGGGTGATGGAATCGGTGTACTCGTCGCGTTCACCGATGAGGGTGGCGAGGTCTTGAAGGTCGCGGCTGTTGGAGGCGCCGCCGAGGATGATCTTGACAATGCTGGCGTCCCAGATGGCCCCGGCCTGGTTGTCGCTCCACTTGTCCCGGGCCTGGGCGAGCGATTGGAGAACGGGCATGGTCGTGATCCCGGTGCCTCCACCTTCAGCCATCAGAGTCGGCAGTGACGGGAGCGGTGCCAGGTTGCCGATCTCGTCCAAGGCGAGCAGGAGTGGCGGGTCGAGCCGTGCGCCGGGTGAGCGGGCGGCCATCCGCCGGGCGGTTTCGACGAGGTCTTCCACGAACGCGGCGACGAGGGCGGCGCTGTTGCCTGCCCCGGCGCCGGTGGCGAGCAGGTAGAGGGTGCCCTTGTCTCGGATGAAGGCTTCAGGGTCGAACTGTTCACCAGGCCGAGGGCTGACGGCGTCCAGGACGCGGGGATCTGCGAGAGCCGCCAGTGCCAGGGAGACTCCTTGCCAGATGGAGTCGCGGGTGCGGGGGTCGGCGTCGATCATGGCTTCCAGGGATTCGGCCCAGCCTGTCGCTGAGTGGGGTGAACCGGTGAGGATGGCGACGGCGTCTGCCGCGGCGGAGGGGTCGAGGGTCCAGCGGAACAGTTCGGCGGGTGTGCGGTGATCCAATGCGGCGGCGTGCAGGAGGGCTTGGAGGGCGACTCGGGTCTTGCCTTCCCAGAATCCGCCTCCGTCGACCCCGCCGTCGGCGAGGCCTGTGGCGGCGGCGAGCCCGGTGGCGCGGATCATGGCGGTGAGTGGGTCGTCGCAGCCGCGGATGGGCGACCAGCGAAGACCTGCGGGAACGCCGTCGGCCAAGTGCTGAGGGTCGAAGACGGCGACGGGCCCGACATGCTGGCGAGCCTTGAGCGTGGCGGTGAGGTTGTCGGGCCGGGTGCTGGTGGTGACCACGGCACCGGGTGCGTCGAGGATCGCGGGGATGACGATGTGCAGGCCCTTGCCGGAGCGCGGCGGGCCGATGAGGAGGATAGAGTCCTCGACGCTGGCCCACACCTGTTTGCCCTTCGACTGACCGAGAACGAACCCCACGTCGTGCGGTTCTGGCGTGTCGAGGGACGGGCGGAGTGTCCCGGCTCGGTGGACCAGTGCTTTCGCTGAGGCTGCCGTGGTGACTTCGTGTGCGGTGGCGGTCCCGGCGAGCCGGTGTGGGTCCACATCGACCGCGCGGGAGTGACGTCGCCACTTGATCCAACCCCAAGTGCCTCCGGCTGCGAGGAGGCCGAGCATGAGCGTCAGGGTGATCCAGTAGGCGATCGGGTTGAGTCCGTCGGCGTGGAGCGCGCCCGCGGGATCGCCAGGACTGAACAAGACAGCCAGGCCACCGGCGACGCCTGTTTGTGGCTGGTCGGCGCCGGTCACGAACGCGGCGACGGACCCTGCGCCGCGGATGGTGAGGATGAGGCCGAAGAGGGCGGCGAGCCCGACCATGAGGATGTTCGTCAGCTCGTCACCCATCGAGCCAGACTGGCGCTGCATGCTCATGGCACCCGCCGCCACACAACCCGCGCCGAAGTGGTCCCGACCAATAAGACGTCGGTGCCACCCGTGGGCAGCTCCCCAAGATCCAGTGTCACGCGGACAGCCCCGGCCGCGGTCGCCTCGACGGTGCTCCGGACGAGGCCGACGGTAACGTCTTCGCCTGGTTGGAATCCGGCCCCGGTCACCTCGATGGTGTCTGGTGCGTGGCGGTGCCGGGCCCGACGAGGCGCAGGCGACTGAGCAGCTGACTCAGGGCGCGGTGTGCGGGCGGTATCAATGATGTCGGTGAAGGTGCTGCCGTCGGACTCGTGGATCTCGACTCGGATGGTCCGCGTGCGGTCCGCGGTGAGGACGTCGAGAAGCTCCCCGAACCGGCCTTTCGTCCACGGTGCCGTTGGCGAGGGCGGCGGATACTCGGCGCCATCCAAACTGACGGTAAGGACCCCGTAGGGATCGACCGTGATGATGGCCAGCGGCAGGCTGATTGGCGTCTCGTCGGGGTCCGCGGAGTGACTGTGGTGAATACTCATGCCCATCAGGTGCACCGCGCACCCCAGACGTCAGCTGGTCATACGAGTCGTGGTGTCGAAGAGGGCGAGTTCGTCGGGGTGCAGCTGGTGCTGGCAGACGAACGAGCGGTCTTTGATACGCCAGAGGCCCTGCCCGACCCCCAGCCCTGGCAGGAGTTTCTGCTCCGTGCCGGTCAGACCGAGGGTGCGGGCGGTGGTGCCAAGCTGGTCTGATTCTTGCCGGTAGATAATTCTGGTCTCCGCGTTCGCGAGGAGGCTGTTGGCGAGGGATCGCATGGCGGACCCTTGGTCGCCGACGTTTTCCAGGTCGGTGAGTTTGTGGAAGATCAGCATGTTGGCGATGCCGTAGTGGCGGGCCAGCCGCCAGTGCGCATCCATGCGCTTCAAGAGGGCGGGGTGGGACATGAGGCGCCAGGCCTCGTCGTAGATGCACCACCGTTGCCCGCCCGCCGGGTCCAGCAGGGCGGACTCCATCCACGCGCTGGAACACGTCATCAGCACGGAGATCAACGTGGAGTTCTCGGCGACGCGGGAAAGGTCGAGGGAGATCATCGGCAGCGTGGGGTCGAAGGTGACTGTGGAGGGGCCGTCGAAGAGCCCGGCCAGATCGCCTGCAACCAGGCGGCGTAGGGCGTGGCCGACGAGGCGCCCGTCCTCGGCGAGCCTCCCGTCTGGGTCTGCTGATGTGCTGGGGTTGAGGATGTGGTCGACGACCATGGGCAGGATCGGCACGTCATTCCCGCGCACTGTTTCGGTCAGGGCGGTGTCGATGGCGGTGTGCTCCAACGGCGACAGGGGTCTGGTCAGGACGGTTTCGGCCAGTGCGCCGATGAGGTCGCGGCGTCGGGATGCGATGGTGGAGGCCCATTCGACATCCTCCATCCCTGCGGGCCGGTATCCCTCATCCAACGGGTTGAGCCTGGTCGACAGGCCGTGTCCGAGGACGATGGCCCGGCCGCCGACGGCTTCGGCGACGGCGGTGTGTTCTCCTTTCGGGTCTCCGGGCACGTAGACGCGGCGCCCGAATGGGAGTGAGCGGGTGTAGAGGCTCTTGGCCAGTGAGGACTTCCCGGAGCCGACAATCCCCGCAAGGACCAGGTTGGGTGCGGTGATGACGCCGCGGGCGTAGAGCACCCACGGGTCGTACACGAAGCTGCCACCCGAGTAGAGGTCCTGCCCAACGAACACGCCATCGGAGCCCAGTCCGCCTTCGGCGAGGAACGGGTAGGCCCCGGCCAAGGTCGCGGACGTATCTTGATGGCGCGGGAGCCGGAACTTGCCCGGTGAACGCAGTTGAGCGGGTCCCGGCTCACCGGCGGCAGGCAGGTAGGTCGTGGCCTTCCGTTCGGCGCGTTCCGCGTCGGCCTTCGCACGGGCCGCTTCACGTTCGGCGGCACGCTGCTCGGACTGGAGCCGGGCCGCAGCCTGACGGCGCCGCTTCCGCAGATGCCGTCGTTCCTTCGCCGGAGCGACGAGGACCGCAGTGTGCAGGGTCTCAGGTTCGTGAGCGGTCACAGTCCCAGCCCCCGCGACTGCTTGACTGCGGCGACGCCCGAATGCTCGAACCAGGACCCGTCGGGCACCGCCCTCATCTCTTCAGCATGAGCGATGGCCGGACGGGTGGGTTCGTCGTCCAGGACGTCGTCGGGCTCGATGGTGTGGAGCCGGTAGAGGCCCACGTGGCCGAAAGAGTGGTTGTAGGTCATCTGGTAGTCCCCGTATCGGACTTCCCGATCCAGCATGCCTGCGGGTGGGAGGTCGTAGACGTGGCCGTTCTCCATGGCCGCGTCTGTCGTCTCGTCCCCGTAGTCCCAATTCTTCAAGTACGTTATTGCGGCGTCGGGGCCGTCGCGGTCGATCATGTCGAGCACCTCATCGGCCTCCGACCCTTGAAGAAACACCACGGAGACCCAGCGACGCACCGGCACCTGTTCGGTTGAGGGCTCGCTGTGCCAGGCGATCCGCCCGGCTGCCGACATCGCCACGTTGAGCCGGTCCTCCGCCTGGTCGATCAAGGTTGCGGTCTGGTGGAGTTCGTCCGCGGCGGCCAGAGCATCGGCAGATCCGGACGCATGATCCCCATAATCGTCGAACGCCAGTTCCCGGTTGCTGGCGTGAGCCGATGCGAGCTGGTCGAGGACCTGCCGCAGCGACCTCACTCCCGACAGCAGGTCACCGAGCACCGAGTACATGTCCTGCGGATGCTCAATGGTGCGGGTGGCGTGCGCGAGCCCGCGTAGCGCCTCGGAAGCTTCCCCGGCGTCCGCGCCGGGATCGTAGAACGTGGGCATGACAGCCTCCCTCATGGTCGTGTGGGAAACAGGTGCGCCACTGGACCCGTCAAGATGTCAGTGCCCATCCGTACGCTTGAGCTATGACTTTCCCAGCCAACGTGCTTCGCGTCGCCATCGCTTCACCCTCCGACACCACCGGTGCCCGCGACGCCGTCGAGAAAGCGCTTCACAACTGGAACGACGCCAACACCGTCTCGAAGCAGATCATTCTCCTGCCCTGGCGGTGGGAGACATCCTCAGTACCGTTGCTCGGAGGACACCCGCAGGCCCAGATTAACGAGCAAGGCGTCGACGGTGCCGACATCGTGATCGCCCTCTTCGGCAGCCGCCTGGGTTCTCCAACACCTGATGCGGTTTCGGGAACAGTTGAGGAGATCGAGCGGTCTGTTGCCACTGGAAAGCCTGTCCACCTCTACTTCTCCACGGCACCGCTTCCACACGATGTAGACACTTCGCAACTCGAAGGCTTGCGACAGTTCCGAGAGCAGATCAGCCAGAGAGGCCTCCTGGGCGAGTTTGCCAACCCAGGCCAACTGGAGCACGAGGTCTGGAAGGCGATCGAGTTCGACATCGCCAAGCTCAACCTCGGAGCACCCACGCTCCAGCGAGAGCCAGCAGGTGTTCGCATTCGCGTCCAGTCGCAGCAAGAACAGGAAGCCACCGGGCTGGATAAGCGCGGCAAGATGGGCTACAAGACGAAGCGATGGTTCGAGGTTTTCAACGACGGCAGCGAGGACGCCGTGGACGTCACCTTCGATGCCGAGGCTGACTCCGGACTCATGCGGATCATCCCCCCGTCGGCCCCGGTCACTCTCCAAGCGGGAACCTCGTGGCGCTTGCCGGTCGCGTACTCGATGGGTACTGACGGTCCGAAGTTGAAGGTGGCATGGCTGGAAGACGGCGAACACCGTGAAAGGACCTTCGACGTCCAGTAGATCTCACACGACTCGGCACAGCGGCAGTGCCGCGGCGGTGAAGGCTCGGGCTTGCTGGCCGACGAGGAGCCGGGTTTCGCAGGAGGCTTGGATGGCGGCTTGCTCGATGGCGGCGACCGCAGCGTCGAGGTCTTCTGCGTTGGGCGCTGACACGGAGATGAGTCCGGTGTAGCGCAGGACGCCGTGGCCTGCGGTGAGGTCGGCTTCTTGCTGGAGGACGTCGTGGTATTCGGCTGTCTGGGCGGCGTCCTCGATCTGCCCGATCTTCTGGCGTTGCGCGGCGTCGGAGATGTACTCGGTCTTCTTCTTCCGGATGTCGCGCGCTGCCTGGTCGGAGCGCATCGGGGTGCAAAGCAGGGAGAAGGATCGTTGGATGCCATTCGACAGCAGGATGGGCGCGAGGAACCCCGGGTAGACCATGGAGCGCGGCCACTCCGAGATCCAGAGGACGGCGTGGTGGGCGGAGTCCGTGCGGAGCCGGTTCCAGGATTCGTTGACGGCGACGGGCCCTGCGGTGGCGAGGTTCTGGCCGAGTTCCCCGTGACGTTCCAGAGCGGCGGCGACGGCGGGGTCGTAGGCGGAGCGCAGGATGACGGCGATCTGTCCGCAGGTCAGCCACGCCGACGGCGCCAGATCGGCGGAGCGCAGCGCGGCGACGAGAGTGTTCATTTCTTGGCGGAGGACGGCGGCGCCGCCGCGGATGCCGCCGCCTGCGGTGCGGATCTGCCGGGCGGCGGCCTTCATGTCCAGTGACAAGGACAAGGTGGTGGCGTGGCGTTCTCCTGCGGGCCCGGCCCGGTCGATCAGCTCACTGTAGGTCGTGGATGCCCACGACGAATCGTGGGTGCCGTGGGTGGACCACCATTCGGCAAGGCCCGTGCCTGAATCCGGCAGGGTGCGTTCGAGAACTTGGAGCATGGAGACCCGCCCGGACCGGCACACGGTAGCCAGCACCCGGCTCCAAGAGGTGACACGGCGTTCTTGTTCGCCGGGGTCCAGGAGGACGAATGCCGGGTGCGTCACGGAGATGACAGCGGTCAGGGTGGCGGCAGCTGGGTCGTGGATCATTCCGGCCCCGGTGATGGGGTCGCGGTACTCGCGCAGGCGCGCGGTGTCCCCGGGCAGGGCGAGGGTGCCCGCGGGGCGAGGTTTGACGATGCGGCGGCGGTAGAGCAGCTGGCCGCCGGTGGTTCTCCACATCCACCAGAAGCCGACGGGCACCCATTCGACGATCGGGCGCCCGGAGACCGGTATCCAGGTGAGGGCTGCGGACAGGAGCCAGATGGGTGCGGTCAGCGTGATGAGGATGCCGCCGCCTGCGTAGAACGCCCATACCAGGGAGACGACCCCGACACCGAGTGTCACGAGCTGGGTGGCGGAGAGGCCAAGGAGAATGCCGCGGCGGGTCAGCCGGGAGAACTTCAGCGGCACCAGCTCTGTCCCGGGAGCATTGTTTGACGTCATGACGGGTCACTCCTTGAGTGGCTGGGGTGCGGGCGGATCGACGGGTGGCTTCGGGTCAGCGGGCGGCGGGCCCTGTGGCGGTGCGGGGTCGCTCGATGGCGGGTTCGGCTGCGGCGTCGCGGGCGGCGCTGGCGCGCTGGGATCGTTCTGTGCGGGTGGCGTGGGGCTGCCTGTCTGGTCGGCGGCGTCAGCGGCGGACTCGGCCTGGTCGCCGACTTCGTGACCGAGCGTGGGACCGGCTTCGGCTGCGTCTTTGACGACCTCGGCGGCGACGATGACTGCGGCGGCGGGTCCTGCCGAGGCCGCGGCGCCTCCTCCGGCCCCGGCGGTCTCGGTGGTGGCCGCGGCCGACCCTGGTGCGGTCGCCGTGGTCGTGGGCGGTGGACCTCCGGTCGGCGGCGGAGAACCACCGCCACCCGAGCCTTCGCTGTCGCCGCCGTCGAGGATCTTCTTCACCCCGTCCGACTGGGGCTTGGTGGGGACGGGGATGGGCTGGTTGAGGGCGTTCTTGGCTTCCTGCTCGGTGCCCATGGCGTGGTAGAGGTCGAAGCCGAGGAAGGAGATGAACCGGTAGACCATGTAGGGGGCGAACGCGGCGATGAACAGCAGCACGATCCCCGAGATCGGTTCGGTCACCGCCGACAGGTCCGCCTCGATGGGGGTGGCGACCTGGGTGATCGCGATCAAGAAAACGACGACGAGGACGAGCTTGGAGACGATCAACGCCACCACGAACGCCGCCCATTTGCCGATCCAGGAGCGGGTGACATCCCATGCGGCACCGGCGAACGCGACCGGGGCCAGGACGATCGCCACCAGCAGCAGGGCTTTGCGGATCAGGAGACTGAACCAGACGATGGCGACCGCGCAGATCATGAGCCCGGCGAGGAAGATCGTTACGATCGCGCCCACCCCGGGTGCGGCGATGTTGATGCCGGTGAGTCCCGCGGTGAGCAGGGCGATCTTGTCGCCCATGGTTCCGGTGGTTTCCCCTGCGGCTTGGACGATGCCGATCGAGAGTTGGTCGACGATCTCCAGGGCGGTGGCGGTCAGGGTGGTGACGAGGAAGGACCCGAGGACGGCTTTGCCCGCCCCCAGGGCTGCTCGGGCGAGGGCGGAGGGTTCTCGGCGGATGAGGCCGAGGATGAGTTGGAAGCAGAAGAAGAGCAGGACGATGAGCACGCCGATGCCGAAGAGCAGGTTGTACACGTCCAGGTAGCCGTCTGCCGTGACGTCGACGAGAGTGGTGGAGTCGAAGACTTTCCACATGGCCTCGATGAGCCATCCGGCGGCCTGGCCCATGGTGGAGGCCAGCCAGTCGAAGGGCGCCGACACGAGGGTGGCGGCGGCTTCACCGGCAGCGTCGCAGACCGTTGAGATGACGGGAACATCGCAGACACCCATCACAAACCTCCCAAGATGAAACGGAGCGTGGCTGGCCTCAGACCTGCTGGCCGACGTTCCAGAAGAAGTTGATGAGTGTGACGGCAGCGCCGCAGATCACGGCCGACCCGCAGGAGACGAGGACGCCGATCTTGCCGCGCCCGGCCAGGTGCGGGTTGGAGGAGTTGGCGCCGAAGCCCCACACGATCGCCGAGATGATGAGCGCCAGGACGGACAGGATGAGCCCGATGGTCATGACGGCGCCGACGATGGTGCGCAGCTGGGAGATGCCGGGAAGTCCGGAATCGTTGGGGCTGATGTTGATGTCCAACGGCACCAACACGGGCAGCTGGATCAGGGCGGATGCGAGGTCGATCATGAGGAACTCCCGGATGGTCGGCCACCCACGCAGGGGTGGCAGAGGAATTGCGGTCGACCAGCAGGTGCACCCGTCTCTCCAGGACAGCAAGACGCCCGCCTCGGAAACGATCCGAGACGGGCTGAGGTGGTCTGTTGAGGGTTGCTGGGCGGGGTGGGTGAGTCAGTTGATCCAGGCGACTCCGGCCCCGCCAGCACGGCGCCGTTCAACGCATGGGGATGGGCCGTTCAGTCTCCGTGTCTGGTCCGCAGTTTGGTGTCCAGTCGTGCCATGAGCTGCGAAGCAGGATTCTTCCCCTTCGGGGCGGGAGGGTAGCGGCGCAGGACGTCGACAACTATCGAAGGCGCGTTGCCGCAGACCTTGTCCAGTTGAACAGCGGCGGCCTCAGGGTTCCCATCGGCGTCGATCTGCGCGATGAGTGCGAGGTTTGCGTGAGCCCGCAGAATGTGGCCGACCTGGGTGGCCTTCGAGATGGGATGAAGGTACGCCGCCGATGCAGCATCACCGGCGGCTTGCGCGGCGAGACGGGAGACGTCGTCTGGTGCTTCCTTCGCGGCCCGGTGAGCATCCAGCGAGGTGACACGCTGACGCTTCGAGCGACCGGCACCGTCGATGAACTCTCGGGCTGCGGCAATTGCGGCTTGAGGGCGCGGATCGTCCGGCACGGCTTCCGTGAAGCGAGGCAGAACGCTCTCCGCGGCTTCTGTGACAAAGCGGGCGACCGCGCGTAGCTCATCCATGCTCAGGTCAAAATCTCCGCTCACCGGGGTCACTGGCCAATCATCTCACTCTGGTCTGCTATCGCCGTGCGACTCAGAGTTGCTGGCCCAGGTGGATGAGCCAGTTGATCCAGGCGACTGCGGCCCCGGCGAGGATTGCTGCGCCCAGGGCGACGAGGACGCCTGCTCGGGCTTTGGCGGCGACGCTGGTGTTGCCGGTTCCTGTGGCGATGGCCCAGATGATGGCGGAGACGATGATCATGAGGACCGCGATGACCAGGACGATGGTGAGGGCGGCGCCGATGACGGTTTTCAGGTCGCCGATGCCGCTCAGGCCGTCGAAGTTGGGGAACACGTTCATGACAGGGCTCCTTCTTTGACGGTGATGTGGAGGTGGTCGTAATGCCCGCCGGTGATGTCGGTGGGGTCGTGCATGCCGCCGCCGTTGTAGGGGCGCCAGCCCTCGGCGTCGCGGTCGATATTCCAGATGGTGCCCTGCCAGATGAGGTACTGGACGCCGAGCGTCTTGGCGTGGTCTTTGACCCAGTTGGTGACCTCCCACCCGGCCGCGAGCTGCGCCGGTGTGGGGCGCTTCCCGATGGGGTTGCCGAAGGTGATGTCGCAGGCCCGCCCCAGTGGGTGCTCGGATTTCGTGCCGGTGCGCGGTGAGTAGCAGGACCACGAGGTGTCGGGGAAGGCCTGCTTCGTCTGGGCCATGACGTAGGCCATGCGCGCGGTGATCTGCCCTCCGGTGGTCGGATCGTCCACCAGCTTGTCGGGGTTGCCTCCGGGGAAGGCGGCGGGGTCGCCCGCCGTGGTGGAGGTTGAGCAGCCGTGGCTGTCGGTGCCGCCGGTGGCTTCGGGCAGGTCCGCAGCGTGGTGCTGGTTCAGCCAGGGCGCGGGGTCGATGGCCTCACTGTCGGTGCCGCCAGGGCGGACCTCGAAATGCAGGTGTGGCCCGGTGGAGTGCCCGGACGATCCGACGTCGCCGATGTGCTGGCCCGCGGTCACCTTCTGCCCCGGGGTGACGTGGATGCCGGTCTGCCACATGTGGATGTAGGCGGTGGCCAGGGTGGTGCCGTCGATGTGGTGTTCGATGACGATGATCCCGCCGCCCGCCTCGGTGTAGCGGGCGACGGTGACGGTGCCGTCGGCGGCAGCCATGATCGGTGTGCCCTGCGGGGCTGCGAGGTCGATGCCGGAGTGGATGCGGGATTCCCCGTAGATCGGGTCGACTCTTGGCCCGAACTGCGAGGTCTGCACCCAGGTGCCCTCCGGGAGTGGAAAGACGACCCGGGAGGTTTCACCCTTCACCACGGGTGCCACGCCAGGGCCATCACCCATCCCGCCGGTGGTGAGGGTGGTGAGGATCTTCTCGGCGACGGGCGCGTAGTTGTCGTACCGGTCGGGGTAGGCGGAGACTTCCACGGCCTGGGCGGCCTCGCCTTGGCCCATCTGCTCCCAGCCGGGAATGTCCAGTAGCCCGCGGGGTGAGGGGTAGTTGGGGCCTGTGGCGCCACCGAAGAACGCCTTGACCTGGTAGGTGGGGTCCATGAGCTGCTTGACGGTGCCCCATCCGGATTGGGGGCGCATCTGGAACAGGCCGAGACTGTCGTGGTCGGAGCCGTTTCCGTCGTTCGGGTAGTCCCCGGATTCGGGGTAGGTGCTGGTGTTGGCGAGCATCCGCAGCGTGGACTCGGTGAGCGCGGCCATGAGGGCGATCTTCAGCCCGTCCCGCGTGACTCCGTCGATTGTGGAGCCTTCGGTGATGATGGTTGCGGCGTGGGTGAGCTGCTGGTGGTTGAGCGTGAACGTCTCCCCGGCCGCGGTGGTCACCTCCAGCGATTCTGGGACATTCCCGACCGCGACTCCCGGGCCGCTGGTGGTGGTGCAGGCGGCGTTGGCGGCGGGATTCATGACCAGGGCGACGCCGACGAGTCCGAGGGTGGGCCCGAGGAACATGAGAGTGGCGGCGAGAATGGTGAGCTTCTTCAACATGACGTGGCCCCCCTGTCAGTCCAATGGGTTGTCGAGCCCGGACAGGCGCAGCAGGTAGCAGTCCCTACCGGGAGGGCAGGCGATGAACACCGTGAACGCCACGTCCTGTTCGGCCGAGGTCGGTTTCCCGTTCCAGGTGCCGTCGCGGTGGCGGGTGCCGTGGATCGTGTAGGCCGTAGCGCCTTCGGGGAGTTGGCCTGGGTGCGCCTGCTGGACGGCCTGCGGCCACGAGTCCGGGACACGGATCGAGTCGATGGCGAGGGTCTGGGTGGTGGCGTAGGGGCGCAGCTTGGCCCAGGCCTGTCGGGTGGGCAGGTAGGTGGCGAGGTCGGCGGCGAGCCCCGCCTGCTCGGTCCCGGTCGGGTCGCCCACGTCGAGGAGGGCGGACGTGTAGTCCAGGGGCATGAGCCCGGTGGTGGTGTCCCAGGTGAACAGGGCGTGGGCGACAGTGCCCGCAAACGTCTCCGGGTCCCGGCTGGCCCGCACCGGCGGCACCACCGGCCGCGACGGCCTGGGTGAGACGCCAGGCGATGGCGCCGAAGGCGAAGATGTCTCGGTCGTCGGGGCCGTGTTCTCCGTCGGCGTCCGGGTGGGGCCGGTGAGGAGTCCGTAGACGCCGAACACCACCAGTACCACGAGTGCCGTTCCCGTGGCGATGAGGACGATGAGTCGGCGTCGGGCGCGCAGGTCAGCAGGAGTCTTCATGACCGGCAGGTACGCCACGCGCCCCCGGCTCGTCAGATGGCCGTGAGCCTGGGCCGCTGTTCGGCGTCTGCCGGGCTGGTGAGGGCGGTGCGGATCTGGTCTGCGAAGGCCGTGGCCTGATCGACGAAGGTGAGGAACTCGTCGATCTCGGTGCTGGTGAGCTTGTCGACCAGGACGGCGACGTCGAAGTGGTCCCACCAGGTGGGAGTGAAGGACTGCCAGGTGTGGACGAACGTGCGAGGCGGCCACGCCTCCCGATCCTCAACGACGGGCGTCTGCGTCCGCGACGTGACAGGACGCTTCTTTCCTGCGCGCTGCTCGGACCGGAGTTTGGCGAGCGCCTCCTCGGCCAGGCGTGCCGCGTCCTGTGAGCGGGAGGTGGTGACAGTGGTGGTGAGGTCGCGGACGCGCTGCCATGCCGGATGCACGGGCGCGCCCTGCTCGATCTTCTCCAGCTCTTCGGCAGCCTGGCGGCGGACGTGCTCGGGCTGGCCGGGATCGTTGGCGGTGTCTTGGAGCCAGGTGACCTTGTCCAGCGTGGCGTAGGAGGCGCCGCCGGGGATCATGTCGGCTGCCTGTTTCCTGCGCTCACCAGACGATTGTGACGGTCCCGCAAATTTTGCGGGACCGTCGTCTCCGGGCTGATGGTCACTGGAGAACCTCGTCGCTTCTCGGCGTCGTTCGGCGTCCTCGCGCAGCAGGTCGGTGATCTCCCGGTAGAGGGCAGCCTGCTCCAGTTGGGTGAGCGGCTTATGCAGGACGTTGTCGTCCTGCTCGGCCAGCAGGTGTGCGAGCGGGTCCGAGATGCCTGAGCGCACCCAGACTCGGACGGTGTCCCACCCGAGCCTCCTGATTGCCGCGAGCCTGCGTGCTCCGCATACGAGGACGCCGTCGGGGGTGATGGTGATCGGCTGGAGCAGCCCGTACTTCTGGATCGAGGCCGCGAGGGCGTCGAGGTCTCCGAGGTCGTGGCGGTGGCGTGCCCCGATCTGGATCGAACTCACGGTCCGTTCCAGTTCGATGTGCCCGTCGGTTGCGGCCATGGCATGTCACCTGGCCCTGCCCGGGGCTGCCAGCGCGATGGAGAGGATGAGGTCCTCATCGTGGAGGATCGAGCAGACGGGCTCCCCGATGACCAGGCGCATGAGAACCCCTCGCCCGGCAGGCGTGGCCTGCAAGGCGGGGTGCGGGTTCCCGAGCAGGGCGTGGAGCAGGACTGCCCAGGTGTTGCGCGTCAGGTCGAGGAACGCCAGGGCGTACTTGTCGTGGCGCAGCGCCTCGTAGGCCGACATCCGCGAGCGAGTCCTGGACAGGGCGGTGGTCACGTAGTGGATCGCGGTGCGGGCCGTGTCGGGCGGCCAGCCGAGCCCGGTGAACAAGGCGACGCACTCATCGACCGCGTTCAGGGCCGAAAGCTCCTCGGCCTGCGGCCCGGTGCCATCACTCTCATCCTCCGTGTCGGGGTCGTCGATGTGGTCGTAGACGTGGAAACACGGGTGGTAGTCCGACAGTGGGGTCTCCCGGTCGGACATCCGCTCGGGGTCGTGGACATCCTCGTACTTGCGGCGGCGGGCTTGATGGGTCGAGCACAGCAGGCCTTGGCCGCGTTCCTCGGCGACGCAGGTGATCTGCACGGCGCGGGTGACCACGGCCCAGGGGTCGCGCGCGGTGCGGGTGGATTCGTTGCGCATCGCTTCGAAGGCGGCGCTGGCGGCCTCCCATGGGTCGAGCCCGTGTTTGCGGGCGAGCCCTGCGTATTTGTCGGCCGCGAAGGCGACGAGGCTGGCGGCGGTGGGGTCGTGCTCCCAGCTGGCTGGGCCTGCCTCGTGGAGCCGGACGAGGACGTGGCGCAGGCCCTCACTGGTCGTGAAGTCCTCGCCCTGTTCAGGGTGCTTGATCGTGGTGGTCATGGTTGGTGGCACCTCCTTGACCCTTAGGTGCGCACCGGCTCCCACACCGCCAAGCGAGCGGGGCAACGGGCGACCTTGCGGGTCGGGCCGCTGGGGGTCAGGGGATGCCGACCGCATCGCGGGTGGTCGCGCGGTCCGCGTGCCCGCGGCCGAACGCGGAGACCGGCGGCAGCCTGCGGGCCCGCACCGCCAGCCTGCGGGCCCGCACCGCCAGGGCGCGGGCGCTCGTGGTGGCGGCGTGGCGGGATCGGCGGGCTATCTCGGCCTGGAAGTCGATCCCCGCGCCCGCCATGCGCGAGCCGGTGCGGGCCATCAGGTCGGTGGGACGCACCCACTCCACCCCACGCCCCACTCGGTGCTCTCGGCTCAGCGCCGGGTCGACCGCCGGATTGTCCCTTTGGGCGGTGTGGCGGGCTTCGAGGGCGTCCGGTGTGCCAGCGGCGCCCGCGACGTCCCCGACTAGAGGGTTGGGGGTCTGCTCGTCGGTATTCATGACTTCTCCTCGTGGTTGGTGTCCTGATCACTCAGGCCTTCGGATGTGTCGTTCGTGTCCGTCTCGTCGGCGGACTCGTCGTCTGGGGATGCGGTGTGGGCGGTGAGCCAGCGGCCGATCGTGGAGGGGTGGACGCCGAGCTGGCGGGCGATCTTCTTGTTCGACCACCCCGCTTCGTGCAGGCCCGCGGCGCGCTCTCGTCGATCCGCCGAGGGCTCCAGGCCGAAGTCGTCGCCGATGGGTGTGGGTTCGCCGTCGGGCTCGTCGGAGGCGGGCGCCGGTGACGGCATGGCTTCGGGAAGCACCAAATCGACTGGCGCTACGTCGTCGATGTCGAGCCACGGGCGGAACTCACCATCGGGAGGCTCCGCTGTGGTGTGAGGTTCGGGTGGTCGGGTGAGGATGACGGTCAGGTGGGTGATGGCCAGGAGCACGACGGGAGGGACCGCGGCGACGGCACCGGCCAGGATGCTGGGGACGTCGGCGTCGGCGGCGATGACGGCGTGGATCGCGTTGGCCGTCACGGACACACTGGCCCCGCCGATGAGTAGGGCCCAGGGGTACCAGGAGGTGCGGGTTCCGGCCAGGGCGACGACGGCGACTGTGGCGACGACGATGATGCCGTCCACGATGAGTGGCCACGCCCATGCCTGGCCCGCACCGATCCCCGAGCGCCGCGCCAGGTCGGCGAGCGAGGTGAAGGAGAGCCAGAAGGCGCCCGCTGCGATGAACACGGTTCCCGCCACGGCCGTCATCACTGCCCAGCGGTGCCCCGGGATCGCGTTCATGGCAGGCCCCGAACCGGGACCGCCATTCTGGGCGGCGGATGCTCCAACGCCGCAGCCGGAGCACTGGGGCTGATGGGTGCGGTGGTGACGGTGCGGTAGGCCGAGCGCACCGTCACGGTCACTTCGCGCACGGAGAGTCCGGCCTGGCCACCGGCAGTGGTGAGGACATCGAGTGTTTGCCCGGGTGGGACGTGGTGTTCGGCCATGGTGCAGGCTGCCCAGAACAATCCGTGGTTGCGTTCGCCCTCCTGGAGGCGTCCGACCCAGGCGGCGAGACGTTCAACGTCGACCCCGTGATCCATCGCCTGCGAGTCCGGGCCGTGTGTCCGCGGCGGTGGTGGATCGAGGAACCGGCGCAGCCGCCCCGCATCCAGCGGCTGAGGCTGGTCGCGGGTCACCTGCTCTAGCCGATAGACGCAGCGCTGGCCGTCGATGATTCGGCTGGATGGCGGGACGATGATGTAACCGCCGTCCCCGCGAAAGTCGATGCCCGCCCGTGCGACCTGCCACGATCGTTGCTCGCTGCCCGAGGTGGCTGGGTAGTAGGCGTGGAGCCCGTCGGTGGGCGTCTGGATGAGGCCTTCCCACCCGGCCAGGAGTCCTGCGTTGTCGGCGCGGTCCAGGGCGACGTACCCGTTGGCGGGCCCGTGGACATCCACGTCCACCACGACGACCCCCGAGCTGGCGCCCGTCGGCATCCCGACATTCGCCCGCGGGAACGCCGACCACCAGTCGCGGACCTGAGCGAGGTTCGCGGTGGCGTCGTGGAATCCGTGCCGGGTCATCGGCTGCTTCCCATTCACGGCGACCGGGAACACGGGAACGCCAGCAGATGCCAGCGCCATCGCCGCCTCGCCCATCGAGGCGCCAGGCGGCATGCGCATCAGCGCCTGTGTGAACGCGGACAGTCCGGGCATCACAGGCTCCTGGCCTCAGCGAGCACCGGCTCGCGTCGCGCCGGTGCTGGCCGGTCAGCGGCGAATGTCTGCCGCGTCGCCTCTCGCGCTGGGGTGTCGCGTTCCAGCCCGGGTGGGGTGCCGTTGCCGACCTGGGTGGTGTCGAGTTGGTCGAGGATCTTCAGCGCGACCGACCGGACGCGCTCCCCGGTGGCTTTGACGACCTCGGCAGGCTCGCGTCCCTCCACCTGCGCGGCCCAGGTGGAGACGTACGGGATCGTGTAGCTCGTCGTGTCCATGCCATGAGCCGCGCCGACCATGAGGGCGACGGATTCCGCCTCAACCTCGCCGATCCCACGATGCTGCCGAGCCTCCTGATTGTCCGGCCCGTGCATGAGCACGTGCCCCAGTTCGTGCGCCAGGGTCTTCACGCGGGCCGCCGCATCCATGTCCGCCCGGACGGTGACGGTGTGGGCGAGGTAGTCGGTGACCCCGTTCGCCCCATGAATCTCCGAGGCCGACGCGGCCTCGGCCAGAGTGAACCTGGCGGCCTTCACCTGAGCTGCCAGCCCCTCCCACAGACCTGCGGGGGCTTCGCCTTCCAGCAGGTGCGGGCGGGGCGGTTCGGGGATGTCGTCGCCTGCGGTCTGGGAGGCGTCCCACACGTAGGCCGGGCGCACCCCGACCATCTTCGAGCGCACCGTCTCACCGGGCCGGGGCTTCTCAAACTTCCCCAACCTGCGCCACGACTCGGCATCCTGCGGGCTCGCCGAGGCGAAACGTCCCGTCACGGGAGCGATGATCTGATAGCCCGGCTGGCCCTTTTGGACCTGGCGGCCCAGGCCCTGCCACTGCTTGTATCCGGCCACGTATGACGGGGTTGGCTCGGGCACCAGGCCGCGCTCAAAGGCGGCGGCGTGTTGGGCCCAGATCAGCAGCGTGTTGTTGAAACTGCGCGAGCGGAAGTTCGCGGCGAACGCCAGCGCACGCTTCCAGTCCTCACCAGACACGAGCTGGTCGACGGCCGTGGTGAGTTTGTCGTGCAGCTCGTCGAGGCGAGCCTCACGGGCCGCCTGCTGGTCCTCTCCTCGTGATGTCATCTCGCGCTCCTCCCGCCTC
The DNA here is from genome assembly GCF_003325455.1 of Acidipropionibacterium virtanenii. NCBI lineage: Bacteria > Bacillati > Actinomycetota > Actinomycetes > Propionibacteriales > Propionibacteriaceae > Acidipropionibacterium > Acidipropionibacterium virtanenii. The sequence goes on from NZ_CP025198.1 coordinate 918,647, forward strand.
ACGGCCCGTGCCCCGGGGTGGGGCTGTGGCCATGAGGTGCGCCGAGGAGTCCTGCGAGACGGTGACGGTCAGTACAGTTGTGAAACGGGTGCCCAACGCTGGGGGTCGCTGGCGGGGTTGGCCGTCAGGGACCCGGCGTGACACCTGACGCATCCTCCACTCATAGCAACGCGATAGTGGGTTCTACGAGGGGTCAGGGGTGTTCTCGTCCGTTTCCGGTCCAGGTGTGGCCAGATCCAGACCATGAGCCCGCCGCCGGTACTCATCGGGCGACAGCCCGAGTTCGCGGACGAACTGATGGCGGGCATGCGAGCGGCCCTCCCAGCCGACCTGGCGGCCCACCGCCTCCACCGACCATCCTGGCTTCTCCCGCAGCAGGCGCGCCATCTCCTTGGCGCGAAGAGCCGCCAGGAACTGCACCGGCGGCAGGCCGTAGGACTCGTTGAACACGCGCGCCAGGTGCCGCCCGGAGATGTGGGCGACCTGCGCCATGTCCTCCAGCGACCACCTGCGCGACAGGTCGGCGTGGATGGCGTCCCCGACGGCGACGATCTCCGGGCGAAGCGGCGGGAACCTACCGCCCACGCCGTCCCCGGCCAGGGACACGACCGGTTCGCCGGGCAGCTCCCGGTATGGCATCAGCGGCACCAGGTCGGCCAGGAACGCGGCGAACACGGACTCGATGTCGTAGAACCCGCCCCCAGCGTTCTGGATGGCCTCGGTACGGTCCAGCAGGTCCAGCATGTCAGCCGTCGCCTCGGCGGGCGGGGTGGTGGCCCACATGTTGTGGCGGAACGCCTTGGCGGCGATCAGCTCGGCCTCGTGACGATCCCGCAGGAGCCCGTTCAGCCGCCACGTGAGCTGGTCCAGCAGGTAGTCCAAGTTCACGAACGCGGTCGTCACCGTCGCGCTGGGCTCGGGGATCGCCCCACACAGGGTCCCGGCGCACACGATCACCAGCATCCCCGGCCGGGCATGTGCCGTCCCGTGGCGAGAGTGCACGAACAGGCGGCCCTCCCGCACCAGCATGAACCGCAGGCACGTGTACGCCACCGGCTCCACCACCCGGGTGGAGGACTCGGTCTCGACATGGATCGGCCCGGGTGCTCGCTGCCTGACAGCTCCTGCGCTGCCCGGGAAGATCCTCTCCATACCCCCATTGTCTCGCACTCACACCCCATTCGACGGGGATTGAACACGGTTGATTCCCGTTCAAACCCGATTTGAAACGGTCTGATCCGCTAGACTGGGCCCGGTTGGAGCTGTGCTGCTCCTACCGATCCAAGGAGGCACCTCGTGAGCGAGCCCTGGCTGTCCACGGACGAGATCGCGGCCCACCTCGGCGTCACCAAAGACACCGTGTATGCGTGGATCGCCGACAAGGGCATGCCCGCCCACAAGATCGGGCGCCTGTGGAAGTGCCAAGCCACCGAGGTCGACGAGTGGGTGCGCACCGGCGCCGCAGCCAGCGACAGCCCGCACACTCATGACGGTGGTGGCCCCTACCCTGAGCAGGCAGGCACCCAGTCGAAACGGAAGGAGGGGCGATGAGCGCCAACGAGACCGAACGCTTGGTCAAGTCCAAGCAGCGCGTCGCCGACCACGGCGAAGTCTTCACCCCCTCCTGGATGGTCGAGGACATGCTCAACCTCGTCCAGGAAGAATCCGAACGCATCGATTCCCGGGTGCTGGAGCCGGCGTGCGGGTCGGGGAACTTCCTCGTGCCCGTCCTGACCCGCAAGCTCCTGACTGTGGCCGCCAAGCATGGCAAGAGTGACTTCGAGAAGCGCCACTACGCGCTGTTCGCATTGATGTGCACGTACGGCATTGAACTCCTGCCCGACAATGCCGCCGAGTGCCGCAGTAACCTCGCCACCCTGTTCAACGCGTTCCTCGGCATCGACCAGGACACCGACGACTGGGCTCGCGCCGCCCGGGCGGTGCTGGAGGTGAACATTGTCCAGGGTGACGCTCTCACGATGACCACTCCGAGTGGTGGGCCGATCACGTTCGCCGAATGGGGGTACCTGGGGAAAGGGAAGTTCCAGCGCCGCGACTTCCGCTACGACGAGCTGACTCAGCGCTCCGCCTGGGAGGCCGAGGGGTCTCTGTTCGCCGACATGGGAGCCGACCTCTTCGCCCCTCAGACGACGTACCCGACGATGTCGGTGGCGGACCTGGCCGGGCAGGTGAATGCCGCATGAGCATCACCCAGGCCCCATTCGCGCTGCGCGGCCACAACCCCGACGTGCTCACCTGCATCGCGAACCTGTCCAACGACGAAGTCTTCACCCCGCCCGAGATGGCGGGCGCCATGCTCGACCTGCTCGCCCAGCGGTGGGCTGACGCCCACGATGGCGCCGACATCTGGGCCGACCCCAACGTCACGTTCCTCGACCCGTTCACCAAGTCCGGCGTGTTCCTGCGCGAGATCACCCGCCGCCTCACCGACGGCCTCTACCGCGTCTTCCCTGACCGGGCACAGAGGGTTGACCACATCCTCACCCGTCAGGTCTACGGCATCGGCATCACCCAGCTCACCGCCCTGTTGGCCCGCCGGTCGGTGTACTGCTCCAAGTACGCCAACGGTCCCCACTCGATCGCCACATCGTTCGACAGCGAAGACGGGAACATCTGGTTCCAGCGCACCGAACACACCTGGACCGGGGGCACGCGCGAATACCGCGCCGACCCACTCACCGGAGACGAGAAGGTCGTCTACACGCACCGCAAGTGCCGCTACTGCGGAGCGAGCGAGGACTCGTACAACCGAGGCGATCAGCTGGAGACCCACGCCTACGCCTTCATCCACACCGACGACATCAAAGCCCGCATCCGCGAGCTGTTCGGAGACACCATGCAGTTCGACGTCATCATCGGCAACCCGCCCTACCAGCTCGGCTCCGACGGCGGAACACGCGATGTCCCCATCTACCAGCACTTCGTTGAGCAGGCAAAGCGCCTTGAACCTCGCTACCTAACGATGGTCATCCCCTCCCGGTGGATGGCCACCGGCCTGGGGCTCAACGACTTCCGCAAGACGATGCTCAACGACACCCACATCCGGGACCTCGTTGACTACCCCAACGCCGCTGAGGTCTTCTCAGAGGTCGGCATCAACGGCGGCGCCTGCTACTTCCTGTGGGACCTCAACTACGACGGACGCTGCAACGTCACCAGCATCTGGGGAGGCGAGAAGACAGGCCCCGAGCTACGACAGCTCAACGAGTTCGACATCCTCGTCCGCGACGCACGCGCCCTCCCCATTCTCCGCAAAGTGATCGCCCACGGAGAGCCGTCCGTGAACACGATCTTGGCGCGAGACAAGGAGTTCGGCTGGACCTCAAACTTCACCGGCTACCACAGTGTAGCCAAACCTGGCGACGTGCCTCTGTACTACATCAAGTCGATGAAGCGCAGAACTGGCTACATCGCTCGCGAGGAAGTCACAAAGAGCACCGAACTCATCGACACGTGGAAGCTCCTCGTCCCTGAGGTTGGTTCTGGGCGGGAGCGGGAACGAACAGGTGTCGACCTTGTCCTCGGTCCTTCACTTATGGCGCCTTCACCGTCCGTCTGCACGCAGTCGTTCCTGTTCTTCTATGCCCAGACAGAGACCGAGATCCGCAGCATACGTTCGTATTACGCGACAAGGTTCTTCCGGTTCCTCGTCTCCCTGCGGAAGATCACACAGCACGCGACGCATTCCACCTATCAGTGGGTGCCGTTGCAGACGTGGGATCAGGAGTGGACAGACGCCGACCTGTATGCGAAGTACGACCTCACCCAGGACGAGATCGACTGCATAGAGTCTCGAATTCGCCCGATGGAACTGGCCGATGAGTAAGCCCGACGAGGAACTGTTTCCCGAGAAGCCCGCTGCGCGGCTGCGGATCTATGCGTGGACCCCGAACGATCCGCCCGCCGACTATGTGGGCTTGATCAAGGTCGGTCAGACGACGAAGGCGGACGTCAACGAGCGTATCCGCGAGTCGCAGGGTCAGATGCAGCAGCCGTACACCCTTCACGTCAACGAGTCTGCCGAACGCGAGGATGGTTCGATCTTCCGCGACACTGACGTCCGGCGCCGGCTGGTCGCCAAGGGTTTCGAGAATCCGGTCTTCGGGTCGGCCAGGGAGTGGATGCGGTGCTCGCCTGATGACGTCCGGACAGCGATCACAGAGCTGCGCACCGGCACCCAGCTTTCAGGCACGCACCATGAGACGTTCGCGATGCGCCCCGAGCAGGCCGAGGCCGTGGAGAAGACGTCTGAGTATTACGACTCGATCTGGGCCGAGGACGCTGACGCGGTGCCCAGGTTCTTGTGGAACGCGAAGATGCGGTTCGGCAAGACCTTCGCCTCCTACCAGCTGGCCAAGAAGATGGGGGCCCGCCGGGTCTTGGTGGTGACGTTCAAGCCCGCCGTGGAGGACGCCTGGCAGACCGACCTCGAATCGCACGCGGACTTCGATGGCTGGCAGTACCTATCCAAGGCCACTGGCGGCACGCCTGACCAGATGGACCGTGATCGGCCGCTCGTGTACTTCGGGTCGTTCCAGGACCTGCTCGGGCGGGATAAGAAGACGGGGCTGATCAAGGCGAAGAACGAGTGGGTCCACACCACACCGTGGGACCTGGTGATCTTCGACGAGTACCACTTCGGTGCGTGGCGGGAGTCGGCGAAGGAACTGTTCGAGGGCGAGGACGAGAAGGTCGCCAGGAAGGAGCTGGCTGCCGAGTACCACGATGGTCTGGTCGCGTTCGATGAGGAACTCGACGAGCTGGGCAACGACGAGGACGAGTTCCTGCCTATCACGACACGGGCCTACCTGTACCTGTCAGGGACACCGTTCAAGGCGTTGGCGACTGGTGAGTTCATTGAGGAGCAGATCTTCAACTGGACCTACACCGACGAGCAGCGAGCTAAACAGCAGTACGCGGCGGAGCATCCGGGCGTGTGGAATCCGTACGGGGCGCTGCCGGAGATGCGGCTGTTCACCTACCAGATGCCTGATGAGTTGATCTCGGTGGCGAGTCAGGGCGAGTTCGACGAGTTTGATCTGAATGCGTTCTTCGAGGCCACCGGCACGGGCGTGATGGCGGAGTTTGTGCACAAGTCGGATGTGCAGAAGTGGCTGGACATCATCCGCGGCGCCCACATGCCCACTCAGCTCGACGCGATGCGGATGGGCACCCGCCCGCCGTTCCCGTACTCGGACGCCCGGCTGCTGCCGTACCTTCAGCACTCGTTCTGGTTCCTGCCCACGGTTGCCTCCTGCCAGGCGATGGAGAACCTGCTGGCCGAGCGGCAGAACGTGTACTGGCACGACTACACCGTGCTCACCGTCGCGGGCCCCAATGCGGGCATCGGTCTGGACGCGCTGCCGCCGGTACGCGAGGCAATCAAGGATGGGCACGACACGAAGACGATCACCCTGTCGTGCGGGAAGCTGACGACTGGGGTGACGGTCAAGCAGTGGTCGTCGATCCTCATGCTGCGCAACCTCAACTCGCCAGAGACCTACTTCCAGGCCGCGTTCCGGGTCCAGTCCCCGTGGTCGATCAAGAACCCCGACGGGGACGATCCGAGCGAGGAGCTGATCCTCAAGCCAGCCTGCTTCGTGTTCGACTTCGCGCCCACCCGGGCGCTGCGCCAGATCTCCGACTACGGGATCGGCCTGTCCCCAGAAGCCCCCAACCCCGAACACGCGGTCGAGGAGCTGGTGAAGTTCCTGCCGGTGCTGGCCTACGACGGGTCGAACATGACGCAGGTCGATGCGGGCGGCATCCTCGACATCGCCATGTCCGGAACGTCCGCGACCTTGTTGGCCCGCAAGTGGGAGTCCGCGATCCTCGTCAACGTCGACAACGACACGCTGCGGCGCATCATGGGCAACGAGGACGCCATGAACGCCGTCATGAACATCGAGGGCTTCCGGGCCCTCGGGTCGGCGATCTTCGAGACCGTGGTCAACAAGTCCGAGCAGGTCAAAGCCACCAAGAAGGACCGGGGCGAGGACCTCACGCCGAAGGAGAAGAAGGAGCTCTCCGACGAGGAGAAGGAGTACAAGTCCAAGCGGAAGCAGATTCAGGAGAAGCTGGTCAAGTTCGCGACCCGCATCCCCGCGTTCATGTACCTGACTGACTTCCGGGAGAACACCCTCCAGGACGTCATCACCAAGCTGGAGCCCGACCTGTTCAAGGCCGTCACCGGCCTGACCGTGGCCGACTTCAACCTGCTGGTCAACCTCGGAGTCTTCAACGCCACCCACATGAACCAGGCCGTCTTCGCCTTCCGCCGCTACGAAGACTCCTCCCTGTCCTACACCGGCATCGAATCCCACAAGGGCCTACGCCACTACGGCCTCTACGACACCGTCGTCTCCATCTACGACCCCCACTGACTGTCCCACCCGACGGCCGTATCGAAAGGTTCCGCTCCATGTCGTTCCAGACGCCGCGCAGCATCGAGGAGATGCTCACCGCGATCCACAAGCGCGAGTACCTGCTGCCCGCGATACAGCGAGAGTTCGTCTGGAACTCCGACCAGATAGCCAAGCTGGTGGACAGCCTGATGCGCGGCTACCCGGTCGGGTCGTTCCTCCTGTGGAATGTGGAGCCGGAGACTGCCCAGTCCTACACGTTCTACGAGTTCCTCACCAACTATCACGAGCGCGACAACCCGTACGCAGACAAGGCCACGGTCCCTACAGGGAGCGGAACAACGGCCGTTCTGGACGGGCAGCAGCGGCTCACCGCGTTGAACATCGCCCTGTACGGCAGCTACGCGGAGAAGAAGAAGTACGCGTGGTGGAACAGCGTCGACGCGTTCCCCACTAAGCGGCTCTACCTCAACCTCACCGACGACCCCGACGATGAGGAACTGGGCCTCAAGTACGACCTGCGCTTCCTCACCGACAAGGAGGCCGCCGCAGAGGACGGAGCAGAGGACAAGTGGTACCGGGTCGGCGCCGTCCTCGGCCTCGATGACTCCGGTCCGGCCATCATGGATGAGGTCGCCGAGCGAGGGATTTCGGACTACCGGACGGCGGCCCGTCGTCTCTACGACCTCTACCGCGCCGTACGCGACTTGAAACCGATGAACTACTTCCTGGTGACCGACCAAGATGCCGACAAGGTGCTGGAGATCTTCGTCCGCGTCAACAGCGGCGGCACGACGCTGTCCTACTCCGATCTGTTGCTGTCGATGGCCACCAACCAGTGGCAAGAACTCGACGCACGCGAGGAGGTCCGGTCCTTGGTCGCTGAACTCAACTCCAGTGCGGGACGCCAGTTCTCCTTTTCCAAGGACGTCGTACTCAAGACCGCGCTGACGGTTGCAGGCGTGGACGTCCAGTTCAAGGTCAAGAACTTCACTCAAACGAACATGGCGAAGGTCGAGGCGGCGTGGCCCGAGACCAAAGGGGCCCTGCTCCGCGCAGCAAGTTTGCTCCAGCAGTTCGGCTTCAACGAGCGCAACCTCACCGCGAACAGCGTCATCATCCCGATGGCCTACTACCTCTACCTGCGCGGCGCCGGTGACTCCTACCTCGACTCCACAGCCGACGCCGTCGACCGGCTCACGTTGCAACGCTGGGTCACACGCTCGCTCATCAAGCGCGGCGTCTGGGGGTCCGGGCTCGATACGCTCCTCACACGCCTCCGAGACGTCCTCCGCACGAACTCCACCAGCAGGTTCCCCATCGAAGCAGTCGAGACTGCAATGGCTGCCGTGGGCAAGGGACTCGTTTTCGACGATGCCGAGATCGACGAACTTCTCAACCTCAAGTACGGCGGGCAGCGCACCTTCGCGGTGCTCTCCGTCCTCTACCCAGGACTGGACCTGGGTAAGAAGTTCCACGAGGACCACATCTTCCCGAAGTCACGGTTCACGCGAAAGCGTCTCGCGGCGGCCGGTGTGCCTGCCGACCAGATCGACGACTACCTGAACTCGGTGAACCTCATGCCGAACCTCCAGCTCCTTGCGGGCACCGCCAACATCGAGAAGCAGGATGCGCTCCCAGCGCAGTGGATCGAGGCTGCCTTCCCGACATCCGAGAAGCGAGCGACCTACATCGCCGAGAATGATCTGGACAACCTCCCCTTGGACCTGGAGGGATTCCCGGTGTTCTTCGCCCAGCGCAAGCAGCGCATCCGAACCCGGCTCGTCACAGCGCTCGGAACGACGAGCCAAGCAGAAAGCGCACATCAGAGCTGAGCCTGCTTGGCGCTGACCGCCGCCGCCAATCGACCCTTCATCCGAGCCGCCACGCCTCTTGCAGATCGAGGTTCGGTGGCCCCGGTAGCTCACCTTCTTCCTGATGGAGGGAAGGTGAGTGGGCGTGACGGTGTCGATGCGGGTGATGTCGGCCGGGAACGGCTACAAGTACCTCCTGCGCACCGTGGCCGCCGGGGATGGGGACCGGTCGCTGTCGACGCCGTTGACCCGTTACTACAACGTGGAGGGCACTCCTCCTGGTCGATGGATGGGCAGCGGTCTCCCAGCGCTCGGGACCGGTCAGATCACGTCGGGCGACGAGGTCAGTGAAGCTCAGCTCCAGCTCCTGGTGGGGATGGGCCGTGACCCGGTGACGGGTGCGCCGCTGGGCCGCGCCTATCCGGTCTACAAGACCGTTGCGCAACGCGTCGAAGAGCGCACCGCAACTCTCGATCCGCACCTTGATCCGGCAGCACGCGCCCGCGCAATCACTGCAATCGAGGGCGAAGAAGCCGAACGCGGGACGCGGCGGGCGGTTGCAGGGTTCGACTTCACGTTCTCGATCCCCAAGTCCGCCAGTGTGCTGTGGGCTGTCGCGGATGCAGGCACGCAATCCCTGATCGCCCAGGCGCATCACGACGCGGTTGCGGACATGATCGCCTACATGGAGCGTGAGGTTGCAGCCACTCGCACCGGCGCAAACGCTGGCGACGGTGCGGTCGCTCAGGTTGACGTTCGCGGTGTCATAGCCACCGCCTACGACCACTACGACTCCCGTGCTGGTGACCCGCACCTTCACACGCACGTGGTGATCAGCAACAAGGTTCAGACCGTCTTGGATGGGAAGTGGAGATCCTTGGACGGGAGGCCGTTGCACGCAGCTACCGTGGCTCTCTCAGAGCTGCACGAGGCAGTCTTTGCCGATCATCTGACGCGGATGCTCGGGGTCGAGTGGGAGTCGCGTGCCCGTGGCCGTGGCCGTGACCGCAATCCGGCATGGTCGATTGCCGACGTTCCCGAGGAGCTGGTTGCGGAGTTCTCCACGCGTGCACGACACATCGATGAGGCAACCGACCGGCTGATAGACAAATATGTGGCCGAGCACGGGCGGCGCCCGTCGGCCGCGGCGATCATGAAGCTGCGCGCCCAAGCAACGCTCTCAACACGCCCCGAGAAGACCGTGCACTCCCTGGCAGACCTGACTGCAAAATGGCGCAACCGAGCTGCCACTGTGCTGGGTGAGGATGCAACCGGGTGGGCACGCCGGGTTGCAGCCAACGAGCAGCCGCTGTTGCTACGGGCCGACGACATCCCCCTCGATATCGTCCGCAACCTCGGTGAGAGCGTCGTCGCTGCGGTCGGCGAGAAACGCTCAACCTGGCGACGCTGGAACCTCACCGCCGAAGCCGCCCGCCAAACCATGGACTACCGATTCACCACCGCCCAGGACCGCGAAGCCATCGTCGGACTGGTCGTGGATGCCGCAGAGGCAGTGTCCCTGAGATTGACCCCGTTCGAGCTGGCCTCCAGCCCCGCCGCGTTCCGCCGCCCGGACGCCACCTCGGTCTTCAGGCCGAAGAACTCCACCATCTACTCCTCCCACCAGCTCCTTGACGCTGAGGACAGGCTCCTTGAGCGCAGTCACGACACGACCGGTCCGACGGTCAGCCTGGGGACAATGGAACGCATCGCCAGGCGCCCAGACCCCGAAGGACGCTTGCTGGGTCAGGACCAGACAGATGCCCTCGTACGGATCGCGGTTTCTGGCCGCGTCCTGGACGTGCTGGTCGGTCCCGCAGGTGCTGGGAAGACCACTGCGATGAACGCCTTGCGTCGAGCATGGGAGAGCGAGCACGGCTCAGGTTCGGTCGTCGGGCTGGCGCCGTCCGCGGGTGCCGCCCAGGTCTTGGCAGAGGACCTGAGTATCGCGACGGAGAACACTGCGAAATGGTGGCAGACCCACCAGACCACGGGCGCCACCTTCCACGCGGGGCAACTCGTCATCGTGGACGAAGCCTCACTTGCAGGCACACTCTCCCTGGACCGAATCACCGGTCTCGCAGCCGAGGCGGGCGCGAAGGTGCTGCTGGTCGGCGACTACGCCCAGCTCCAATCCGTTGATGCGGGTGGCGCATTCGGGCTCCTGGTCCATGACCGAGGCGACGCGCCCGAACTCGTCGATGTCCACCGCTTTACCCATGCGTGGGAGAAGACCGCTTCTCTGGACCTACGGCACGGCCACACCGACATCATCGACACCTACGACGTTCATGACCGCATCCGCGATGGTGAGACCGAGGAGATGGTCGACTCCGCCTACACCGCGTGGCGCGCAGATCTGCTGGCAGGCAAGGCCACTGTGTTGGTGTCGGATTCCAACGAGTCGGTCACCGCCTTGAACATTCGCGCGCGCACCGACTTGATCCTTGACGGTGTCGTCCGAGGGACTCGCGAAGCAGGTCTCCACGACGGCACTCGCGCTGCCACTGGGGATGTCGTCATCACCCGACGCAATGACAGGCGCTTGAGGGCCGGGCGCGGATGGGTGCGCAACGGCGACCGTTGGAACGTGATGGACGTCCGTGACGATGGGTCCATCGCCCTCCAACGCGCTGGAGCCACGTGGGGTGCGACGGTCATCGTCCCCGCCGACTACGTCGCTGAGCACATCGAACTCGGGTACGCGGTCACCTCATACCGGGCACAAGGCATCACCACCGACACCGCCCACGTTCTCGTCGATTCGGCGATGACTCGGGAGAACCTGTACGTGGCCATGACCCGAGGACGGGACGCGAACGTCACCTACGTCGCCGTTGACCAACCCGATCCGGCCCATGACGTTCCGCACCCTGGCGAGAACCAGGCTGCCACCGGCCGCACTGTCCTGTACGGCGTCCTGAAACACGCGGGCGCAGAACTATCGGCCCACGAGAAGATCACCGCCGAGCAGGAGACCTGGGGCTCGATCGCCCAGCTCGCTGCCGAATACGAGACCATCGCCGCAGCCGCCCAACACGACCGCTGGGCCACCCTCATCCAGAACTCCGGCCTCACCTATACCCAGGCCGCCGACGTGCTTACCTCCGACGCCTTCGGGCCACTCACCGCAGAACTGCGCCGCGCGGAAGCGAACTATCACAACGTCGATGCCCTTCTCCCGAAGCTGGTTCGCGCGCGACGGCTCGAAGACGCCGAGGACGTCGCAGCCGTCCTTCACCACCGAGTGGCCATGGCCACCGCACGCCCAGCCGGATCAGGACGCACCCGCAAGGCACCTCGCCTCATCGCTGGGCTCATCCCGGAAGCCACCGGGGCCATGACCAGTGACATGCGGCAGACGCTCAACGAACGCCGAGACCTCATCGAAGCCCGAGCCGACGCCGTCCTCGACCGTGCACTCGACCAGGCAGCGCCGTGGTTGGCGCAGCTGGGACCGCAGCCCACGAACTCCAGGAAGCTGGCCACCTGGCGGCGCTCCGCCCGAGTGGTGGCCGCCTACCGAGACCGGTACCACGTCACCACCGACGCGGCACTCGGCACCCAGGTTGATACCGTCGCCCAGAAGGTCGACGCGGCGCGCGCCCGGGCAGCGCTCGACGCGGCCCGTACGGTCGCCACAGACAGACCTCAGAACGAGGATGCTGCGCGACGCTCAGAGTCACGGGTCGTGCGTCTCTCAATATGAACGATACGGAACACTTGAGGATTCATTGGTGCCAAATCGTTCGGAGCAGTTCATCCGTCGTCGTAGAGGAAACCCAACGATTCAATTGAAAGAAGGGTTCTAGTCGCGCCTCATTCCTATCCGTTCATAAGCGCGACGAAGGCGTTTTAGACACATGCCAATCACGAGCAAGAAATGAACAGAGGCGCCAACGGTGACTCCCGTCAAAATAGGTCCAGCACCGTCCGTTGAGATCCATCCACCCGCGCCGACGACTACTAGGAAGAGCACGAGCGTCAATCCCCACACAATCGCCCACAGAGTGTTCTTCATGCATTCGTCAATAAGATCAAGATCCTTTGGTAGAAGACGCCGATCGTCTGGCAGTGAGATTCGCAGCTGAAATAGAAACACTGCCATTGAAAACAAGAGGCCAGCGACAATAGATATGCCTGCAACCGCCGCGGATACATCAGCAAGCCTCGCCCCGCTAAGCGCAGTCACGGCTCCACAAACCAGCGGGACAACAATTTGGCTCGTCAGGTCCCTCCAGCGGACCTTACCGGTTTGAGCATCGTAAAGCGTCTTAAAGTGATCTCTAGGGATACCAAACAGTGACGACTTGCTCATCACTCATCACCATGTTTTCCTAACCTGCTCCAGTCAGAAATCCAGACATCTGAATTTCTACTGCACATATCAGAGACCTTCTCGGAGCAAGTTTCAAGTAGTTCGATATCCGTCAACACTGGTTGGCTCGCATCGTTAAGAACCTCACGAACTGCAGGGGCGCCTTCTGATCCCAATATGAACTTCTTTGTTCGGCCGTCTCGCTCCATAGTGACGTACACATCGCTGCCATCGGGCAGGTCAGGCACTGAAACCAGTTCGCCCACCACCTCCTTCTTATGGAGTTGTGGAAGCAAACGGCCAGGAAAAACATTCCGACGTTCTGGGCGAGCGACATAGGAGATTGTTCCAACTTCAACTTGCGGTCCATCTGCGATGTCCGCACTATGTCCGCTCAATCGAACTTCGACCTCCTTCAGCTTCGCACCCTTCGACCACGCTTCGCTCTCTGTGACAGTCTGAGTCGTCATCGTAATCAAATCCGTGTAGTCACTAAAATAGCGCTTGAACAGCCGCAGTACTCGTGCTCCGGCTGATCCACGTGACGACTCTTCAGCCAAGTAGTATGCAGTAGCGCCTTGTTCTGGGACGAAGAGGAGGGCTCGGTTTGCTCCAGTGGGCGCTTGGTCATCAAGAATGGTTCCGACTGTATCGCCGCTGGTAACGTCAACGATTTCACCAGGCTCTCCGTAGTAGCCGACCCTGAGATCTAGCAGCACGACCCGTGGTGCGACACTTCGCACATTTGCAATACTCACCCAGCTCTGATGCCTGTCATCCTGCGAAGTTTCGACGCCGAGATCGTTTGCCCAGTCTTGAAACAGCTTCAGCAGATCTTCTCCTTCAAGATCCGCAGGTGCATAACTTGAGGCATTACGCTTGCGTTTTTGGTGAAATGTGAGTGTTGATGCCGTTAGCGTCCGGCGTCCCATGCGGGCTCCTTTGTGGTTAGGTTGAGATGTATGCAGTAGTTGAGTTGAACCGGACGTGACCTCTCCTGTAGCGCTACTCTGTGAGACAAGTCAAGGCCTTCGGAGGCAATGAGATTCTGAGCAGAATTTCAGTGCGACGTGTCTGGATATACCACTACGCTCCTACTAGTGTTGGAACCAAATCACGCACAAATTCCGCCACGTCATCTGTCTCCAGGTCAAGCGACCTTGCGGCTGCGGAGATTGTGACCTTGTTTGCTGATCCGAACATGACTTTGCGAAGCAGCTGTGAGCTCTCCGCCGATATACCCCCAGGCTCCGAAGATCGATATCCGCGGTCTGAAAGTTCTATGCACGTGGTTCGGTATTGCCAGTCACTGAGAAGATTTAGCTCATGAAGACGGTGCGTCATGGCCATTGCGGACACTTTCCAGAAGGAGCGAGCTGCCAAAATTCGATCGATGCTGGCGGCGCGCATGGACTGAGACAGTACCCTGGAACTCGGCATCAGGAAGTTTGCAGCGAACTCATTTGCCTGTGCTTCTCGTTCCTTGGATGAACTCGGATCCATGTCTTGTTCGCCGTGCAAGACGAGGTGGCCGAGTTCATGAGCGGCGTCAAAGCGCTGACGCTCTGCTGATCGGGAGGTATTTAGAAATACGTAAGGGATGCTATCTCGGAAGAAGCAGAACGCATCAATGTCCGTGTACTCATGACCCAAGGCAGCTACGCGCACGCCTTTAGCTTCCAATAGGTGGATCATATTGGCAACTGGACGGTCGCCGAGCTCCCATCGGTGGCGCACCAGTTCGGCGGCCTCTGCGGGGGCAAGCTTATCTAGAGATGGGATTTCAGGTTCTGGCAAGCGAAATCTCGTCGCGACAGTCCCGAAGAACTGTACCGTCAGACTTGCGTTGGCGAGTACGGCGTCGCGTCTCGTGGCTGATGTTTTGCTGAGTTTGCGGAAGCTAGCGGCCGCGACGGGGATTGTCTCGACAGTTTCACGTGAGAAAAATGTCGACGGAACAGACAAAGCGGACGCGAGCTTATCTAAGTTCTCTGTGTTCGGAGGCTGCCTTCCGTTCTCATAGCTGGTCAGAGAGCGGAGCGACACCCCACTCTGTTCAGCGAGCTTGGTCAGTGTAAGTGCGCGACGCTTTCGCGCCAATCGGAGCTGTGAAGGATTGAACATTGTCGTTAGTAAGTCGGTTAGAGCGGTTCGACATTCACGTCAATGTCGCCGTCGTCGGAGTGGTCGAATACGGTGAGGTCGCCATCGAGATCTAGAAATTTGATCAGAATCCTGTCGCTCCAGTCTGTGATCCGTCCGCTCTCTGTCATCACAGCAGGGCGCGAGAGCTCAAGATTCATCCCGCGTTCGGTACGTTCGTGTATGAGCAGCCACAAGGGAGCGGCCTCCGTTGCGGCAACCAGTTTCTTTTCTTGAACGATATCCGGCACTTCGAACAAAGATGCGGTTTTGTTTCCTGATTGATCAAGCGAGCTACGGGTAGCATCGCCCTTGCGGCGGGTATAAGGCTGCTTCCTGCGATCCGGGTTCGCGACATCCACACCTGAGGCAATCGTGAATGCCATGATTCTGTCGGGATGCAACAGTCGTGGTTGGTGGTCGATGTACACAAGATCCCATCCACGTTCAACGAGCAGACGGTTGAGCTGCTCCATGCCGTCATGGTAGATGTCAGTTCCGGGGGTAGAGCGCAAGGCCAGCGAGGTACGGTTCGCGGCCCTGGTTAAGCCGGGACGCATGCCCATGTGGATCAGTTCGGTGGACAATCCAAACTGGGCGAGCCGTTGCTCGTCGCTGGGCGGGCTGAGCGGGACTAGTGTCGCGACGGTCACGGGGTCTCCTTTCGACCAGATGCGTGTAATGCTACCACAAGTGCGGTCAAAAAACGCGCAACAGCCCTCCAGGTTGGATCAAGCGAGTAGGGGCCCATCGACGTTGCCCTCTGAGGCATGGGCCTCAACGGGCAGCGGGCTTGACGGAGTGGTAGTCCGCGAGAATGGCAGAGCAGCGTTGCTGGCAAGTTGCTCGCGTAGCGGAGGGCGGCTTTCTGGCGGGGCACCTGGCTGTCACGACTTTCCGATCGGGGGGTGCGTGCGGGTGTCTGACGGGTAGAATGGCTCGTGAGGCACGTCCTCTATCTGCGGGTCCTCCGGGACAGCCCTCACGGGTGCTCATCACACAAGTTGCCTCCTCGATGGAGTACTACGTGTGACGAGAGGCCGATCATGCTTTGCGTTCTCTGGGCGGCGAGTGTCCGAACTCGGGATCTCACCCGCCGCTACCTTCCCACCAACATCCTGCTGGACTTCATCCGGACCAGGCGCGGCCTCAAGTGGGGCCTCCCAGCCATGCTTCTTGCTGTCCCGTACCTTGCGGTAGTGGTGTGGTGTGCGCGTTCAGTTGCCGATGGGGGCCCGGGCTGGTTGAACCTGATCATCCTTGTGGCTGCCTGGAACGCCATGAAGTTCATCGTCATGGGGCCGGTGAGCGTTCTGACGCTGGGTCGCAGGCGGTGGCTCGAACGGTCCGCGCGTCGGGGAGCCCTACCTATGCCAACGCGCTGAACGCCGCGTAGTGCTTTCTGCGAACGCCCTGCCATCTATGCCGAGCCCACCAGGTGTCGGTTCCGTCCTCGGGGACGAATGGTGACTCCCTTGGCGCTGATCGCGCGGCGAACGGCCTGAGCGCTGGCTCCGTAACGTTGGCCAACTTCAGCGAGCGTCAGCCCGCCCTCATAGAGGCGGATCGCCTCTGCGATGTGCTCGTTCGCCAGGCCGCGCACGCGGATGGTGATGCCCCTGTGCTCAAGGTGCCGGGCGACGGTGTGACGATGGATCTCAAGCTTCTCCGCGATCTGCCCAATCGGCATCCCATCCTCGTATAGGTCCACCAAGTCGTCGATCTGCTGCGCGGTGAGAAAAGTTTGAGCCGTCTCAATCGCGCGTACGTTCGGGCCGCGGAGGTCCGTCAGCGAGGGTCCAGCGGCTCGCTCGACACGGGCATAGTGACCCCTCGACCAGCGGAAAGACAGGGTTTGGGCAGCGGAGGAAAAGTTCTCAAACTCTCTACGCAGGTGCACCCACTGATGCGCCTCTGACTATGGCAGGAACCGGTTCCCATCCGAAGCGATGGGAAGATTGAGGGATTCTCCTTTCCCGACCGGTCCTCTCCAGGTGATCCCCGATGAGGGGAACAGGCCATGAGCTCAACCACCACAACCACCTGCGATATGCAGTTGCTCAGGCTGTACTTAGACATGGAGGACGCCCGCCGTGCCGCCGTCCGGGCTTGTTGTCGCCGGGGATGACGATCGAGTCAACGCGGCAGACGCCTGGTCTGCGCAACGCGTCACGGGCGCGGATCTTCCGAGAAGCCGGGATCATGGAGCAGTGGGGCACCGGCGTCCAGCGCGTCTTCGGTAGGAGCGCAGAGGTCAGGGCTGCCCACCTCGAGTTCGAGCGGATTCATGACCGCGTCACAGGGACGATCCGTATTGAGCACCATAGGGCGCAACTTGTAGTTCAGAATCATGACTACACGAATAGCAATGATGGTAGGCATGAAGTAGTCATGTTGAGCGCAGCTGTCAATGGACCCGTGCACCGGAACGATCTGCTTGCTGCTGGGCTGCAGCCGCTGTCGCAGAACTACTCCCGGCACATCGTCCCGTTCATCGACGGGGGCTGCTGGAGATGACCCTGCCGGAGAAGTCCCGAAGCAAAGCGCAAGGGTGCCGGTTGACCGAGTCGGGTCGGATGTGCCTCCAGCACAGGAAAGACGCACCAGGCCGATAAATTTGTTCGGTTGCGTGCTTCCGCCTCTGGCGGAGGAGTTCGCGCACCGAAGTCTGGTGTTCCGGCATGATCCCGGCCGCGACTACGCCGACGAGCTGTCCAGCATCGACATCCCCGACTTCTCCGTGGTCGCGGTCGCCGATGATGAGTACACGCTCAAGTACCGGATGCTCCATGAGGAGCCGGACCCCAAATTCCTCACCTACCGCCGGGGTACTGTGCCGGAGGGGCCCAGGGACGGATGATGCCAGACGCCCACTACTGCGCGGCGCAGATGCCCAGCAGTGATTCGGTGGCCCCCCAGAGGCGTGCCGCGTCG